>NZ_CP108352.1:6911979-7212500 GCF_036237275.1 Streptomyces sp. NBC_01353 | reverse complement strand
GAAGGCCGACGACCAGCTCTTCAGCTGGAACTGAGGCCGGCGTCGTCCTCGTGACGACCACGAGTTCGACATTCATCGCGGCGGCCCGATGCCGCCGCTCTATCGGAGACGGGTGAGATGGAGACAACGCTGCGAGGCGTCGGCGTCAGCCACGGAGTGGCGATCGGCGAGGTCCGGCACATGGGTACGGCGGTTCTGGAGCCGCCGGCCAAGCAGATTCCCGCCGAGGAGGCGGAGCGCGAACAGGGGCGCGCCCGCCAGGCCGTGGAAGCTGTGGCAGCCGACCTCATTGCGCGCGGCAATCTGGCCGGGGGCGAGGCACAGCATGTGCTGGAAGCCCAGGCGATGATCGCCCAGGACCCGGAGCTCATCGCCGACGTCGACCGCCGGATCGCGGTCGGCAGCACGGCAGAGCGCGGTATCTACGACGCCTTCTCCCACTACCGCGAGCTGCTCGCGGGCGCGGGTGAGTACATGGCGGGACGTGTCGCCGACCTCGACGACGTGCGGAACCGTATTGTCGCGCGCCTGCTGGGCGTGCCGATGCCGGGTGTGCCGGACAGCGACGAGCCGTACGTGCTGATCGCGCGGGACCTCGCTCCCGCGGACACGGCGCTGCTCGACCCGGCGCTCGTCCTCGGTTTCGTGACCGAGGAGGGCGGGCCGACCAGCCACAGCGCGATTCTCGCGCGGGCGCTGGGTGTGCCGGCCGTGGTGGCTCTGCCGGGTGCCGGTGAGATCGGCGAGGGCACGGTCATCGCGGTGGACGGTTCCACGGGCGAGCTCTTCGTGAACCCGACCGAGGAGCGTAAGGAGCGGATGACGGCGGCGGCCGCCGAGCGCAAGGCCGCGCTCGCCTCGTCCAGCGGTCCGGGCGCGACCTCGGACGGGCACAAGGTGCCGCTGCTGGCCAATGTCGGTGGTCCGGCTGATGTGCCGGCCGCGGTGGAGGCGGGGGCCGAGGGCGTCGGCCTGTTCCGTACGGAGTTCCTCTTCCTGGACGACAGCAAGAAGGCTCCGTCGGAGGAGAAGCAGATCGAGGCGTACCGCAAGGTGCTCGAGGCGTTCCCCGAGGGTCGTGTGGTCGTGCGGGTGCTGGATGCCGGTGCGGACAAGCCGCTCGACTTCCTGACGCCGGCGGACGAGCCGAACCCGGCGCTGGGTGTGCGGGGTCTGCGTTCGCTGCTCGACCACCCCGAGGTGCTGCGGACGCAGCTGACGGCGCTGGCGAAGGCCGTCGAGGGTCTGCCGGTGTACCTCGAGGTCATGGCGCCGATGGTGGCCGACCGTACGGACGCGAGGGCTTTCGCCGATGCGTGCCGTGAGGCGGGGCTGCGGGCGAAGTTCGGCGCGATGGTGGAGATTCCCTCCGCCGCTCTGCGGGCGCGTTCGATCCTGCAGGAGGTGGAGTTCCTGTCGCTGGGCACCAATGACCTGGCGCAGTACACCTTCGCCGCCGACCGTCAGGTCGGAGCCGTGTCGCGGCTGCAGGACCCGTGGCAGCCGGCGCTGCTCGACCTCGTGGCGCTGTCCGCCGAGGCGGCCAAGGCAGAGGGCAAGAGCTGTGGTGTCTGTGGTGAGGCCGCTTCGGATCCGCTGCTGGCCTGTGTGCTGACGGGTCTGGGGGTCACCTCTCTGTCGATGGGTGCCGCGTCGATTCCGTATGTGCGGGCGACGCTCGCGAAGTACACGCTGGCGCAGTGTGAGCGTGCCGCGGCTGCGGCTCGCGCGGCGGACACGGCCGAGGAGGCCCGGGTGGCCGCGCAGGCGGTGCTGTCCGGGGAGTGACCCCGGTACGTCGTGGTTGTTGAAGGGGCTTCCCGTCACATGTGTGGCGGGAAGCCCCTTCGGCGTCAGTGGTGCGTGGGCCAGTCGTCGTCCTCGGGGGTGACGGGGAAGCCGGCGCGGTAGTCGACGTGGGGTTCGGGTGGGAGTGGGTCTCCGGTGTGGGCGTCGGTGCAGTAGGCGCTGAACACCTCGGCTTCGGTGAGGGGGTGCAGGGTGCCCTGGGTGAGGCGCCAGCCGTGGAGGCTGTCGCGTGCTCCGGGCCTTGTGGTGCGCAGGACAACTCCCCCGGGGCTGTCGTGTGCGATGCCGGCGGCGAGGACGGTGGCGAATTCGGCTCCGGCGCCGCTGTCGAGGTGGGCGGGGCCGTCCTGGTCGCGAGTGGCGTGGAGCACCGCGAGGAGTTGTTCGTCCGCGGCGGGGACGCTGCAGACGAGGTGGTGGGTGCCGGGTCCGGCGCCTTCGAGGAGTCGCATGAGCAGGTGGGAGGCTCGGTCGAAGGCGGCGCGGCCGATGTCCTGTCCGCAGTCGGCGCAGTCGCCGGTGTCGGTGAGGAGCATGGCGGCGTACTCCCAGGTGGCGCGGCGGACGGCTGCGTCGATGAGGGTGGGGACGAGGGTGGTCATGGGCTGGCCGGTGTAGGGGATGCGGGCTCCGGTGGCGGCCAGTTCGGCGGTGAAGCGGCTGCGGCTGGCTGGGCGGTCGGGGTCGAGGCCTGCGTCGTCGCAGTACTGCGCGTACTCCTCGGGGTCGAAGAGGGCCACGGTGGTGTGCCCGCCCTGGCCGGCGAGTGCCTTGAGCAGGCCCTCGATCTGGCGGAGGTAGGCCGGGTGGTCGTCGAAGGCGAAGGTGTCGTACCGGCGCATGGCGGTGAAGTCCTCCTCGTCGGCGAGGAGGCCGACGGTGCTGGGGACCTCGCGGCGCAGGGCGCGGCGCAGGGATGTGGTGGTGCCGGGTCGTGTCATGTCTCCCCCTGAGCGCTGTCGATCAGTGCTCACTCACCGTAACCGGCGCCACTGACAGTGACGGCTTGGTGATCCGGTCACGGATCAGGCGGTGCTGCGCGGCACCCGCGGCGACGAGGCCGAGGCCGAGGAGGGGCCAGGCGATCGCGCCGACCGACATCACACCGGTGATCAGGAGGGGGCCGGCGAATCGCTGGGTGGAGTGGGCGAGGCCGTGGACGCCGAGGTAGGCGCCCTGGGCCTCGGCGGGGGCCAGGGCGACGGAGAGTTCCCAGGAGGCGGTCGCGTGGATGATCTCGGCGAAGCTCAGGGCGATGACCGCGATGACGAGGGCCGAGATGGCGAGGGGGCGTTCGCCTGCGGCCGAGGCGGCGAGGGCGAGCGTGCCGACGACGAAGAGGCCGGCGAGTGGGACAAGGAGCCGCCGGGCGGCGTGGGTGGTGGCACCGAAGCGGGCGAGGGGGACCTGGAAGGCGACGACGAGAACGGTGTTGAGGACCAGGAGCAGCGGGGCGAGCCCGACGGGCGCTGAGGTGGCGTGGACGATCCAGAGGGGGATGGCGACCTGGAGGATCGTGTCGTCGAGGAAGAGGGCGGCCTCCGTGGCCGTGTAGCCGAGGAAGGTCCGGTCGCGCCAGGGGTTGGTCGGCTTGGCGGGCCCTCGGTCGCCGGATGTCGCGGAGGTGGCGGCGACGCGGGCGGGGGCGGGGGGTTCGTCGCAGCGCAGGGTGAGGACCGCGATGACGAAGTAGGTGAGGACGTTGCCGATGAGGAGCACACCGTAGGCGCTCGTGCTGCCGGTGGCGAGTGCGGCGGCGGCGCCGAGGCCGCCGATGGACCAGCCGATGTTGACGGTGGTGCGCTGGATGGCCTGGTAGCGGACGCGGTCGGGTCCGGCGAGGCGGGCTGCGTACAGCTTGATGAGGACGCTGCCGGCGCGATCGGGGAGGGCGCCGAGGGCGGAGTAGAGCGTGAGCAGAAGGAAGTTGTCGGTGCTCAGGAGGGCGAGGAGGGCGGCGGCGCGCATGAGTTGGGCGCCGACGATGATCCGGACGAGGGGGAAGCGGTCGGCGAGGCGTCCGGCGAGCGGGGCGCCGGCGATGCCGACGCCGCCGGAGATCGTCATGAGGAGGCCGACCTGACCGAGGCCGAGGCCTGAGACGTAGGTGAAGTAGAGGACGGTGCAGCCGGCCCACAGGCCGGTGCCGGTCTTGTCGATGATGCTGACGATGAGCATCCGGCGGCCGTCGCGGCCGCCGGGAATGCGGTTGAGGACGGTGCTGTGCCACGGAGTTCGGCGGTTCACTCGGTTTCCCCCTTGACCTGAGCTTTGTATTGATACATAGTTCAGTACGTGGCAACACAATATTCGATTGTCGGGACGACGGCCAAGGGGATTGCCGCGTCCGTTGAACAGGCCGTGGCCGAGGGCGGGCTCGGGCCGGGGGACGCGCTGCCTCCGGTACGCCGGCTCGCGGACGAGCTCGGGGTCAGCCCGGGCACGGTCGCCACCGCCTACAAGGAACTGCGGCAGCGGGGCGTCGTGATGACGCGCGGGCGGGGCGGGACCGTGGTCGCGGAGGCGCCGTCGGTGGCCTCGCGGCGGCCGCCGCGGGTCCCCTCCGGTCTGGTGGATCTCGCGGGCGGCCATCCCGACCCCGCGTTCATGCCGGATCTGCGGCCGCCCGCCCTGGTGCGGCCTGTGTACGGATCCCACCGTGCGGCGCCCCGCCTGTCGGCCCTGGAGGAGCTGACCCGGGCCTGGTTCGAGCGGGACAGGGTGCCGACGGACCATGTGACGTTCGCGCACGGCGCGCTGGACTGCATCGCGCGCCTGCTCTCCACTGAGCTGCGGCCGGGCGACGCGGTGGCGGTCGAAGATCCCGGGTTCCACCATCTGCTGGACCTGGTACCGGCCTTGGGGCTGCGGATGGTGCCGGTCGCCGTGGACGGCGAGGGTCTGGTGCCCGACGCCCTGCGGACCGCGCTGCGCGCCGGAGCCCGGGCAGTGGTGTGCAGCCCGCGGGGGCAGTGTCCGACTGGTGCGTACTTCACCGAGGCACGGCGGGACGAACTGGTGGCGGTACTCGGGGAGTTCCCGACGGTCCTCGTCGTCGAGGACGACCACAACGCCGACATCGCGGGGGCGCCGGCCTTCACGCTGGCGGCAGCCGGTCTCGAGCGGTGGGCGCAGGTGCGGACCGCGTCCAAGCACCTGGGGATCGACCTCAGGTGGGCCGGGCTCGCCTGTGACGCGGCGACGCTGGCACGGCACGACGGGCGGATGCTCATGACGTCCGGCTGGGTCAGTCACGTCCTGCAGGAGACGGTGGCCGGGCTGCTCACGGACCGGTCGGTGGCGCGGCTGGTGGCGGCCGGCGAGGCGGCGTACACGTCGCGGCGCACGGCGCTGATCGACGCGCTGGCGGGCCACCGGATCGCGGCGGTCGGGTCGAGCGGGCTGAACGTGTGGGTGCCGGTGCGGGACGAGTCGGCCGTGGTCAACGGGTTGCGGACGCGGGGGTGGTGGGTCGCGGCCGGGGCACGGTTCCGTATCGCGACGCCGACGGCGGTGCGGATCACGACGGCGGCGTTGGGGGTGGAGGCGGCAGGGCGCTTGGCCTCGGACTTCGCCGAGGTGCTGGGCGAGGCACAGGCGACGTACGGGGGGTAGGGGCGCTCCCCCGTAGGGGGTGGGACTCCCTGGGACTACCCGGGAACTTCCCCACCCCCTACGGAATGACTCACTTCGCCCGGTCGCGTGCCAGCTTCTCGTAGAAGGCGAGCAGGTCGAGGTTGTCGACCGAGCCCGGGTTGACCGCCTTGGACATCGGGGTGCCCTGGAGAAGGCGCTTGACGGGGACCTCGATGCGCTTGCCCGTGAGGGTGTGGGGGACGCCGGGGACCTCGATGATGTCGTCGGGGACGTGGCGAGGGGACAGTTCGGTGCGGATCGTCTGCTTGATGCGCTTGATCAGCGCCTCGTCCAGGGTCGCGCCCTCCGTGAGGTGCACGAAGAGCGGCATCCAGTAGCCGCCGTCCGGCTCTTCGAGGCCGATGACGAGGGATTCACGGATCTCCGGGAGCCGTTCGACGGCCTCGTAGATGTCCGCGCTGCCCATCCGTACGCCCTGGCGGTTCAGGGTGGAGTCGGAGCGTCCGTGGATGACGACAGAGCCGTGGTCCGTGATGGTGATCCAGTCGCCGTGGCGCCAGACG
This sequence comes from Streptomyces sp. NBC_01353, assembly GCF_036237275.1. GTDB lineage: Bacteria > Actinomycetota > Actinomycetes > Streptomycetales > Streptomycetaceae > Streptomyces. The sequence goes on along the minus strand of NZ_CP108352.1, from coordinate 7,206,531 downwards.
CCGGGGAACATCTCGAAGTAGCTGTCGCGGTAGCGGCTGCCGTCCGGGTCGTTCCAGAAATGGATCGGCATGGACGGCATCGGGTTGGTGACGACCAGTTCGCCGACCTCGCCGATCAGCGGCTTGCCGGAGGGGTCCCAGGACTGCAGGTCCGTGCCGAGGCCGGCGGCCTGGAGCTCGCCGATGTGGACGGGGAGGGTCGGGACCGCTCCCGCGAAGCAGGAGCAGACGTCCGTGCCGCCGCTGACCGAGGCGATCCACAGGTCTTCCCTGACCTCGTCGTGCAGCCAGCGGAAGCCGTCGGGCGGGAGCGGGGAGCCGGTGGTCGCGACGCACTTGATCGCCGAGAGGTCGAAGTCACGCGCCGGGTGGACGTCCGCCTTGGCGCAGGCCATGACGTACGCGGCGGAGGTGCCGTACAGCGTCGCGCCGGTCCGTTCGGCGACGCGCCACTGGGCGCCGGTGTCGGGGTAGCCCGGGCTGCCGTCGTAGATGACGACGGTGGTGCCGGTGAGCAGGCCGGAGACGAGGAAGTTCCACATCATCCAGCCGGTGGAGGTGTACCAGAAGAACACGTCCTCGGGGCCCAGGTCGCAGTGCAGGCCGAGCTGCTTGAAGTGCTCGATCAGGATGCCGCCCTGGGACTGCACGATCGCCTTGGGCAGGCCCGTCGTACCGGAGGAGTACAGCACCCACAGCGGGTGGGAGAACGGCACCTGCTCGAAGACCGGCTCCACGTCGGCGGCGGTCAGGTCCGACCAGGCGAGCGCTCCCTCGGGAGGCTCGGTGCCGAGGAGCGGGATGTGGATCACGGCGCGGAGGGTGGGCAGTTCCGCGCGCAGCTCCGCGACCGTCTCGCGGCGGTCGTGCTCCTTGCCGCCGTAGCGGTAGCCGTCGACGGCGAACAGGACGACCGGCTCCACCTGCTGGAAGCGGTCCAGGACGCTGCGTGCGCCGAAGTCGGGTGCGCAGGAGGTCCACACGGCGCCGACGGCGGCTGTGGCGAGGAGGGCGGTGACGGCCTCCGGGATGTTCGGGAGGTACCCGCTGACACGGTCGCCGGGACGGACGCCCAGGGCGCGGAGTTCGGCGGCGAGCGAGCCGACCTGGCGGCGCAGCTCGGCCCAGGAGATCGGGCGCGGCCCCTGTGTCTCGTCCACATGGAGCAGAGCCGGGTCGTGGGGTCGCTCGGCGGCGGCGCGCAGGGCGTGCTCGGCATAGTTCAGGGTGGCTCCCGGGAACCACTCGGCGCCGGGCATCGAGCGGTCGCCGAGGACGCGCTCGTACGGGGTGGAGAAGCGGATGTCGAACCACTCGGCGACGGCCTGCCAGAACGACTCCAGCTCGTCCACCGACCATCGGTGCAGGGCCGGGTATCCACCCTCGGCCGGGGCTCCGTGGCGCTCGGCGGCCCAGGACTGGAAGCGGGTGACCGCTGCGGCGGCGATGCGTTCCTCGTCCGGCTGCCAGAGCGGCTCGGTGTGCGCTGTTGTCATGCGGCGGCTCTCCCTGGGCGTACGCGGGTCTGCGTGTGTCGCGCGCACGAGCTGGGGTGTGCGCGTGACGCGGCTGACAGGGACGATGCCATGTGATCGTCTTTCGCACCAGGGTTCCCCGCCCATGGTCGGACGTCTGAATATGTGCTCCCACCACGGGTGAACGGCAGTTGAACGAACCGCGCGCGGGCCCCGCCGAATGGCAGGGTGAGCTGCATGGACGGTCGTGAGCTGGTGCGTTCGGTGAGGGTGTTCGGATCGGTGCAGGGGTTGCGGGCGGTGCGTTCGGCGTGGCGGCAGCGTCGTACGGATGCGTGGGGGTTGCCGCCGAGAGGGACGGAGCGGGCCCGGGTGCCGGGCCCGGTGGGCGAGGCGGAGCCGCTGCCGGGCGGGGGGATCGTCCGGTTCGCCCGTTCCGAGCTGCGGATCAGTGTGTCGGCCGGGGGCACGGTCTTCTGGGGCTGGGACGGGGCGGAGGCTCTCCCGTCGTACGCGTTGGCCGGTGAGCCGCCCGAGCCGGACCCGCGGGCCGAGCTGGAACCGGACACCGACGGCGGCTGGAGGGTGGTGTCGGAGCGGGTGACGGTCGCGGTGTCCCGGCACGGGGCGGTGGAGATCCGTACACCCGGTGGTGTGGTGCTGCGCCGGGATCTTCCGCCGCGCTGGTGGGAGCCGGTCTCGGGTGGGCCCGCGCGCTGGGTGCAGCGCAGCGAGGTGCCCGCGGATGCCCGGTTCTTCGGGCTCGGCGGGCGGGCGTCGGGGCCGCGGCTGCGCGACGGCTCGTACCGGCTGTGGAACACCGACCCCAAGGGGAGCTTCTCCCCCGGCGACGATCCGCTGTACATCACGATGCCGGTGCAGTTCGTCGTCTCGGACGCGGGCACGCATCTGGCGTTCCACGACAACTCCTGGGACGGCCGCGTCACCCTCACCGAAGGCGAGGAGGGCGCGGGTTCCGGACACGACCGGCCGGGGACGAGCGAGGTCCGGATGGGCGGCGGGCCGCTGCGCTGCTGGGTCGTGGTCGGCACTCCCGCGCGCGTGCTGCACGGCTGGGCGGCCCTGACGGGCGCCCCGGCGCTGCCGCCGTCCTGGGCGCTGGGTCCCCAGCACGCGCGCTGGGGGTTCGGCAGCGAGAAGGAGGTGCGGCGGGTGGTGGACGGCTACCGCGAGCGGGGGCTTCCGCTGTCGGTGCTGCATCTGGACATCGACCACTACGACGCGCACCAGGTGTTCACGGTGGATCGCGAGCGGTTCCCCGATCTGCCGGGGCTCGCGGGCGACCTGCGGGAGCAGGGGGTGCGGCTGGTGTCGATCGTGGACCCGGCGGTGAAGGCGGAGCCGGGGAACCCGGTCTACGACAGTGGTTCGGCGGCCGGCGCGTTCGTCCGCGACGGGCGGGGGAGCGAGGTGCACGGGGTGGTCTGGCCGGGCGAGTGCGCCTATCCGGACTTCACCGATCCGGCGGTACGGGAGTGGTGGGGCGGCCTGTACGAGGAGCGGCTCGCGCAGGGCTTCTCCGGGATCTGGCACGACATGAACGAGCCGGTCTCCTTCTCCCCGTTCGGGGACCAGACGCTGCCGCGCTCGTCCCGGCACGCCCTCGATGGGCGGGGTGGCGACCATCGCGAGGCGCACAACGTGTACGGCCTGACGATGGCGAGGGCCGGGTACGAGGGGCTGCGCCGGCTGCGGCCGGACGAGCGGCCGTTCCTCTTCTCGCGCTCCGGCTGGGCCGGGATGCAGCGATACGGCGGGACCTGGTCCGGTGACGTGTCGACCGGTTGGCCGGGGCTGCGGGCGTCCCTGTCGCTGGTGCTGGGGCTCGGGCTGTGCGGGGTGCCCTACTCGGGGCCGGACGTCGGCGGCTTCGACGGGAGTCCGTCGCCGGAGCTGTTCCTGCGGTGGTTCCAGCTGGCGGCGTGGCTGCCGCTGTTCCGCACGCACGCGGCGATCGACGCGGGGCGGCGTGAGCCGTGGGAGTTCGGTGCCGAGGTCCTGGAGCACGCGCGCGTGGCGCTCGTCGAGCGGGAGCGCATGCGCCCGTACTTCGTCACCCTCGCCCAGCTCGCCCGGCTGACCGGCGCGCCCTACGTCAGGCCGGTGTGGTGGGGCGCTCCGGAGGACCGTGCGCTGCGGGACTGCGAGGACGCGTTCCTGGTGGGCGACGCGCTGCTCGTGGCGCCGGTCCTCGCCCGGGGCGCGGACCGGCGTGCGGTGCGGCTGCCGCGCGGGCGCTGGTACGACACGGCGACGGGGCGCGCGTACGAGGGGCCGGGGCAGGTCCTCCTCGACGCGCCCCCGTCCCGTATCCCGGTGCTCGCCCGTGCGGGGGCGGTGATTCCCGTGCGGGGTGCGGACGGGGGTCTCGAGCTGGAGGTGTGGGCGCCGGCGGCCGGACGGACGGGCGGTGGGCTCGTCGTACGGGACACCGGGGACGGCTGGGAGAAGGCCGAGATCGAGCGGTACGCGTCGCGGCTCGTGGACGGCCGGGTGGTGGTGGAGCGGGTGACGGACGGGGGTTCGGAGGAGGTGGCGCTTCCGGTGCGGGTGCGGGGCCTGGCGGAGTGACGGCCCTCGGGGTTCCTCAGGATCCCGAGGAATCCCGTACTGATCGCCCTCAGCTTCCGTAGGTGTACCTCCCCGCGAACCAGCGTCGTACCGCCTCCGTGTGGAGGGGGAAGGCCAGTTCGGCCGGGTCGTGGAGCAGGTGCCATCCGGTGGTCTCGTCCGTGGGGGCGGAGGGTGGCAGTTCGGCGGCCGGGCGGGGCGGGAGCAGGCCGAAGAGGAGGAGGTGTCCGGCCGGGGAGCTCAGGGCGTCGGCGAGCCGTACCTCTCCCGCCGGAGCCTCGATCCCCGTCTCCTCGCGCAGCTCGCGGACGACGGCGTCGCGCCAGTCCTCAGCGTGGTCGATGAAGCCTCCGGGGAGCGCGACTTCGCCCCTGGCGGGTTCGATCGTGCGTGTGATGACGACAAGTCCCGTTCCTCGCACGTCCGTTGCGGGGAGCAGGGCGATGGCGACGGGCAGTGGGTTGCGGTAGGCGACGGAGCCGCAGGCGGGACAGGTGCGCGGCCAGTCGGCGGTCTCGGCGTAACGGGCGCCGCAGCTGGAGCAGTAGGAGTCCTTCACGACAGGACCGTATGCGATCACTCTTTCCCGTGCCCCGCGGAACTGATAGACGGTGCACATGAGAGGACTTGCTTCCGTATTCCGTACCGTCGGTGTGCTGGCGTCCGCCGGTCTGCTCGCCGCCACCGCCGCCGTACCGTCCGCGCAGGCCAGGCCGGAGCCGAAGGCTCCGAAGGAGTTCGTGGCGCTGAGTTCGGTGGACCGGACGATCATTCAGGAGATGCGCTACACCACAGTGCACAACTTCGTGGGCGAGAAGGTCGACGGCTACCGCCAGCCGCTGTGCATCCTGACCCGTCCGGCCGCCGAGGCGCTGCATCGCGCCCAGGTGAAGCTGCTTGCACGGGGCTACTCGCTGAAGGTCTACGACTGCTACCGGCCGCAGCGGGCGGTCGACCACTTCGTGCGCTGGGCGGAGGATCTCCAGGACGAGGGGATGAAGAGGGAGTTCTACCCCCTGGTCGACAAGTCGAGGCTGTTCGCGGACGGTTACATCGCGGAGAAGTCCGGGCACAGTCGCGGCTCGACGGTCGACCTGACGATCGTGAAGTTGCCGGCGGCGCCCACCCGCCCGTATGTGCCGGGCGAGAAGCTGGTGGAGTGCTACGCCCCGCAGGACCGGCGCTTCCCGGACAACTCCGTCGACATGGGGACGGGCTTCGACTGCTTCGACACGCTGTCGCACACCGACGATCCTCGGATACAGGGGGCGCAGCGGGCCAATCGGCAGCTCCTGAAGGGGACGCTGGCGGAGCAGGGATTCGTGAACCTGCCCGAGGAGTGGTGGCACTTCACGTTCAAGCCGGAGCCGTTCCCGAGCACGTTCTTCGACTTCCCGGTGGCGCGGCGGTCGGTGGCCGGTCACTGATCTCCGGCGGATGACGGGCGGCCGGGACCACCCCCGTGGGTCCCGGCCGCCCGTTCCGTACCTAGGGACGCGACAAGGGTCCGTACGGTTCTCAGCGCGCGGCATCCATGGCAGACTTCTGACGCTTCGTCAGATTCAGTGGATCCCGGAGTCGGGGAGGGCCTTCGTGGCACGGACGCGCAGACCGGTGGTGGCCGGATGGTTCACAGGCGACGGCGGGGAGGGCGGTGACTTCCGGCTGCTCGGCACCCGCTGTACGGCCTGTGCCTCGGTGTTCTTCCCCCGCGAGGATTCCTGGTGCCGCAATCCCGGGTGTCCGGGCGGCGGCGAGCTCGTCGAGACCCCGCTCTCCCGACGCGGCCGCGTCTGGTCGTACACCGACGGTCGCTACCGCCCGCCCGCGCCCTACGTCTCCGATCCGGACGCGCCCTGGGACCCGTACACCCTGGTCGCGGTGGAGCTGGAGGCCGAGGCGATGGTGGTGCTCGGGCAGGCGGCGCCCGGAGTGCGGACCGCGGACCTCGCCGTCGGCATGGAGGTCGAGGTGGTGCCGGGAGTCCTCAACGAGGACGACGCGCACACCTGGACCACCTGGCACTGGAAGCCGGTGCACGCGCGCGTGGCGGAGGAGCGGTCATGAACGACATCGCCGTACTGGGGGCCGGGATGCACCCCTGGGGCAAGTGGGGCCGCAGCTTCGTCGAGTACGGGACCGCGGCGGCCCGCGCCGCGCTCGCGGACGCCGGGCTGGGCTGGCAGGACATCGGTTCGGTGGTCGGCGCCGACACCATGCGGTGCGGGTATCCGGGGTACGTGGCGGGGGCGACCTTCGCCCAGGCGCTGGGCTGGCAGGGGGCGCGCGTCACGAGCGTGTACGCGGCCTGCGCCTCCGGGGCACAGGCCGTCGGCGCCGCGCGGGCCCAGATCCTCGCCGGACTTGCAGACGTGGTCCTCGTCGTCGGCGCGGACGCGGCGCCCAAGGGCTTCTTCGCCCCGGCGGGCGGGGAACGGCCCGACGATCCCGACTGGCTGCGCTTCCGGGTCCTCGGGGCGACCAACCCCGCGTACTTCGGGCTCTACGCACGACGCCGGATGGCCCTGTACGGCGACACGGTGGACGACTTCGCCCAGGTCAAGGTGAAGAACGCGGCGGCGGGCGCGCTCAATCCCCTCGCCCGGTACCGCAAGGCGGTGACTGCCGAGGAGGTGGCCGCCTCCGCCGTCGTCGCCGATCCGCTCCGGCTGCTCGACATCTGCGCGACCTCGGACGGAGGCGCGGCCCTGGTGCTCTCCAGCATGGAGTTCGCCCGCCGGCGGGGGCACCCGGACCCCGTCCGTATCCGGGCGGTCTCCACCGTCACACCGACGTACCCCAAGGCCGTCCTCGACCTGCCGGACATCGCGACCGACTCGGCCGTGGCGGTCTCCCCCGCGCCGGACAGCTTCCGGGCGTCGATCGCGCGGGCCGCGTACGAGGAGGCGGGGATCGGGCCCGAGGACCTGTCGCTGGCGGAGGTGTACGACCTGTCCACCGCGTTGGAGTTGGAGTGGTACGAGGACATCGGTCTGTGCGCGGCCGGTGAGGGAGCGAAGCTGGTACGGGAGGGGGTCACGGCGCTCGGTGGCCGCGTCCCGGTCAACACCAGCGGGGGCCTGGGGTCCTTCGGTGAGGCCGTGCCCGCCCAGGCCATCGCGCAGGTCTGTGAGCTCACCTGGCAGCTGCGGGGCATGGCCGGCGGCCGTCAGGTGGACGGCGCGCGGACCGGGATCACCGCGAACCAGGGGCTGTTCGGGCACGGGTCGGCGGTGGTGGCGGTGCGCTGAGGCCAAGCTGCGCCGAAGCCACCGTGGGCTGACGCAACGTGCGCTGACGCAAAAGGCGCGCTGAAGCCACGGTGCGCCGAGGCCACCGACGGCCCGTGTCAGGTGGCGACGGGCGTGGCGCTCTGGTCCGCCAGGACGAGAGCGTGCTCGACGACGGCCACGAGGATGTTCTTCACGGACTCCCGGTCACGCGCGTCGCACATCAGCAGCTCGACCTCGGGGTCCAGGTCGAGTGCCCCACGCACGCTCTCCGCCGGGAACCGCTGGGCGCCCTCAAAGCAGTTGACCGCCACCGTGAACGGGATGCCGCGCCGCTCGAAGTAGTCGATCGCCGCGAAGCTGTCCTCGAGACGACGGGTGTCCGCCAGGACGACCGCCCCGAGCGCACCCTGTGCCAGCTCGTCCCAGAGGAACCAGAATCGGTCCTGGCCGGGCGTGCCGAAGAGATAGAGGACGAGGTCCTCGCGGAGGGTGATCCGCCCGAAGTCCATCGCCACCGTGGTGGTCGACTTGTTCTCGACCCCGTGGAGATCGTCGACGGGCCGGCCGGCCTCGCTCAGGATCTCCTCGGTCCGCAGCGGCCTGATCTCGCTGACGGCGCCGACCAGCGTCGTCTTGCCCACTCCGAAGCCACCCGCGACCAGGATCTTCAGCGTCACCGGTTCGACAAGGGGCTTCTTGTGGCTAGAGCGCCCGAAGGCCATTGATCACCTCGCGGAGAATGCTCACGTCCGGCAGCTCGGCCGGCGGAACGGGGCGGGTCACATGGACGAGTTCGTCCTCGACGAGATCACCGACGAGGACGCGGACGACCCCGACGGGGAGGTCGAGTCCGGCGGCGAGCTCGGCGATCGACTGCGGTGCGTCCGAGCAGCGCTCGACGATCTCCACGTGTTCCGGGGAGAGCGTCTGGTCGCGGCCGGGATCGTCCGCGGCGGGCTCGGGCACCACCACGGCGATCAGGTCGAGGCGGTGACGGGTCGCGGCGCTGGTCCGGCCGCGGGTCATCGCGTACGGACGGACCACCGGCCCGGCTTCGTCGTCGAACCAGTGGTGGGCCGGGGCCTGCGCGCGCTCCCGCGGGGCCGCGTCGATCGTGCCGTCGGTCGTGCCGTCAGTCATGGTGTCCCCCCACTCACCCTCCGGCGGACGGCCCGGAGCGCGGGGCCGTCCCGAGGTGGACGCCGACCCGCTTGACCATCAGTGTCATCTCGTAGGCGACCTGGCCGACGTCCGAGTCGGCGTCCGCCAGGACGGCGAGGCAGCTGCCGTCGCCGGCCGCCGTGACGAAGAGGAACGCCTCCTCCAGCTCCACGACGGTCTGGCGGACCCTGCCCGCCTCGAAGTGGCGGCCGACGCCCTTGGCGAGGCTGTGGAAGCCGGAAGCGACGGCGGCGAGGTGCTCGCCGTCCTCGCGGGTCAGCTCCGCGGAGGCACCGGTGGAGAGTCCGTCGCTGGAGAGCACCAGAGCCTTGCGGATGGATCCGACCCGCTGGACCAGCTCGTCGAGGAGCCAGTTCAGCTCGCCGTTGGCGTTTCCGGAGGTGTTGGTTGCTGCGGCGTTCGGTGCGGTCATCGACCGTCCCCCTCGGGTGTCGTTCCTGGTGCTGGTGGTTCGGCGTTCTGCCGTCGTCCGCGCTGCCAGCCGCGCTGCATGGACGCCATGCGGCTGCGCACTTCCTCGGCGTCGCGCTCGAAGTCCGTGCCGGCGGAGGCGGTGGTGCCGGTGGAGGTCTTGTCGTCGTCGCGTCCGCCCGTCTCGCGCAGCTGGCGCGCGAGGCTCGCCTGGCGGACCCGGCGGGGCAGTCCGCCGAACGGCGCGGGGCCGTCGGACGGTACGGCACCGTTCGGCGCTACCGGGCCGTTGGAAGCCACGGGACCGACCGGCGGCACGGGACCGACCGGCGGCACCGGGCCGTTCGGCGGTACGGGTACCAGGGTGCGCGGTGTCCCCTTCGGGCCTGTGGGCTCCTGGGCGGCGGACGGGTGGGCGCGGCCCGGCTCGTCGATCCTGCGGCCGTGGTCGACGACGAGCGTGGGCGGACGGCGCCGGGGCAGTGGCACGGGGCCGCGCTCGGACGTCCGGTCGTACGACGGCTCCGGCGTCTGGTCCGGGGTCTGCTGATGCTGCTCGGCGCCCGGGGCCGAGGTGAGGCCGCGGCGGTGGTCACGCGGTCGGAAGAGGCCACCGCGCTCGCTCTCGGTGTCCTCCAGGTCCGCCGCGGACGGGTCGAGCAGTTCCTCGAAGCCGGAGGTTCCGAGGGGTGGTTCGAGCTCGACGGGCCCGTCGAGCGGGCCGTCCAGGAGTGAGGAGGCCGCGGAGCGCGTCGCCCCGGTGGCCCGGGGCGCGCCGCCCTGCACCTGGGTGAGGGCGGGACGCCGCCCCGGCTGCTCGCCCTTCTCGCGGTCCGCGAGCCCACGGTCGAGGCTCTTACGGTCCAGACGGAAGCCGGCGCCCTGAGTCTCGGGCGCGTCGGTGAGCAGCGCGGCCGGGATGAAGACGACCGCGGTGGTCCCCCCGTACGGCGAAGGCTGCAGCGAGACACGGACGTTCTGGCGCTGGGCGAGCCGGCTGACCACGAAGAGGCCGAGGCGGTCGGTGTCGGAGAGCTCGAACTCGGGGGTCTCGGCCAGCCGGAGGTTCGCGTCGAGCAGGGCGTCGGGGTTCATGCCGAGGCCGCGGTCGTGGATCTCCAGGGTGAAGCCGTTGGCGACCCGCTCGCCCAGCACCTGGACGGCGGTGTGCGGGGGCGAGAACACCGTGGCGTTCTCCAGGAGTTCCGCGATGAGGTGGGTGAGGTCGGCGACGGCGGGGCCGCCCACGCCGAGGCGGGGCAGGCGGCGCACCTCGACGCGCTCGTAGTCCTCGACCTCGGCGACCGCAGCGCGTACGACGTCCATCAGCTGGACGGGCTTGCGCCACTGGCGGGAGGGGGCGGCGCCGGAGAGGATCACCAGGCCCTCGGCGTGACGGCGCATGCGCGTGGTCATGTGGTCGAGCCTGAACAGGTCGGCCAGTTCCTCGGTGTCCTCGGTGCGCCGTTCCATGGTGTCGAGGAGGGTGAGCTGGCGGTGCAGCAGCACCTGGTTGCGGCGCGCGAGGTTGACGAAGACCTCGGCGACGCCGCGGCGCATGTCGGCCTGCTTCACGGCGGCCTCGACGGCGGCGCGCTGGAGGGTGTTGAGGGCCTGGCCGACCTGGCCGACCTCGTCCTGCTCGTACCGCAGCTGCGGCACCTCGGTCTCGACGTCGACGTGTTCGCCGGCGGCAAGGCGGCGCATGACGCTGGGCAGGCGTACGCCGGAGACCTCCTGGGCCTCCTTGCGCAGCCGGCGCAGGTCGCGGACGAGTTCGCGGCCGATGCGTACGGAGACGACTACGGAGACGAGCAGGGCGAGGAAGCCGAGGACACCGGCGATGCCTGCCTTGAGCAGCACGCTGTAGGCGGCGGGCTGGACGCGCTCCTGGTAGCGGTCGCCCGCGGCGGTGTTCTCCCGCGCCAGGTCCTCGAGGACCGGGTTCGCCCGCTCCTCCCATCGCTCCGCGCTGATGGCGCGCGGGTTCTTGGTGGGACCGGCGGCGATCAGGTCCTCTTCGGCGCGGCGCAGCGGCTCGGTGTCGGGACTGCCCCAGTAGCGCTCGAACTTCTCGCGCTCGACCGTGGGCAGCACTTCGAGGTTCACCTCGTAGAACTGCTTGCGCTGGGCGACGAGATCGCTGATCGCGCGGAGCTCCTGGGCCGTGACGCGCTCGGAGATGAGTGCGGAGACGATCAGTGCGTCCTCGCGGGAGAGCGCTTCGCGGCCGCGCGTGATGCCGACGAGGGCGCGGCCCTGCTTGTCCATCTCCACGTTCTCGAGTGCGTGGAGGGTCATGAGGAAGCTGTAACAGGGGTCGACCAGGCGGTTGTAGAAGTCGAGGGCCTGCATACGGCCGATGCTGCGGTTCTCCACGGAGCGGCGTAGCGCGTCGAGGCCGTCCAGCGCCGTCAGGAGCGATTCGAGTCGCTGCGAGGCGAGGGGCCGCATCTCCTCCCGTACGCCGGAGTCCGCTGCGTTCCGCCGGATGAGGGCGATCTGACGGTCGGTGGCCTCGCGCTGCTCGCGCAGGGTGGTGAGGGAGTCGGAGGCACGCGGATCGGCCAGATAGATCAGGGACTGGCGGCGCTCCTTCTGGATGACGCGCGCGGTGTCCTCGATGGGGTAGCCGACCTTCTCGACGATGTAGCCGACGTCGAGGAGTTGGTCGGCCTCGCGGCCGGTGAGTACCGTCGCGAAGCCCCAGAGGCCGGTGAGAGACACGAGCGGCACCAGCAACAACGCCACGATCTTCCGGCGGATGGACTTCCCGCGAAAGCGCATGGCCTCCCCCAGTTCGGCCTCCACCCGTCGCGGAGGTCCTCCTTTGCGACGCGTGGCGTCAACTCACAGCGTCAACACATGGCGTCAACCATCGGATTCAACAAACGGCGGCGCGAGCCTACTACTGCATCACAGCCAACTCGAAGGCACGTCCGGACGTTTTTCAGCCTCTCGAGTGAGCGTTGATCATGAGATGTCCCGGTATTCAGGGAGTTGGCATTCGCCACTGTGGCGCAGGACACGTGGCGGGACGGTGCGAGTGGGGGTACAGCGGATGGCTGGAACTGTTCGTTCCGGTGCGAACGAGGGGAAACCTTTTCCCTTCGCCGAGCGTCATTGTGTACGGGGCGGGGTGTGTCCGTGTAAAGCCACTCAAGACGGGCAGCCGCCCCTGAGGACGGTCGGCGGTGGGGAGTGACGAGGACGATGGTGCACGAGGCGGAATCGGCACGGCAGTTGTGGGTGGAGGACAAGAAGGGCCGGCGCCGGATGCCCGACCCGGTGCGTACCGCCGCGGTGCGGGCCGTGATGCTCACGTCGGTGACGCTCATACAGGGCATGGTCGCCTTCTTCTGCGCGGTCACCGACTCGTGGCTCGCGTTTCCGATGCTGCTCAGCTCCGTGGGCAGCACGGTCGTGGCGACGTGGAGCGTGCTCGATGTGTGGGTGACGCGCCAGGTCTGGCGGCAGCGGAACGGAGTGGTGTCGGAGCCGAGCAGTACGGCGCGCCGGCTCAGGCGCGAGCGGCGCAGGGAGCGGAAGGCCGCACAGGTGCCGGACGGCGAACAGGGACACGGCACAGCGGGGATGGTGCGCGGCGCGGAGACCGCGCGGAGCGGGAAGCCGGCACGGACGGAGACGCACGCGCTGTCCGAGGCCGCCTGAGGCGGGCGCCCCGGGCGGGGGCCTCGGGCGGGGGCCTCGGGCGGGGGCCTCGGGCGGGGGCCTCGGGCGGGCGCCGAGGCGGGCCTTGGGCCCGGGCCACTGCCTTGGGCCCCTGCCTTGGGCGGGAGAACGGCCCGGTCCCCTCTCGGGGGTCGGGCCGTTCTCGTACGCGGCGCTGCTACTGCGGGACGGACTCCTCGACTTGCGAGCGTCGGAACATCCGGGTCGCGGTGATCTCGCCGTGAATCGCCTCGCCCTCCGCGCTCGGCTGCGGCAGCCCTGGGCGCAGGTGCTCCTCCACGCTGATGTACTTCAGCCCGGCCCGCAGGTCGGCGTCGTTGCGCAACCGGATGACCAGCGGGAACTCCGCGAGCGCGGTCGTGTCGAACAGACCGGTCGTGTACAGCAGCTGGACACCGAGGGCGTCCGAGACCGCACGCTGGAGCTCCAGCAGGTACGTGGCGTTGGCGCGGCCGATCGGGTTGTCGAGGAACAGCGTGCCCGCGTGCCGGTGCTTGTCCCGGCCCCGGTCGTTGGAGCGCAGGGCGGCCATCGTGCAGTACAGCGCGATGGCGGCGGTGAGGAGCTGGCCGCCGGAGAAGACGTCGCCCATCTGCCCGACCGGTACGCGCTCGGCCCGCAGCACGGCGTCCGGCTTGAGGATCTCGACCGCGATGCCGCGCGGCTCGAGCGCGGCCTGAACGCCCCGCAGGAGCAGGGACATTCCGTCCCGGCGCATGTCGGAGTTCTTCTTGACGGCGGCGCGGGTCGCCTCGTCGACGACCTCCCCGAGCCGCTCGGTGAGGGTGGCCTGGTCCGGCTCCTCGAAGCGGATACGCAGGAACTCCTGCCCCGACCACTCGCCGAGGCCCTCGGGCAGCCGCGACAGGCGCTGCGCCGAGCGGAGCGTGGTCAGCGCCGACTCCACCAGTCCGCGCAGCCGGTCGACGATGGAGTCGCGGTTGCGCTCCAGTTGCTCCAGCTCGTCGGTGAGGACCCGGAGGCGGGGCGCGAACGCCTCGGCCCACTTCCCCGCGTGCTCGGGCAGCGCGGCGGCGGGCAGTTCACGGATCTGCTGCCGGGCCGGGGTGCGGACCTGCTCGTAGCGGGTGGAGTTGGCGTGCCGGACGAGGATGTCGCCGGCCTCGCGGACCGCCGCGTCGGCCGAGGAGAGCTCGGCGGCGCAGGCGCGCAGCGCGCGGCGGGCCTCGGCGGCGGTGTGCCGCGCCTCCTCCAGCGTGCCGGGGTACGTCTCCGGGCCGTCCTCCTCGTCCTCTCCGTGGTCGCGCAGCAGGTCGCGAAGGAGCGCCGCGGTCTCGTCGAAGCCGCCCGCGGCGTCCTCGGCGGCGCGGTGGGCCCTCAGGAGGCTCGCGTGCGCGGTGCGCGCGGCTTCCAGGGCATCGCTACGGGCGGCGAGTTCGGTGGTCGCGGTGCGGAGCAGGGTCTGGGCCTGCTCGGCGTCGGCGGGGACCTGGTCCTCGGGCAGGTCGGTGTGCGACTCGCCGTCCTCGGGGGCCAGTCGTTCGGCCTCGCCGCGGAGCCGGCCGAGCTTCTCGCTCGCCTCGGACGCGCGGGTTTCCAGCATCTGGACCAGGGCTTCGGCGCGGGCGGCCGCGGCCTGGCGGGACGGGCCGTCGGCGCCGTCGGTGGATTCCAGGAGCTGCTCGGCGCGGGTGCGGACCTTGTTGGTGAGGCGGTCGAGCTCGGCGAGAGCGGCCGACTCGTCGCTCTCGGCGCGGGCCTGTTCGGCGCGCAGGTCGGCGCCGACACCGACCTTCTCGTACAGCTGGGACGCGGCGCGGTACGCCTCGCGGAGGGTCGGGAGCGCGGTACGGGGCGCGGCCGCGTCCTCCTCGGGGAGCTGGTCGGGAGCGCCGGCGATCTCGGCCCGTTCGGCGCGCAGGGCGCGAGCGGTGCGGTGGGCGTCGTCGGCGGCCCGCTGGGCGGCGCGGCGGTCCTCGTCGGCGGCGCGGGCCCGCTCCAGGCAGGTCTGGGCGCGGGCCTCGGACTCGGCGGCGTCGTCGGCCAGTTCGCGGAGCTTGGCCTGCCAGGCGGACCGCTCGCGCAGCCGGAACGCCAGGCCGGCGAGGGCGTCGGCGACACGGCGGGCGCGCTGGGCGGCCTCCTGGCGTTCGTCCCGTACGCGGGCGGCGTCGGCGGCGGCCTCGTCGGCCTCCGCCCGTACCGTCCGGGCCTCGGCGAGCGTGGCCGCGGCCGCCTCCGCGGTCTCGCGCGCGGCGGCGGCGACGGCGGCCAGTTCGGCGATCATGCCGGGCGGGCAGTCGGCTCGCCACGAGCCGATCCGGGCGGCGAGCGAACGGTCGCCGGTGAGCCGGGCCGCGAGCGTGCGGATCTCCTCGTCGCGGGCGACGGCGCGGGCGCGCAGGGCGTGCCGCTCCTCGTCGGCGGCGTGCTCGTCGTGCATGGCCGGGTTCGGCGGGACGAGGAAGACGCCCGTGTCCTCGCCGGAGTCCGGGCTCGGTACGGGCGCGAGGAGCGCGGCGGCGGTGCCGACGGCGACGGTGGAGCGCGGCAGCAGGGCTGCCGTGCTCAGCACCTCACGGGCGCGGGCGTACGAGACGGGGTCGGTGATCACGACGCCGTCGACCAGCTCGGGGCGGGCGGCCAGGACGGCAGCGTGGTCGGCGGGGTCGACGGCCTGGGCGAGATAGCGCCACCCCGGGAGCGCCGGGATGCCCTGTTCGCCGAGGTACTCGACGGTGGCGAGCACGTCCGGTCCCGGCGGCAGCAGTCCGCCGTCGCCGAGGGCGCCGAGGATGCGGGAGTCGTCGGCGGCGGCGGTACGCAGGTCGAAGAGCTGACGCTCGGCGGAGCCGATGGACTGGTCGAGCAGTCGGCGGAGCTCGTCGGCGTACCGGTCGAACTCGGTGACCGTGAGCGGGCCGGGGGTTCCTTCGGAACCGGAGTCCGGCGCGCCCGCGAGCCCGAAGGCGGCGCCGGGGGCGGCATCCGCGCCCGAGCCCGTGCCGGGCTCGCCGGAGCCGATGCCTCGCCCGTTCTGGCCGGGAACTCCGTGCGCCCCCGTCGTCCGTCCGGGGCCGCCCGGCTCGGCGTCCGGGCCGCGGCCGCTGACGGCGCTCTGGCCCTCGGTGCCCGCTCCGTCGGTCTCCCCCGCGCGCTGGCCCGGGAACGGGGAGGTCGACCGGGCGGCCGGCAGGCTCAGGAGTTCGGCCAGGCGTGCGTCGGTGGCGAGGGACTCGGCGGCGCGGCGTTCCGCGTCGTAGGCGTTCTCGGCCGCCTCGGCGGCGTCCGTGGCGCGGGCGGCGGCGAGTTCGGCGCGGGACTCGGCGGCCGCGGCCTCGCGGGCGTGGTCGGCGGCGGTACGGGCCGCGTCGCGGGCCGCATCCCAGGCGGCGACCGTGGTCTTCTCGGCGTCGCTCGCGGCGAGGGCCGCGCGTGCCGGGTCGGCGTCCGGGGCGGTGTCGTCGAGCCAGCCCGCCCGTACCGCCTCGGCGGTCTCCTGCTCGACCTCGGCGAGGCGCTGCCGCAGGTGTCCGGTCTCGCTGCGGGCGCGCTGGGCCTCGGTGGCGGCAGCGGTGGCGTCGCGGTGGGCGGTCTCGCCTGCGTCCTGGAGGGCCGCGGAGCGCTCCTCCTCCTCGGCCGCGTGCCGCTCACCCTCCTCGGCGGCGGCGTGCAGGGCGCGTACGAGATCGGCGGCGGCCTTGGCGCGCGCGGCGAGCGCGGGCGCGGCGTCACGCTCGGCCTCGCGGATCGCGGCGGCGACGCGCGCGGAGCGGTCGCCGGCCGCCCGGTTGCGGAGCACGGCCTCTGCGGCCTGCCAGGCGGCGTGCAGCGTGCGGGCGTCGGTGAGCTCGCGGCGCTGGGAGGCGGCGCCCTTCTCGGCGACGGTCAGCGCCAGGGAGGCGTGCCGGTAGGCCAGTTCGGCGGCGATGAGGGAGCTGCGTCCGCGCGCGGTCTCGGCCTCGGAGACGGCGTGCGCGGCGGAGGTGACCTGCTGGGCGAGTTCGGCGGTGCGGCCTCGTTCCTCGGTGGCGCGGGCGGAGAGGCGGCGGGCGAGCGTACGGGTGCGGCGCTCGGACGCCGCGTGGACGTCACGCGCGCGTGCCCGGGTCCCGGCGGCTTCGACGATCCGTCCGAGGAGGTCGACGGAGCCCGCGGTGAAGTCCCGCTCGGCGGTCAGTTCGGCGCGCCGGCCGAGCTTGTTGCCGAAGCCGCCGACCAGGTCGGCGAGGCCGTCGGTGTCACGGGTGTCGGTGACGGCCCGCAGGAGCAGGTCGGTGAAGTCGGAGTCCTTCTTGACCGCGAAGAGGCCGGCGGCCTCACCCTCGTCGGCGTTCATCTCCCGCTGGTAGCGGAAGAGTTCGGGGTCGAGACCGAGGTCGCCGAGGTGCTCGTTCCAGCGGTCGTGGATCTCCTCCCAGTAGACCTCCAGGTGCGGGTACGCCTTTCCCGCCTCCGTGAGGGCGTCGCGGAAGCCCTTCATGGTGCGGCGGCGGCCCTGCGCGCCGGAGGCTCCCTCGACGGGCGCGCGGACGGCGGTGGACTCGGCGACCGGGAGGTTGTCCATGCTCAGGCCGGGTCCGGGGCGGAAGGAGTACCAGGCCTCGGCGAACTTCCGAGGGTCGTTGGAGACCTGGCGGCCGCGCCACTCGCTGGCCTTGCCGACGACGACGAGCTCGCCCGTGAGCGTGTGCTGCCACTCCAGGGCGACGTGGCCGCAGTCGTCGGCGAGCAGGAACTTGCGGAGCACGCCGGAGCTTGCGCCGCCGAGGGTGTTGCGGTGGCCGGGGAGCATGACCGAGAAGATCAGCTTCAGGAGGACGGACTTGCCGCCGCCGTTCTCCAGGAAGAGCACGCCGGCGGGCGCGGGGCGGCGCGGCGGGCCGACCGGCTCCTCCTCGAAGAACTCCGCCTGGGTGGGGGCGGGGTGGGGCACGGGCGCGCCGACTCCGCGCAGGTCCAGGACGGTGTCGGCGTAGCGCGCACCGGCGGGACCGATGGAGTAGAGGCGGACCCGGGACAGCTCGTACATGGCGGCGGACTCTCGTCGACTGGTTCGGTGATGACGCGGGGCGGTGGCGCGGGGCGGTTACGCGTGGAAGGGCAGGCCGGCGTCGGCGGCGAGCTCCAGGTCGTCGCCGTCGGGCGGCGGGAGGAGGGTCGCGGAGCCGTCGCTGACGGGGACGACGCCGAGGTCGAGGAGCTCGGCCATGGCGGCGCTGCCCGCCATGTCGCGCACCTGGAGCTGATAGCGGGCGGTGGTGCGGTAGGCGCCGCCGGCGTCGTCTCCGGTGCGCTGGAGGAACCCGGATTCGGTGAGGAAGGTGACGGCCTTGCCGACGATGCCGGTCGTGGAGCCGGCGAGACGGCGGGCGTCCTTGGTGGCGCCGGTGGAGCTGCGGCGGGCGTAGATCCGCCAGGCGGCCTCCAGGCCGGGGGCGTCGGAGGCGGGGTCGGTGTTCTCGCCCTGCTCCTCGGCGCGCTCTTCGAGCCGACGGCAGGCCTGGCGTACGAAGGAGTCGACGCCGTTGACGGTGAGGCGGCCGATGTAGCCGTCGTCGGCGAGGTCCTCGGGGCGGGGGAAGGCCATGGCGGCGACGGCGAGGTGGGCGAGGCCGTGCAGGAACCGGTCGGCGGAGTCGGTCGAGGCGCGGCGGGCGTAGTCGCCCATGCGGACGGCGAAGACGGAGTCCTCGCCGGCGGTGACGGCCATGCCCGCGCGCGGGGAGACCTCGAGGACGACGAGTCCGAGGCCGGTGGCGACGGCGTCGGCGAGGCGCGCGAAGGCGGGGTCCTCGCGGTAGCGCCGGAGCAGCTCGGCGTACTCGGCGTCGCGGGCGGGCAGCAGCTTGGGCTGCAGCCCGAACGAGACGAGCCGTGCGGCGTCGGCGGCGTCCGCGGGGGTGACGGCGGCGGGCGCGGCGGGGGTGTGCGGGGGCTCCGGCTCGCTCCACGCGTCGGCGTGCTCGGCGTGGTGTTCGCTCACGGCTGGGGCTCCTCGGTGGGGGTGGTCGGCGGTGCGGTGGGGACGGGGCGCGGCAGGGGCAGGCGGACCGGGGTGACGCGCACCGCCTTCCGCCGGGGCGGGACGTCGCCGGACGCGCCCGCGGGGGCGCTCAGCCGGACGGCCCGCACAAAGGGCGCCGGACTCCGGCGCGCCGACGCGGGCGCCGACACGACCCCGACGGCCATGACGGGCGCGGCGCCGCGCGCGGCGGGCGTCTCCTCTGCGGCGACCGGAGCCTCACGGCTCGGGAGCGAGCCGGCGTCGGACGCGCCGACCTCCCCCTCGAGGGAACTCTCGCCCGCGGGCGGGCCCTGAACCGGGAGCAGGCCCTGAGCCGGGAGCCGGGGCTCGGCCGGGAGCCGGGGCTCGGCCGGGAGCCGGGGCTCGGCCGGGGGCAGACCATCGGCCGCAAGCTCACTCCCGGCCGCCGAAGGACCGGACACGAACGCGGTCTCGTCCGCGACGGGTACCGCGCCGATGCCCGGCGCCACCCCGTCGACCGACGGCCCGGCCGGGAGCCGGGGCTCGGCTGCCGGCTCGCGGTCGCCCAGTGGCGTGTGCCCCTGCGTGGCCACGGCCGGCGACGGAGAACCGTCGACGAGTGCCGCCTCGGCCGGTGGCGGGAATCCGTCCATGGGCGCGGTCCGCGCCATCGTCCCGGTTTCCGCCCGGTCCGTGGTCATGAGGCCTCCGTGCGGTCCGCCGCCATGCCGAGTGCGTCCAGGAGCGCCGTACCCACTATCAAGTCGGCGCCCCCGAACTCCGGGTCGTCCAGCTGCGTGCCGTCGTCGACGGCGAAGAGCAGGCGCTCCTCGCCCTGGCGGTACGCGGTGCCGACCGGGGGGCTCGCCGCGTGGACGGCGAGGAGGGCGACCAGGTACGGCAGGTCGGGGTCGCGGCGGCGAGCGTCGGCGAGGAGGCCGGAGAGGCGGCGCGGGGCGTCGTACTCCAGGTCGAGCAGCTCCATCGCGCTCGCCAGCTGCTCCTCGCTGAAGCGGCTGTCGTCGGGGGTGGCGATCAGGTCCGGCTCGGGCATCTCCGCGCCGAGGTGCTCCCGCTCGACCGGCGGGGTGAGCAGCATCTCGACCAGGTCCCCGACGCGTACGGAGGCGGGCGTGCGCAGTCCCGTGCCGCGGGCGAAGAAGGCGTCCGTGACCCTGGTCGCCTGCTCGACGGGGAGCGGCAGGATCGGCGCGACGAGCTGCCCGTACAGATCTATCCCCGTGTACGAGGTGGGCGCGGCGAAGGCCTGCCGGTCCTGCTCGGCACGGAAGAGCGGGCCGGCCTCCAGGAGGCGGGACTGGAGCTGGGTGTGGCGGCGGATGCAGTCCTTGACGATGTCGACGAGCTCGGCGGCGCGGCGCTTGTGCTCGGCGTCCTCGGCCTCGTCGCGGGCCTTGCGGATGTTGGTGAGGATCGCGTTCTCGTGGCGGTAGCGGTCGGCGACGTGGTCCAGCGCCTCGGCGATCATGTCCGGAACGGCCTGCAGCCAGTCCACGGCGCGGACGTTGCGCCGGGTCGCCTCCAGGGTCCTGCGGAGGCTTTCGGCGTACTGCACGGTCCGGTAGCGCGCCTGCTCGGCGGCCAGCTGGGCGTCGGCGAGCCGGCCGCGGCTGATCAGGACCTCGAGCTTCACCTCAGCCGCTATCTGTGCGCTCGTGACGTCGGTGTCGAGGGCGCCGACGAGGACGTTGACCGCTTCGTCGGTCGTGCGGAGGTAGACGCCTCCGCCGTAGCCGGGGACCTCTTCGATCAGCTTGAAGTCGTAGTCGCGGCGGGTGTAGACGCCGTCGGCACCGAAGGTGCCGTAGACGGCGCGGAAGCCGCGGTCGACGCTGCCGACGTTGATCAGGTTCTCCAGGACCCAGCGGGCCACGCGCTCATGTTCGGCGGCGGGGCGGGCGGGGGCCTGGGCGGCGACGCGGGGCAGGAGACGGGCGACGATCTGCTCGTGGTCGGCGCCGGTGTCGAAGTCCATATTGAGCGTGACGAGGTCGATGGCGGAAAGAGCGACCTCGGCCATCGCGTAGACCGAGTACTCACCGGCCAGGTTCGCCTTGCGGGTGTCCAGGTCGTGCAGCGGCGCGGTGCACGCGAGCGCGCGGAGGCGCCGCGCGAGCCCTTCGTCGGCGGCCGGGCCCTGCGCGGGCCGCGGCCCCGCGCTGAGCTGGGGCGGAACGAGGTCCGTCGAGGCAGGCGAAGTCACGATGCACAGATTAGGTCCTCGCACCGACAACGGTCGAAACGACGCAGATGCACCCCGCGGCGCAACAGGACGTGGTACCCCGGGTGCGACCGCCCCGCTCAGGCCTCCAGGCTCTCCGGCTCCTCGACCGCCTTGGCGTACACCTCGACGATGCGGGTGCGGGAGTCGTCGAGGTAGCGGGCCAGGAGGCGTTCCGCCGTCGTGCGTTCGCCGGCGAGCAGGGCTTCCAGAATCTCCCGGTTTCGTACGAGATAAGGCTCATGGAGGCCGCGGGGGTCGTCGACGATGTGGAAGGCGAGCCGGAGTTCGGCGAGGACGCCCCGCATCAGCTCGTCGGTGCGCGCGCTGCCGGCCAGGGCGACCAGTTCGCGGTGGAAGTGGATGTTGGCGGTGGAGACGCCCTTCCAGTCCGCGGCGCGGGCGGCCCGCTCGCCCTCCTCGACCGCGGCGGCGAGGCCGTCGAGGACGAAGGGCGGCTGCCCGAGGTCGCGGACGACCGCGCATTCGACGAGGCGGCGGGTGCGGTAGATGTCGGCGACGTCTTCGACCGCGAGGACGCGCACGAAGACGCCCCGGTTGAGCTGGTGGACGAGCAGTCGTTCGTGCGTGAGCAGCCGGAACGCCTCGCGCAGCGTGTTGCGGGAGACGCCGAGCGCGCCGCCGATGCTGTCCTCGGAGAGTCGGGTGCCGGGCGGGAAGAAGCCCTCGGCGATGCGGGTGCGCAGGATGTCCGCCACCCGTTCCGCCGTGCTGGTCCGCCCGAGCAGCGCCCGGTCGTCCGCCAGTTCGTCGATTCCGCCCACTGTGTCCGTTCCCTCCGTCGTCCGCGGCCGAGTCAATCGCAGGTACCTCGCGGAAACAAGAACGTGACGACATACCTCTTGTCGGATCGTTCAACAATCCCCTACGTTGACGACACCGCACGGTCCTTCAGCACGTCCTCAGGCACGCCTCCCCCTCTGCGAGGTGCAGATGAGCACGACACAGACCCAGCAGCAGACCCAGGGCGAACGGCCCGACGACACGGGCGCGTTCGCCTGGCTGCGAGCCCTCGGGCCGCGCGGCCGCCGCGCCTTCGGCGGCGCGTTCGGCGGATACGCCCTGGATTCCTACGACTTCTTCACGCTGCCGCTGTCGATGGTGGCCATCGCCGCCTACTTCTCCCTCGACAAGGGCCAGACCGGTCTGCTGACCACCGTCACCCTCGTCGTCTCGGCGATCGGCGGCGCGCTGGCGGGCATCCTCGCCGACCGCATCGGCAGGGTGAAGGCGCTGATGATCACGGTCATCACCTATGCGCTCTTCACCGTGCTGTGCGGCTTCGCACCCAACTACGAGACCCTGCTGCTCTTCCGGGCCCTCCAGGGCCTCGGTTTCGGCGGCGAGTGGGCGGTGGGCGCGATCCTGGTCGCCGAGTACGCCTCCGCCAAGCACCGGGGCCGTACCCTCGGCGGCGTCCAGAGCGCCTGGGCGGCCGGCTGGGCGCTCGCGGTGATCGTCTACACCCTGGTCTTCCAGTTCGTCGACGCCGACATCGCCTGGCGGGTCATGTTCTGGACGGGCGCCCTGCCCGCGCTCCTGGTGGTCTACGTCCGGCGGAACGTCGAGGACGCCCCGCAGGCCGCCGAGATCCGGCGCACCTCCGCCGAACGCGGCTCGTTCACCGCCATCTTCAAGGGGCCGCTGCTGCGCACCACGCTCTTCGCGGTGCTCCTGTCCACCGGTGTGCAGGGCGGCTACTACACCCTCGCCACCTGGGTCCCCACCTTCCTGAAGACCGAACGCGGTCTGACGGTGGTCGGCACCGGCGGCTATCTGACCTTCCTGATCTCCGGGGCCTTCATCGGCTATCTGACCGGGGGCTACCTCACGGACCGGCTCGGCCGGAAGAAGAACATCGCGATCTTCGCCGCGCTGTCGGCGCTGTCCGTCCTCGCCTACACGAACATCCCCTCCGGGGCGAACACGCTCCTCCTGGTGCTCGGATTCCCCCTCGGCTTCTGCATGTCGGCCATCTTCAGCGGCTTCGGCTCCTTCCTCGCCGAGCTGTACCCGACGGCGGTCCGCGGTACGGGACAGGGCTTCACGTACAACACCGGACGTGCGGTCGGCGCCGTCTTCCCGACACTGGTGGGCTTCCTCGCCGAGAGCTGGGGCGTCGGTGGCGCGCTGGTCTTCGGAGCCGTCGGCTACGGCCTCGCCGTACTCGCGCTGCTCGGGCTTCCGGAGACCCGCGGAAAGGAACTGGTATGACGTCCACGCCGGTTCTCGACCCGCGGACGGCACGCGCGCGTGCCCGTGCGGGATCGACCGCCCCGACGGCCGGATGGGCCCCGGGCCACGCGCAGGCCAACCTCATCTCGGTGCCGGCGGACTGGGCGTACGACGTGCTCCTGTTCTGCACCCGTAACCCCAAGCCGTGCCCCGTCCTGGACGTCACCGACCCCGGGCCGTGGGCCACGGAGCTCGCCGCCGGCGCGGACCTGCGGACGGACCTCCCGCGCTACCGCGTCTGGGAACACGGGCGACTTGTCGACGAACCGACCGAGGTGACCTCGTACTGGCGCGGCGACCTGGTGTCTTTCCTCATCGGCTGCAGCTTCACCTTCGAGGGGTCGCTCGCGGAGGCCGGAGTGCCGCTGCGCCATGTCGACCAGGGCCGCAACGTCTCGATGTACGTCACCGACCGGGCGTGCCGGCCCGCCGGGCGGCTGCACGGGCCGATGGTCGTCTCGATGCGCCCCATACCGGCCGACCTCGTCCCCACCGCGCGACGGCTCAGCGGACTGCTGCCCGCCGTGCACGGAGCGCCCGTGCACGCGGGTGATCCGGCGGCGCTCGGCATTCGCGACCTGGACCGCCCCGACTTCGGGGACGCGGTCGTGGCGGAGCCCGGGGACGTGCCGGTCTTCTGGGCCTGCGGGGTCACCCCGCAGGCCGCCGTGACGGCCTCGCGTCCACCGTTCGCGATCACCCACGCGCCGGGGCGGATGCTCGTCACCGATGTGCGCGACGCCGATTATCGCGTCGCGGCCTGACCCGTAGCACCACGCCCCCGGGAAGGAAGGAACCGTCACCATGACCTGGGCCTCGATCGATCTCAACGCCGACCTCGGAGAGGGCTTCGGCCGTTGGACGCTGACCGACGACGAGGAGCTGCTCTCCGTGGTCACCAGCGCCAACGTCGCCTGCGGCTTCCATGCCGGGGACGCGGTCACCATGCGGCGCGTCTGCGAGCTGGCGGCGGCGAAGGGCGTACGGATCGGGGCCCAGGTCTCGTACCGCGATCTGGCCGGCTTCGGGCGGCGCTCCATGGACGTGCCGGCCGAGGAGCTGGCGGCCGAGGTGGCGTACCAGATCGGCGCGCTCGAGGTCTTCGCCCGTGCGGCCGGTTCGGCGGTCTCGTACGTCAAGCCGCACGGCGCGCTGTACAACCGGGTGGTCCGCGACGAGGAGCAGGCAGCCGCCGTCGTCGACGGGGTGCGCCTCGCCGGGGGGAGCCTCCCGGTGCTCGGTCTGCCCGGCTCGCGGCTGCACGAGGCCGCCGAGCAGGCGGGCCTGCCCGTCGTCGCCGAGGCGTTCGGCGACCGGGCGTACACGGCGGACGGCTCCCTGCTGCCACGGGGGCAGGAGGGGGCCGTCGTCACCGACCCGGCGGAGGTCGTCGAACGGTCGGTGTCCATGGCCCGGTTCGGCGTCGTGACCGCGCACTGCGGGCGGTCCGTCGCCGTCCGGGCGCGGTCGCTCTGCCTGCACGGGGACACCCCGGGCGCGGTCGGCCTCGCCCGTCGGGTGCGCGCCCAGCTGGAGGCCACCGGAGTCAGAGTGGAGGCGTTCGTATGAGGGCGCGGCGCGTGTTCCGGGTGGGAGAGCGGGCTCTGCTGGTCGAGTTGGGGAGCGGCACGGAGACGGAGGCGTTCCACGCCGAGCTGCTGCGCCGGCGGGCGGGCGGTGCGCTGCCCTCCGTACGGGAGATCGTGCCGGCGGCGCGGACGGTGCTGCTCGACGGGGTGGACACGCCGGACCTGCTCGCCGACCGGCTACGGGAATGGTCGATACCGCCCCTCCACGCGCGCGTGGAGCGGGCCGTCGAGGTGCCGGTCCGCTACGACGGCCCCGATCTGGCCGAGGTCGCCGCGCTGTGGGGGGTGTCCGTGGAGACGGCGGTACGGATCCACTCGGGCACCGAGTTCCGGGTGGCGTTCTGCGGCTTCGCGCCGGGCTTCGGCTATCTGACCGGGCTCGGCGAGCAGTACCAGGTGCCACGCCGGGCCACTCCGCGCACGGCTGTCCCGGCCGGTTCGGTCGCGCTCGCGGGTCCGTACACGGGCGTGTACCCGCGCTCCTCCCCCGGTGGCTGGCAGGTGATCGGCTCCACGGACACGGTGCTGTGGGATGCGGGCCGGGAGCCGGCCGCACTGCTCACGCCCGGCGCGCGGGTGCGTTTCGTGAGGGAGAGCCGGTGACCGATCGTGCAGTCGCCGTCGTACGGGCCGGAGCGCTGACCACGGTGCAGGACCTGGGGCGGACCGGGTACGCGCATCTGGGCGTGCCCCGCTCGGGGGCGCTGGATCCGGGCGCGGCCCGTCTGGTGAACCGGCTGGTCGGCAATCCGGAGGCCGCTGCGGTCCTGGAGACCACGGTCGACGGGTGCGCGGTACGGCCCCGGTGCGACGTGACCGTCGCGGTGGGCGGCGCGCCGTGCCCGGTCACCGTCGACGGGCGCCCGGTCGCCTGGGGCGCGGCGGTACGGATCGCGGCCGGGGCGCTCCTCGAGGTCGGCACGGCCACCCGTGGCCTGCGCGCGTACGTGGGGTTCGGCGGCGGGGTCGCCGTCGAACCCGTCCTCGGCAGCCGCTCCACCGACCTGCTGTCCGGGCTCGGCCCGGCCCCGCCGGCCGCCGGGACCGTGCTGCCGCTGGGAGTGGAATCGGCCGTACGGGGGCCGGTCGACACTCCGCCCTGGCCGGGCCCGCGGGACGAACTCGTCCTGCGGGTCCGGCTCGGGCCGCGGCACGACTGGTTCACACGTGGGGCGCTCCACACCCTCGCCACGCGCGCGTACCGGGTCTCCTCGGCGAGCAACCGGATCGGGCTGCGCACGGAAGGACCGCCGTTGGAGCGGGCCCGCAGCGGCGAACTCCCCAGCGAGGGCATGGTCCTGGGGGCGGTCCAGGTGCCGCCGGACGGCCGGCCCGTGGTCTTTCTCGCGGACCATCCGACGACCGGTGGCTATCCGGTGGTGGCGGTGGTACGGGAGTCCGACCTGGCGGCGGCCGCGCAGGCGGTGCCGGGGACCGAGGTGCGGTTCGTGCCGCTGCGCTGAGCGCCAGGGATGCGAGGCTCGTACCGGAGGCCGTTCACGAGCGGGCGGGGCCGTAGCCTCCCCCGCCCGGGGTCCGTAGGACCAGGACGTCGTCCGGGCCGACCTCGGTGGCGTCGACTCCGCCGAGGTGCTCGACGGTGCCGTCGGCGCGTTCGACCAGGTTCTCCCCGAGCGCACCGGGCTCCCCGCCGGCCATGCCGTAGGGCGGCACCCTGCGGTGGCCGGTCAGCAGGGTCACGGTCATCGGCTCCAGGAAGCGGACACGGCGTTCGACGCCGTTGCCGCCGTGCCAGCGGCCGGTCCCGCCGCTGTCCCGGCGTACGGCGAAGGAGTCCACCCGGACCGGATGGCGCCACTCCAGGATCTCGGGGTCGGTGAGCCGGGAGTTGGTCATGTGCGTCTGGACGGCGTCGGCCCCGTCGAAGCCGTCCCCCGCGCCCGAGCCGCTCGCGACCGTCTCGTAGTACTGCACGCGCGCGTTGCCGAAGGTGACGTTGTTCATCGTGCCCGAGCCCTCTGCCTGGACCCCGAGGGCCGCGTACAGGGCGCCGGTGACCGCCTGGGAGGTCTCCACGTTCCCGGCGACCGTCGCCGCCGGATAGGTGGGCGCGAGCATCGAGCCGGGCGGCACCCGGATGTCCAGGGGTTCCAGGCAGCCGCTGTTGAGGGGGATGTCGTCGTCGACGAGGGTGCGGAAGACATAGAGGACGGCGGCCATCACGACGGAGGTCGGCGCGTTGGCGTTGCCCGGCTGCTCGGGGGATGTGCCGGCGAAGTCGAGGACCGCGGAGCGCCCTTCGCGGTCGACGTGGACCGCGACCTGGACGACCGCGCCGCCGTCCGTCTCGTAGCGGTACGAACCGTCCTCGAGCCCGGCCACGATCCGCCGTACGGACTCCTCCGCGTTGGCGCGCACGTGCCGCATGTAGGCGTGGACGACATCGAGGCCGAACTGCCCGACCATGGTGCGCAGTTCCTCGATGCCCTTCTCGTTGGCGGCGATCTGGGCGCGCAGGTCGGCGAGGTTGGTGTCCGGGTCGCGGGAGGGATACCGCGCTCCGGCGAGCAGCGCCCGCGTCTCGTCCTCGCGCAGCCGCCCCTCCCGTACGAGCAGCCAGTTGTCGAAGAGGACGCCCTCCTCGTGGACGGTCCGGCTGAAGGCGGGCATGGAGCCGGGGGTGATGCCGCCGATCTCGGCGTGGTGTCCGCGCGAGGCGACGAGGAAGAGCAGTGCGTCCCCGGAATCGTCGAAGACCGGTGTGACCACCGTGACGTCCGGGAGGTGGGTGCCGCCGTGGTAAGGGTCGTTGATCGCGTAGACGTCACCGGGGAGCAGGGAGTCCCCGCCCCTCCGCAGCACCTCCTTGATGGATTCGCCCATGGAACCGAGGTGGACGGGGATGTGGGGCGCGTTGGCGATCAGGTTGCCCTCTGCGTCGAACAGGGCGCAGGAGAAGTCGAGTCGCTCCTTGATGTTGACGGAGTGGGCGGTGTTCTCCAGACGTACGCCCATCTGCTCGGCGATCGACATGAAGAGGTTGTTGAAGACCTCCAGGAGGACCGGATCGACGTCCGTGCCGACCGCGACGCGTGCGGGACGGGGCTGCGCCCGGGTGAGGACGAGGTGTCCGCCGTCGCCGACCGTGACCTGCCAGCCGGGGTCGACGACGGTCGTCGCGTCGGCCTCGGCGAGGATCGCGGGGCCGGTGACGGTGTCGCCAGGACTCAGGTCCTCCCGCCGGTACAACGGGGTGTCGCTCGTCGTGGCGGTGCCCGCGCCGTACATCCGTACCGTCGCCCGGGGTACGGGATCTCCGTCCCGTACGCCTGTCTCGACGGCCACCGGGCCGTGCGGTCCGGCGGTGCCGACGGCCTCGACGGAAACGGCCTCGACGACCAGCGGCCGGTCCATGGTGAAGGCGTACCGCGCGCGGTGGAGGGCCGCGAACGCCTCGGTCATCTCCTCGGCGGCGGCCAGGTCGACCTGGAGGCTCGCGTCCGTGCCGGCGTAGCGCAGCAGCACGCGCGCGTGGGTGGTGATCGCGGAGTCGGGCAGGCCGTCGGCGCGCAGCTCTCCCCTGGTCCTCTCGGCGAGTTCGGCGCAGAGCTCCGTCACGCGCGCGTGCGTCCCGGGAGTGTGGAGCTCCGCCTCGACCGACTGCTCGCGCATGGCGGTGGCGTCGGCGAGGCCGATGCCGTACGCCGAGAGCACACCGGCCAGCGGCGGTACGAGGACGGTGTCGACGCCCAGGGCGTCGGCGACGGCGCAGGCGTGCTGGCCGCCCGCGCCGCCGAAGCTGGTGAGGGCGTAGCGGGTGATGTCGTGGCCGCGCTGGACGGAGATCTTCTTGACGGCGTTGGCCATGTTGAGGACCGCGATCTCCAGGAAGCCGGCGGCGACCTCCTCAGGGGTGCGGCCGCCGCCGATCTCCCGGGCGAGGGCGGTGAACTTCTCGCGCACGACGGCGACGTCGAGCGGCTGGTCTCCTTCCGGTCCGAAGACGGCGGGGAAGTGGTCGGGCTGGACGCGGCCGAGCATCACGTTGGCGTCGGTGACGGTGAGCGGGCCGCCGCGGCGGTAGCAGGCGGGGCCGGGGACGGCGCCCGCGGAGTCGGGGCCGACGCGGTAGCGCCGGCCGTCGTAGTGGAGGACGGAGCCGCCGCCCGCGGCGACGGTGTGGATGTTCATCATCGGGGCGCGCATCCGGACGCCGGCGACCTGTGTACCGAGTTCGCGCTCGAACTCGCCCGCGTAGTGCGACACATCGGTGGACGTGCCGCCCATGTCGAAGCCGATCACCCGGTCGAACCCCGCCTGTTCCGAGGTTCGGGCCATCCCGACGACTCCGCCGGCCGGTCCGGACAGGACGGCGTCCTTGCCACGGAAGTGGGCGGCCTCGCGCAGCCCGCCGTTGGACTGCATGAACATCAGCCGGATCCCGGCGAGTTCGCGGGCCACCTCGTCGACGTACCGGCGCAGGATCGGGGAGAGGTAGGCGTCGACGACGGTGGTGTCGCCCCGCGGCACGAGCTTGATGAGCGGGCTGACCTCGTGGGAGCAGCTGATCTGGGTGAAGCCGAGCGCACGGGCGCGGGCGGCGATCCGGGTCTCGTGGTCGGGGTGCCGGTAGCCGTGCATGAGGACGACGGCGGCGGAACGGTAGCCGGCGCGTTGGGCCGCCCGCAACTCCTCGGCGACGGCGCCCTCGTCGAGCGGCGTGACGACACGGCCGTGGGCGTCGACCCGTTCGGGGACCTCGATCACCCGCTCGTAGACGGCCTCGGGGAGCACGATGTGGCGGTCGAAGAGCCGGGGACGGTTCTGGTAGGCGATGCGCAGGGCGTCGCGGAAGCCCTCGGTGACGAGGAGGACGGTCGGCTCGCCGCGCCGCTCCAGGAGGGCGTTGGTGGCGACGGTCGTGCCCATCTTGACGACGTCGATCCGGTCGGCGGGGACCGGCTCGTCGGGGCCGAGCCCGAGGAGGAGTCGGATCCCCGCGACGGCGGCGTCGTGGGGGCGGGCCGGGTCGTGGGAGAGGAGCTTGCGGGTGACGAGCTGCCCGTCGGGTCGCCGGCCCACGACGTCGGTGAAGGTGCCGCCACGGTCGATCCAGAACTCCCAGCGCCCGGTCATTCCTCCATTGTGGCCACCGAGGCGTCCAGCGACACCGCCGCGAGGGCGGCGGACAGGGCGTGTTCGGCCCGCCGGTCGAGTCGGGCGCCGGTGCCGCCCGCCCAGTGGCGCAGCTCGGAGCCCGCCAGGTGCAGCAGCTGGGGCAGCAGGTCGTGGCAGCGCCGGGCGACCCAGCCGGTTCCGGCGGTGGCGAGCCAGAGCACCGCCTCCGCGCGGGTCGGCGGGGGCTGTTCGGGCTCGGGCGAGGGAGGCGTGCCGTGGGCGAGGCCGCGGGCGGCGAGGAGGGTGTGGAACCGCGCGGCGATGGCCCGGTGGCCGCGCTCGCCGGGGTGGAGCCGGTCGGCGCTCCACAGTGACCGGTCGTCGGTCCACCGCGCGTCGGTGAGGTGGAGATGGACGGCGTCGTAGCGGTCGGACATCGCGTGGACGAGGGCGTTGACGGCCTTCTGGCGCCGGGCGAGCGGACGGGCGAGCGGGGCGGGGAGGCCGAGCATCCGGCCGGGGTCGGGCAGACACGCGGTGAGGAGTACGGCTCCGCCCGCCGTGAGGTCCGCGCAGATCCGGTCGAGACGGCGGGCGAGCCTGGCTATGTCGAAGGTGTGGCGCAGAGTGTCGTTGACCCCGACGACGACGGAGGCGACGTCCGGCCGGAACGCCACGGCTTCGGGGGCCTGTTGCTCGGCCACCTCCTGACTCTGGGCCCCGCTGACGGCGAGATTCCGGAACTCGACGTCCTGCGCGGGCCCGGCGAGCCCCTCGGCGAGCAACGCGGCCCAGCCGCGCCAGGCCCCGTCGACGCGGTCCCCGACGCCCTCGCTGAGGGAGTCCCCGAGGACGACGAAGCGAAGGACGGCGGGGGGCGCGGCCACGACCGTCGGCGGCGTGTCCCCACCGGCGGCGGCCGGAGGGGACGCGGCGTCGGTGTCCCGGCGCTGGGCGGGAAGGTCCACGCGTGCGTGGAGGGTCTCGACCGAGTGGGGCGGCTGGGCGGCGACCGCGTGCGGGCTCTCGGCCGGACCGGGCGTCCGGATGGCGCCTGCATGGACGGCCACGGCCTGGCCGGGCATCCGGGCGATGCCCGGCCTCGCGGGTGTGCCGACGCCGGTCTCCGCCGGACCCGTCGGCCGGGCGGTGCCTGCATGGACGCCCTCGGCCGGCCCCTCCGGCCGGGCGCTGTCCGGCGCCTCGCGTACGGCCACGTCGGTCTCCGCCAGGGCAAGCGTCCGGATGGTCCCCGCGTGGACGGCCACGGCCTGGCCGGGCATCCGGGCGATGCCCGGCGTCGCGGGTGTGCCGACGCCGGTCTCCGCCGGACCCGTCGGCCGTGCGGTGCCCGGTGTCTCGGATGCGTCGGCCGTTACGACGGAGTCCAGCGACTCCGGGGCGCCTGTGGTCGGCGGGAACGTGGTGGTCATGGCCGGGCTCCCTGCGGCGGGACGAGGATCGAGGCCGGGGCCGCGTCATGGGCCTGGAGGAACGCGGCGATCGAGCGGTCCCAGCCGAAGAGTTCGGCACGCGCGCGTGCCGCCGCGCGGCGCTCCCGTTCCGGGCGGGCGAGCAGCGCACGGATGCTCGCGGCGAAGGCGGCCGGGTCGTCGGCCGCACCGGCGCCCGCGTCCCCGAGGACCTCGGGAAGTGCCGAGGAGGCGCTGGCCACCACCGGCGTGCCGCAGGCGAGCGCCTCCAGCGCGGACAGGCCGAACGTTTCGGCGGGCCCGGGGGCCAGGCACAGGTCGGCGGCGGCCTGAAGGTCCGCCAGGGTCTCGCGGTTCGCGACATGCCCCAGGAACCGCACCGGCAGCCGTTCGTCCCGCGCCCGGTGCTCCAGCGCGGCCCGCATCGGCCCGTCGCCGGCCACGACGAGCGCGGCCCGGACCCCTGCGGCGCGCACATGGGCGAGCGCGTCCAGCGCCGTTCCCGGCCGCTTCTCCACGGAGAGCCGCGAGCACATCAACAGCAGCACGCGCTGACCGTCCGCGTGCTTGGCCCGCAGGACGGTGCTGCGCCGCCCGGGCCTGCAGCGGTCCAGGTCCACGCCGAGCGGCGCCCGTACGACATTGCGGGCCCCGATCCGTACGAACTCCCGCTCCGCCCACTCCGTCGTGCACACGATCCGCGAATACGCCCAGGCCGTACGGCGATTGAGCCGGTCGGCGGCCCGGGCGGCGGCGGACGACGGCACACCCCAGGTCCGCAGCACGCCGTCGGCGGTCTCGTGGGAGACCATCACCGAGGGCACCCGCGCGCGCCTGGACCACTCCCCCGTCCAGCGCAGGGTCGTCCGGTCGGAGACCTCCAGACGGTCCGGGGCGAGCTCTTCGAGGAGTCGGCGTACGCGCCCCCGGTCGGCGAGGACGCGGTAGCCGCCGGTCCCGGGCAGGACGGGGCCGGGCAGGGTGATGACCCGCCCCTGATCGGTGACCTCATCGCTCCCTACGTCACCGGGGACGATCAGTACGGGCTCGTGCCCGGCCGCGAGGTAGCCGCGGCCGAGCTGTTCGAGTGCGGTGCGCAGGCCGCCGGAGGTGGGGGTGACGAAGTTGGCGAGCCGCACGATCCGCAACGGCCGACGCCCACCGAGGGCGTCCGCGCCGGGGACGTCGTCCCCGAGGGCGTCACGGGCGGGGACTTCCGTGCCGAGGGCACCCGCGCCGACGACGTCCGTACCGACACCGTCCCGACCGAGGACACCCGTCCGAGGGACTTCGGTGCCCAGGACGCCCGCGCCGTGGGCGTCCGTGCCGACGCCACCCGTGCCGTGAACTCCCACGTCGGCGACGTTCCTTCCGATGTCGCTCATGCCGCGACCGCCGTCCGCTCGCGCAGCACCTCGAGGTAGTGGCCGATCAGCTCGTCGCCGACGGCCTCCCAGGTCCGGTCCTCGACCGCCACCCGCCCGGCGCGCCCGTAGGCGGCGCGCAGCGCCGGTGCCGTGGCGAGCGCGGCGACGGCCTCCCGCAGCGCGGTCGCGTCGTCCGGCGGGACGAGGAGTCCGGTCCTCCGGTGGTCGACGAGGTCCAGCGGGCCCCCGGCTGCCGGGGCGACCACGGGGACTCCGCTCGCCATCGCCTCCTGCACGGTCTGGCAGAAGGTCTCGTACGGGCCGGTGTGCGCGAACACGTCGAGCGAGGCGAAGATCCTCGCCAGGTCCGTGCCGGTGCGGCGGCCGAGGAACTCGGCGCCGGGGAGGGCGCTCCGCAGGCCGGGACCGCTCGGGCCGTCGCCGACGACCACGACCCGGACGCCGGGCAGTCCGCACACCCCGGAGAGCACTTCGACCCGCTTCTCGGGGGCGAGGCGGCCGACGTAGCCGACGAGGAGCTCGCCGCCGGGGGCGAGCTCGCGGCGCAGGGTCTCGTCGCGCAGCTCGGGGCGGAAGCGGACGGTGTCGACGCCGCGCCGCCAGAGCCGTATGCGGGCGATGCCGTGCGTCTCCAGGTCGCGCGCGGCGGCGGTGGACGGCGCGAGCGTGCGGTCGGCGGCACCATGGACGGCTCGGAGCCGACGCCAGGCGGCGCCCTCGCCCGCGCCCACGTAGGTGCGGGCGTAGCCGGCGAGGTCGGTCTGGTAGACGGCGACGGCGGGCAGTCCGAGTCGGCTCGCGGCGGCCATGCCGCGTACGCCGAGGACGAAGGGGCTCGCCAGGTGCACCAGGTCGGCCCGGTGTGCGGCGATGGCGGCGGTGAGGCGGCGGCTGGGCAGCGCGACGCGCACCTGTGGATAGCCGGGCAGAGGGAGGGACGGTACGCGCACCACGGGGCAGGGCGCGTCGGAGTCCGTGGGGTCGGCGGGTCCGGTCACGGGTACGGCCGGGGCGATGACGAGCGGGTCATGACCGCGGCGGACGAGGTGGCGCGCGGTCTGCAGGGCGCAGTGCGCCACACCATTGACGTCGGGTGGGAAGGATTCGGTGACGATGACGACACGCATACCGGTGTTGTCGTCGCGCCCGGCGTGTTCCCGCCGACGTTGATCTGGACGCGCGGGGAACGTCCCATGAGCGTTTGCCCCGCCGAGCCCCAACGGCCCCGGGCCCCGCGCCACCCTCGGATGCGACGGGGGCGGGCGCCCTCCGACGGAGCGGGCGCCTCACTCGGACAGGCCGGGCGCCCGCTCGGCCGCCACTCAGACGGCGCACGGCCCCGCTCAGACCTGCAGGTCGGGCCCTATCCGGTTGCGGACCGCCGTCTGGACCTCCGCCTCCTCGGCCGGGTCGGCCGCCAGGCGGCGCAGTCGCTCCGCGACTCGTACGTCACCGGTCTCGGCGTGCAGCGCCGCGACCTCGCGCGTGGTCTCCTCGCAGTCCCAGAGGCATTCGACGGCGAAACCCGTCGGGAAGGTCGGGTCCGTTGCCGCGAGGGCGCGGGCCGTGCGGCCGCGCAGTTGGGAGGAGGCCGTCTCTCGGTAGACGTGGCGCAGCACGGGGGCGGCGCAGGCGATGCCGAGGCGGCCGGAGCCGTCGACGAGGGTGTAGAGGGCGGTCGCGTCGGGGCCTTCGGCCCGGACCGTCTCGCGCAGTGCGCCGAGGACGAGCAGGGCGTCCTGGGCGCCGCCGCGGCAGGCGAGGACTCCGGCGGCGGCCGCACCGAGCGCGTCGGGCCGGTGGACCCAGCCGCGGGCGCGGTCGACGGCGGGCTCGCCGCACATGCGCTCGAACGCGGAGACGGCGGCTTCGGCGACGGTACGGGAGTCGCTGCCGGCGGCGGCCTCGATGAGGTCGAGCACGGAGGGGTCACGTGATTCGGCGAGGTAGTGGAGGGCGGCGCAGCGCGCGCCGTCGGGTCCGCTGCGGGCGGCTTCGACGATGGCCGGCCGGTCCTCGGGACCGGCGACGGCGGTCAGGCAGCGGGCGGCGGGGCCGTGCAGCACCGCGCCGCGCTCCAGGCCTTCCTGGGCCCAGTCGAAGACCGCCTGGACGCTCCAGCCGGGCCGGGGGCCGCTCGGTCGCATCTGGCGCTGCCAGCGGTCGAAGGAGCCCTGTTCCTGGGCCGCCCTGACCCGGGCGCCGACGGCGTCCCGCTGATCCTCGGCCCACAACCGCCACGGCCGGGGCTCGAAGGCGTCCCGTACGACGCTCGCCAGTTCGGCGTCGCCCTCCGGGGTGGCCGCGAAGCGGGCGAGGACCGGGGCGGCGAGCGAGCGCAGTCCGGCGTCGTCGTCGCGCAGGGCGAGCTCGTCGAGGGCCCAGGCCCAGTTGGTGCCGGTCGCGGCGTACCGCCGGAGCAGCACCAGGGCGTCCTGGCGGCCGTAGGAGGCGAGATGCCCGAGGACGGCGAGCGCGAGCCCGGTCCTGTTCTCCTCGGTGTCGAAGTGGTCCTCGGCACCGAAGAGGTGGGTCTCGATCTCCGTGAGCCCGCCGTGCAGGTCGAGGTACAGGCGTGCGTAGTAGAGGGAGCGGTTCTCGACCTGCCAGTCCTGGCGGGGGTCGCTGAGAACGCAGTGGTTGAGGGCCGCGAGGGCCTCGGCACGTGGCGCGGCGAGCGCGTGCAGAGTGCCGTCGCCGCGGCCCCTCTGCAGCAGGCCGAGCAGGGTGCCGCTCGGCGCTATGACTGGTTCGAACATGGAAGATGCCTCACATCAAGCTGTCGACACGACCGGGAGTACCGGGGACTGGTGATCGCCTAGGCCGCGCAGCAACATGTTCGGCCGCCCGTCGTCCTTCGCTTGGTGTTGACCATCTTCCTCTGCCTCTCGTCGGTGGCCCGTTGCGGGCCCGACGTCATGATGACCCAGCCATTTCGCCACCGCGACCACATTTACGACACCGCTCTCACCTGGGGTTCAGTGCCCGTTCACCCGGATCTTCACCGGGCGTCGAACAGCTCCAGGAGTTCTGTCTTCCCAAACATCCGAGCAGTATCCACGGCAGACGGAGTCCCCGCTTCCGGATTTGCGCCGCCGGCGAGCAGCGCGCGGACGACGGCGTCCTCGCCCTTGAAGACCGCACCGGCGAGCGGGGTCTGGCCGCGGTCGTTGGCACGGTCCGAGTCGGCGCCCCGGGCCAGCAGTGCGGTGACCGCCTCCGCGTGCCCGTGGTAGGCGGCGAGCATGACGAGGGAGTCGCCCCTGTCGTTGGTGAGATCGGCGGGGACGCCCGCGTCGACATAGGCGGCCAGGGTCTCGGCGTCGCCCGTCCGCGCGAGGTCGAAGACCTTGCTCGCCAGCTCGATGACCTCGGGGTCCGGAGTCTCGCTCATCGGACGTGTCCGCCTTCCATTCCGTCGCGCACGTCGGTTCCCGTGCGGGTGGCCTGCGCACGGCGACCAAGGCCGTACGAGTGAATCGACAGGGTACTGCCCGTCCCGCGACATGACCGGGCGCGTCCACGGCAAAGATCACCTAGCGCGCTCCGGGCATTTCGCCACTCGGGCGCGCCCTCCACCTCCGCCAGTCAAGTGAAATCGCCCATGTTTCACCCATATGCACCTTTAATCGCATAGATACTTCCTGTGAACCTGGAAGGACTCATGGTGACTGTCCCCTCAACCAGGAGAACCCCTCATGATCCTGTCCATCTCAGGCGTGGTCCTGCTCGGCATCATCTGCTTCCTGTTCTTCAAGAAGGACGGCATGAAGGCGTCCCACGCCCTCGTCAGCTCCCTCTTCGGCTTCTACCTCGCGGGCACCGCCATCGCCCCGAGCATCACCGCAGGCGGACAGAGCCTCGCCAGCCTCTTGGGCGGGATCAAGTTCTGACGCCCCACAACCCCTTCCACAACTCCAGGAGTACGACGTGGCCCGGCGACCACTCCCCCGCATTCTGAGCAGCGGCAGCGACCGGATCGCTCGCAGTCGAGAGATCGCGCGCACGGCCGCCGACAGCGCCACCGACGTGCTCCATCCGCTGATCACCATCACGCGTGGTCTACGGAAGCTGGCCGCGACCGCGCGTGCCAGGTGGGCCGCGACCCCGAAGGAGCGGCGCGGTCCCACGCTGCTCCTGGTCGCGGCCTGCGTCCTCGTCCTCGCGCTCGTCCCGTACGGTCCGCTCCTCGCCCTCGTCTCTGTGATGGGCGCCGCCGCCTGGAAGGGGCGCGAGCGCCCGGTCGTGAAGACCGGGCCCGACGAGGCCGAGATCGAGCGGCTCAAGGGCCTCTACGAGGCACTGGTGCCGTACTTCTCCGTCCCCGAGGACCCGGCTCCGCTCTTCGCCCACGGCGGCGACTGGACCGGCCCGTTCGGGGACCACGCCTTCGACGACGGCGGGCGCCTCACCCGCCTGCGGATCAAGTACCCCGCGTACTTCACCGACGGTGAGCCCGCCGCCCGCGCCCGGATCGAGCAGCTGCTGCACGCCAAGTCGGGCCGCGGACGCGAGTACCTCTTCGACTGGGACGAGGAGGGCAACCAGCTCGTCATGAGCGTGCTGCCGCCCCTTCCGACCACGATCGCCGCCCAGCGCTTCGTCACCGTGCCGGGCGAGACTGTCCTCGGCTTCACCGATGCCGACGCCGTTCAGCGGACCGTGCCGGTGCAGGCCGCCGACGGGGCGGAGGACGCGCCCCCGGTCGTCTGGCGCACCGGTCCGCGCTCCACGGAGCCGCATCTGCTCGCCGTCGGCCAGCCCGGCAGCGGCACGACCTCCCTCCTGCGCTCCATCGCGCTCCAGGCCCTGCCGCACGGCGACGTGCTGATCGTCGAGGGCAGCGGCACCGGCGAGTACGCCTGTCTGACCGGCCGCGCCGGAGTCCTGGGCGTCGAGTGCGGTCTCGCCGGCGCGCTGGCGAGCCTGGAGTGGGCGGCGCACGAGACCGAGCGGCGGCTGATCGCCGCGAACCGGGCCCGCCAGGCGGGCCACCCCGCGCCCGACGACACCAGGCGCCCGCTGTGGATCCTGCTCGACCGCCCGAGCGTCCTCGGCCACCTGGCGGCGGCCGACGGCCGGCCCGACCCGCAGGACCTGCTCCAGGTGCCGCTGCGGCACGGCAGGGCCGCGCACGTCACGGTGGTGGTGGCGGAGCAGTTCGACAGCATGGAGACGCTCGGCGAGACGGTGCGCACGCACACCCGCGCCCGGGTCGTGCTCGGCCCTGCCTCCCCCGGCCAGATCGCGTCGGTCCTCGGCGTCGGGCCGCACACCACCCCGGTCCCGGTCGTCCCGCCGGGCCGCGGCTACGCCCGCCTCGGCAGCGGCCGGGTCCTGCGTCTCCAGGTGCCGGCGACGCCCGATCCGTTCGACGACGCGACGAGCGAGGCGCACCGCCAGGCCGTCCTGGCGCTCCTGCCCGAGCGACAGACCGCCACGGGTACTGCGGTCGAGGCGGCTCCCGGCTCGGAGCCGGACCCCGGCCCCGCCATCGTGACGAAGCCCGCCGCACCCGAACCGGGACCGGCCCCGCGCCACACCCCGGTCCCGGCGGAAGGCTGACACCGGACGAACGCCGGAGGGCGGGTACGGACACCCGGTCCGTACCCGCCCTCCGGCGTAGGACTCCCTACGCCACGAACGTCCGCGAGGGCTCCACGCCCGCCCCCGCGCCCGACTCCACCAGCCGCGCCGCGGCCGCCAGCCGGGCCGCCGCTTCCACCGCGACCGGGCCGCCCACCGTGAACGGGAGCCGGACGTACCCCTCGAAGGCACCGTCCACGCCGAACCGCGGCCCCGAGGGGACCCGCACCCCCACCCGCTCGCCGACCTCGGCGATCCGCGAGCCCGAGAGGCCGCCCGTACGGACCCAGAGCGTCAGGCCGCCGTGCGGGACCTCGAACTCCCACTCCGGGAGCTCGGCCCGCACCGCCGCCACCAGCGCGTCGCGGTTCTCCCGCGCCTGGGTGCGGCGGATGTCGACGGCCTGCTCCCAGCCCCCGGTGCGCATCAGCCAGTTGACCCCGAGCTGTTCCAGGACGGGGGTGCCCAGGTCGGCGTAGGCACGCGCCGCCACCAGGGAGCGGATCACGTCGGGCGCGGCCCGCACCCAGCCGATCCTCATGCCCGCCCAGAACGCCTTGCTCGCCGAGCCGACCGTGAGCACCGTCGCGCCCGCCGGGTCGAAGGCGCAGACGGGCCGGGGCATCTCCAGGCCGTCGTCCAGGAACAGTTCGGACATCGTCTCGTCGACGACCAGGACCGTGCCGGCCGAGCGGGCCGCGTCCACGAGCTGCCGTCGCTGGTCCTCGTCGGCCAGGGCGCCCGTCGGGTTGTGGAAGTCGGCGACGACGTACGCGAGCCGCGGCGCCGCGTCCCGCAGCACCTGCCGCCAGCGGTTCAGATCCCAGCCGGTGAGCCCCTCGGCCATCGCGACAGGCACGAGCCGGGCGCCGGCCGAGCGCATGAGCTGGAGGATGTTGGCGTACGAGGGCGACTCGACGGCGATCCGCTCGCCGCGCCCGGCGAAGAGATGGCAGATGGCGTCGATGGCGCCCATCGCGCCGGTGGTGACCATGATCTGCTCGGGCATGGTCGGGATGCCCCGCTCGGTGTACCGGTCGGCGAGCATCTGCCGCAGCGCGGGCAGGCCGGCCGGATAGTCCCCGTGCGTGTGGGCGTACGGCGGCAGCTCCTCCAGGGCCCCCTGGACACTCCGGGTCAGCCAGGGCTCGGGTGCGGGCAGCGCCGCGCAGCCGAGGTCGATCATCGACCCGAGCGACTCCGGAGGCAGCGGTTCGAGCCCGCGCGCGGGCAGCGGGTTCCCGGCCGGTACGGCGGTCCAGCTGCCGGCCCCGCGGCGGGACTCCAGGAAGCCCTCGGCGCGCAGCGCCTCGTACGCGGCCGCGACCGTCGTACGGCTGACGGTGAGCGCCACGGCGAGCTCCCGCTCGGCGGGCAGCCGGGCGGCCACGGGCACGCGGCCCTCGAGCACGAGGAGGCGGATGCCGTCGGCCAGCGCTCGGTAGGCGGGCGGCTTGCGCGCGCCGGGTCCCGCGGGACGCGGCTGCTGTGCCTGGAGCTGCCGTGCCAGCTGGGCCGGCCCGACGGCCGAGGTCCACTGAGCCATGAAGTCAGTCCACCTTCCTCGAATTGGCCATGGTTGGGATGGGATCCCCCGCCACAGAGTGTCATGAGTCAGTCCACTACCACCACAGGGAGCACCACCTTGTCCATCGCCTCCGGCCTCCGCGGCCGGCTCACCGGTCGTCATCTGACCCGTCGGCTCGCGCAGCTGTATGTCGGACTGGCGCTGTACGGGATCAGTTCGGCGCTTCTGGTGCGCGGCGGGCTCGGTCTGGAGCCCTGGGGCGTCCTCCACCAGGGCCTCGCCGAGCGGACCGGACTGACCATCGGAGTCGTCTCGATCTTCGTCGGGGCGATCGTGCTGATCCTGTGGATCCCGATCCGGCAGAAGCCGGGTCTGGGCACGATCTCGAACGTCTTCGTGATCGGCGTGGCGATGGACGGAACCCTCGCCCTGGTGCCGGAGGTCCACGGCCTCGCCGCCCGGACCGCCCTGCTGGTCGTCGGCATCGTGCTCAACGGCATGGCGACCGGCCTCTACATCGCAGCACGGTTCGGCCCCGGCCCCCGCGACGGTCTGATGACCGGGCTGCACCGGCTCACCGGCCGCTCGATCCGCCTGGTCC
The DNA here is from genome assembly GCF_036237275.1 of Streptomyces sp. NBC_01353. Classification (GTDB taxonomy): domain Bacteria; phylum Actinomycetota; class Actinomycetes; order Streptomycetales; family Streptomycetaceae; genus Streptomyces. The sequence continues at coordinate 7,166,293 of NZ_CP108352.1, read as the reverse complement.
GCACGGCCATCGAGGTCGCGGTGGTCGCCACCGGCTTCCTGCTCGGCGGCTCGGTCGGCGTCGGCACCGTCCTCTACGCGCTGAGCATCGGCCCGCTCGCACAGTTCTTCCTGCGCAGGTTCGCCATCGCCGAGAAGGACGTGAGCAGCACCGTGGTCGCCTCCGGGACACCGGAGCAGGCGATACTGCGGCGGTGACTCGCGTACGCCACCCCTACCTCGACCACCCGTCGCCCATTCCGTTCGCCCACCGCGGCGGCACGGCGGACGGCCTGGAGAACACCGCGGCCGCCTTCCGGCGGGCCACGGCAGCCGGTTACCGCTACTTCGAGACCGATGTGCACACCACCGCGGACGGTGCGCTGGTCGCCTTCCACGACTCGACGCTCGACCGGGTCACGGACGCTGCGGGCCGTATCCGGGATCTCCCCTGGGACGCCGTCCGCGAGGCGCGGGTGGCCGGCAAGGAGCCGCTGCCGCTCTTCGAGGAGCTCCTGGAGGAGTTCCCCGAGGCGCGCTGGAACGTGGACCTGAAGGCCGAGTCCTCGCTGGTCCCGCTGGTCGACCTGATCCGCAGGACCGGGGCGTGGGACCGGATCTGCGTGGGCTCCTTCACCGAGGGGCGGGTGGCCCGGGCGCATCGCCTCGCGGGGCCGCGGCTCGCCACCTCGTACGGTGTGAAGGGCGTTCTCGGCCTGCGGCTGCGCTCGCTCGGCATCCCGGCGGCGCTGCGCGCGGGCGCGGTCGCCGCACAGGTGCCGGCGAGCCAGGGCGGCATTCCGGTCGTCGACCGCCGCTTCGTGCGGGAGGCCCATGCCCGCGGCCTCCAGGTGCATGTGTGGACCGTCAACGATCCGGAGCGGATGAACTCTCTCCTCGACCTGGGGGTGGATGGCATCATGACCGATCATCTGGAGGCGCTGCGTGCAGTGCTGACCGCTCGGGGCGCGTGGATCTGACCGCGCGTCCCGCCACGGGGACGAACGAGGGGGCCGCGGCCGTGACTGCCGACACCACCGAGCCGGAGGGGCACACCGCCGATCCGGCCGACCGCAGGCGCGAGCAGCGCGGCTGGTACTTCTACGACTTCGCCTGCTCGGTGTACTCGACGAGCGTCGTGACCGTGTTCCTCGGCCCCTATCTGACCTCGATCGCGAAGGCGGCGGCCGACGCGGACGGCTTCGTCCACCCCCTCGGCATACCCGTGCGGGCCGGCTCGCTCTTCGCCTACGCCGTCTCGGTCTCGATCCTGGTGGCGGTCCTCGTGATGCCGCTGGTGGGCGCGGCGGCGGACCGTACAGGCCGCAAGAAGCCACTGCTCGCGGCCTCCGCGTACACCGGCGCGGCGGCGACGGCGGGGATGTTCTTCCTGAGCGGCGACCGCTATCTGCTGGGCGCGTTCCTGCTCATCGTGGCGAACGCCTCACTTGCGGTGTCGATGGTGCTCTACAACGCCTATCTGCCGCAGATCGCCGAGCCGGACGAACGGGACGCGGTCTCCTCGCGCGGCTGGGCCTTCGGCTACACCTCGGGCGCCCTGGTCCTCGTCCTCAACCTGATCCTTTATTCCGGGCACGAGTCGTTCGGCCTCACGGAGGGCGCGGCGGTGCGGATCTGTCTGGCCTCGGCCGGGCTGTGGTGGGGCGCCTTCACGCTGGTGCCGCTGCGGCGGCTGCGCGACCGGCACGTCCAGCCGAAGGGCGAGGGTGCGGTCGGCGGTGGCTGGCGACAGCTGATGGCGACGCTGCGGGACATGCGCCGCCACCCGCTGACGCTGTCGTTCCTGCTCGCGTATCTCATCTACAACGACGGCGTACAGACCGTGATCTCGCAGGCGTCGATCTACGGATCCGAGGAGCTGGGGCTCGAGCAGACGACGCTGATCACAGCGGTACTGCTGGTCCAGGTGCTCGCGGTCGCGGGAGCGCTCGGCATGGGGCGGATGGCGCGTTCGTACGGCGCCAAGCGCGTGATCCTCGGCTCGCTGGCGGTCTGGACGCTGATCCTGGCCGCCGGGTACTTCCTGCCGGCCGACGCCCCGGTGGCGTTCTTCTTTCTCGCGGCGGCGATCGGTCTCGTCCTCGGCGGAAGCCAGGCGCTGTCGCGCTCGCTCTTCTCCCATCTGGTGCCGCGCGGCAAGGAGGCGGAGTACTTCTCGGCGTACGAGATGAGCGACCGCGGTCTCAGCTGGCTGGGGCCACTGGTGTTCGGTCTCGCGTATCAGCTGACCGGGAGCTACCGGGATGCCATCATCTCTCTGGTGATCTTCTTCGCGGCCGGTTTCGTACTGCTCGCGCGGGTACCCGTACGGCGTGCGGTGGCCGCCGCGGGCAACCCGGTTCCGGAGCGGATTTAGACGCGGAAGTGAAAGGCCGGTAGTGTACGCCTTTGGCCTGCCAGGCGGACCGTTACTGCGTGCTGCTTTAGTGAAGACGCTGGGTGACATCTGCTGCCAGATGTGACAAACCGGGCACTGGTGGGTAGAACAAGGGGCGGCACGACGGGCGACGCATGACCCGGAACGGGAATCTTTACCGCCGACCGGACGTTGACCGGATGACGACGACAGCGACACCTGTCCTGTGGGCGACAAGCCCGGGAGGCACGATTCATGAGTGAGCGAGCTCTTCGCGGCACGCGCCTCGTGGTGACCAGCTACGAGACCGACCGCGGCATCGATCTGGCCCCGCGCCAGGCCGTGGAGTACGCATGCGAGAAGGGCCATCGTTTTGAGATGCCCTTCTCGGTGGAAGCGGAAATTCCGCCGGAGTGGGAGTGCAAGGTCTGCGGCAGCCAGGCACTCCTGGTGGACGGGGACGGCCCCGAGGAGAAGAAGGGCAAGCCGGCGCGTACGCACTGGGACATGCTCATGGAGCGGCGCACCCGCGAGGAGCTGGAGGAGGTCCTGGCCGAGAGGCTGGCGGTCCTTCGTTCCGGCGCCATGAACATCGCCGTACATCCACGAGACAGCCGCAAGTCCGCCTAGCGGACGGCACGGCCGAAAGCGACGCCGTGGGGCCCGGTACACCTTGTGTGTACCGGGCCCCGCGGCGTTTGTCGTCATGCGAGTCAATCGTGATGCGCCGGGCGCCGTGGCCGGATCACCGTTCCCGGACGCGGTGTCGGACGCGCCGTGAGGATCACTGCATCAGGGGAGGTCGGGGCTCCTGGGGCCGCTGCGGTCCCTGGGGCCCGTCCTCGCGGATGACCTCGCCCTGCACGACCTTGCCGTCGGGGCGCCGCATACGGGCCTGCTGGAAGGCGTCCTGGAGGCTGCCGGGAGCGGCGGCGGCGTTCATCCTGCGCTCGGCGGCCCGGTCCGCGTAGCGGCCGAGGAAGGAGCGCACGGGCGGTACGAGCAGCAGCAGACCGGCCACGTCGGAGATCAGGCCGGGGATCATCAGCAGCAGACCGCCGAGCATGAGGAAGCCGTTACGGTCGCGCGAGCCGGCCCGGTCGCCGACGGTCGGTGCGACGCCGGACTGCGCCGCCGCCTGCGCCTGCTGGAAGGTCTCGGTGAGGTTCTTGAAGGCCCGGCGCCCTGCCCGCTTGATCACCACGGCGCCGAGGACGGCTCCGCCGAGCAGCAGACCGAAGACCGTCAGCCCGCCGACCGCGTTCGCCACCACCGTGAGCAGCCAGATCTCGAGGACCAGCCAGGCGGCGAAGGCCAGCGGGAGGTACGTACGCGCGCGGGAGCGCTTGGGGGCCAGGGGAGGCGTTGCGCCGTTGGTCATGCCCCCCAGTGTGCCTGGCCTGTCGCAGGAACGCCGTAAAGGAGAGATCAGTACGGCGGGGAGGGGTCAGCTCGCGGACTTGCGGCCGAGCATCTTGCCGACCTTGTTCGCACGGGCCGTCAGACCCCAGCCGGTGACCCGCCAGAGGGCCTCGACGACGATGTTGCGGCTCATCTTCGAGTCGCCGATCTCGCGCTCCACGAAGGTGATCGGGACCTCGACGACATGGAAGCCGGCGGCGACGGCCCGGCGGGCCAGGTCGACCTGGAAGCAGTAGCCGGCCGAGGCCACGTCCTCCAGACCCAGGCCCTCCAGGGTCTCCTTGCGGAAGGCCCGGTAGCCGCCGGTGACGTCACGGATCGGCACGTCGAGCATGACGCGGGAGTACAGGCTGCCGCCGCGGGAGATGAACTCGCGGGACTTGGGCCAGTTCACGATCCGGCCGCCGGGCACCCAGCGGGAGCCGAGCACCAGATCGGCGCCCTTGAGTGCGGTCAGCAGCCGGGGCAGCTCCTCGGGCTGGTGGGAGCCGTCGGCGTCCATCTCGACGAGGACGCCGTAGCCGTGCTCGATGCCCCAGCGGAAGCCCGCGAGGTAGGCGGCGCCGAGCCCCTCCTTGCCCTTGCGGTGCAGGACGTGGACATGGTCGTCGTCCGACGCGATCTCGTCGGCGAACTTGCCCGTGCCGTCGGGGCTGTTGTCGTCGGCGACGAGGATGTGCGCCTCCGGTACGGCCGCCCGTACGCGCGAGACGATCGGCTTGATGTTCTCCGCCTCGTTGTAGGTCGGAATGATCACCAAGGCTCTGCCGAGCGGGCCGTAACGCCTCTGGCCACCGTCGTTCACTGCTGCCCCTTCGGATACATACGCGAACCCCCACCATAGCGAGCCCCGGGCGCGCCTCGGTCGCAGCGGGCTGGTTGCGGGTGTCCATGGGGGTGCACCGGCGTGGCGCATCGTGTGCGGATCGGGGCCCGGCGCCCTTCGGGCCGACCTGGAACCCGCTGGCTGCGGGTCGACCGAGAGCCGTTGTCTACTGAACGTCCGGGCCCCACCCGGGTCCCACCCTCCGCCGGAGAAACCTTCCCTCGCCCCCGAGGCGCGGGCGCTGAACCTGGTTCCCGGTGATGGTGAGCCGGTGCGGCACACCATCCCTTGACCCAGCGGCGTTCGACGACTGCGTGGAGGTGAACCCGGTCGGACGTCCTGTGGTGGACTCGCCGAACCTACCGGCCGGTGGCCGCTCGCTGTCAACACTCGTTTGACCTGCGGAGATGACCGATACTGCCAGGTCAGTGGGGAAGATCCGCAGGTCGTGGACAAGCCGGTTGATCATCGATCGGCGGCACGAAATGTCCCTATGTCACTCGTTCGGCCGGACGAAGACCGTTTGTCCGAACACCACCGTGCGCAGACAGACCGGGAGTTCGCCGCCGGGGGTCAGGTCGGGCAGACCGGGCGTTCCGGAGCGCGGATCGGTCGACCAGCGGGCCACCCGGTCGTCGGGCGCCTGGACCACGAGCTCGTCCGCCCGCCAGATCGCGTAGTCGGCCGGGGCGCCGGGGACGAGCGTGCCGGCGTCGTCGCGGCCGACGGCCCGCCAGCCGCCCCGGGTGTGGGCGGTGAAGGCGGCACGGACGGAGATCCGGTGCTCGGGGGTGCGATGGAAGGCGGCCGCGCGGACGGTGCCCCAGGGGTCGAGCGGGGTGACCGGGCTGTCCGAGCCGAAGGCCAGCGGCACCCCGGAGCGGAGCAGAGCGGCGTACGGGTTGAGGGTGCGCGCCCGCTCGACGCCGAGGCGCTCGGCGTACATGCCCTCGCCGCCGCCCCAGGTCGCGTCGAACGCGGGCTGGACGGAGGCGGTGAGGCCGAGCTCGGCGAAGGCGGCGATCGTCTCGGGGGTGAGCATCTCGGCGTGCTCGACCCGGTGGCGGGCGGCGCGGATCCGGGCGAGACCGAGCTTCTCCGAGGCGGCCCGAACGCCCTCGACCACGGCGGTGACGGCCGCGTCGCCGATGGCGTGGAACCCGGCCTGGAGGCCGGCCTCGGTGCAGCCGACGACATGGGCCGCGACCGCGGCGGCGTCGAGGTGGGCGATGCCGGTGTGGCCGGCGTCCGTGTACGCGTCGTGGAGGCAGGCGGTGTGCGAGCCCAGCGAGCCGTCGGCGAAGAGGTCGCCTGCCGCGCCGACGGCGCCGAGCGCCCGGGCCCGCTCGATGTCGAGGTCGGCCCAGTAGCCGACGACGCGCGGCCCGGTTTCCTCACGGGCGAGGTCGAGGAGTCCGGTGAAGTCGTCCTCGGAGGAGATCTCGGGGCCGCCGCACTCGTGCAGGGTGCCGATGCCGAGCGAGGCGGCGTGCGCGCGGGCCGCGCGCTGGGCCTCGGTGCGCTGCGCGGGCGAGAGGACGGCGTAGGCGGCGCGGCGGACGGCGTGGTGGGCGTCGCCGGTCAGCGGTTCGCCGTCGCGGAAGCCGGAGAGCTCGCGGATGCCGGGCACGAGGTCGAGCAGGGCGGTGGTGGCGACGGCGGAGTGGACGTCGATCCGGGTGAGGTAGAGCGGGCGGCCGCCGGTGAGCCGGTCCAACTCGTCGCGGTGCGGCGCTCGGCGCTCGGGCCAGCGCGACGCGTCCCAGCCGTGGCCGATCAGGATCCGGTCGTCGGGGCGGGCGGTGGCGTAGGCGCGGATCTTCTCCGTCGCCTCGGCGAGCGACGCGGCGGAGGACAGGTCGAGGCCGGTCAGCGCGAGACCTGTCGCCGTGGTGTGCACGTGCGCGTCGACGAACGCGGGGGTGACGAGCGCGCCTTCGAGGTCGATCACCTCGTCCACCCCGGAGGCGAAGGCGTCGGCCGCGCCCTCCGAGCCCACCCAGGCGACATGACCGCGCTCCACCACCATGGCGGTGGCGAAGGGGTCGGCGGGGCTGTGGACGTCTCCACCGCGCAGCAGGACGGTGCGGTGCTCGATGTCAGGCAGGGTCTCGCTCATGCGACCAGGCTAGATGCGCGGCGGCACCCGGCCGAACGCCGGGCCCGCGGCCCCCGATCCGCCGTCGCGCCTAGACGCGCGGCGGCCTGGCTTCGTACGGGGTCGACAGGACGACCGTCGTGCGGCTGGAGACGCCGGCCTGGGAGCGGATACGGGTGAGCAGGTGTTCCAGCTCCAGCGGGGTCGCGACGCGCACCTTGAGGATGTAGTTCTCGTCGCCCGCGACGCTGTGGCAGGCCTCGATCTCCGGGATGTCGGCGAGCCGGTCCGGGGTGTCGTCGGGGGCGCTCGGGTCGAAGGGTTTGACCGAGATGAAGGCGGTCAACGGCAGCCCGACGGCCTCCGGGTCCACGACTGCGGCATAGCCGCGGATGACCCCGCGCTGCTCGAGGCGGCGGACGCGCTGATGTACGGCCGAGGTGGACAGGCCCGTGGCCTTGCCCAGGTCGGTGTAGCTCATGCGCCCGTCCCTGACGAGCAACTCGACGATCTGACGATCCAGCTCCTCCATGCGGTCAACCTATTGCCCCGGGGTGCCATCGGCACAGCCGGGGGCCCTTCGACAAAGGCATCTATGGGCATCCTCGGGGCACCTGCGACGGGCATGTGACGAAGACCACAGGTTTGCGGCCAGCTCGTTCGAGAGCTCACGGTTATGCGCCGGGCCGTATGGGAATTGCTTGCTGTGGTCGAGGTCATCCGAACGTGGTCGACCCACCCGAGGGGGAGATTCTCCATGCAGGAGCCTGTTGATTCGGTCGAGACGACCGACGAGCTCGACGCCTACGACACCTTTGAGATGTACCGGGTGATCTGCCCGGACTGTGTCCAGCCGATCGCGCTGCTCGCGGACGAGGACGTGCTGCCGGAGCACGCGCTGTGCCCGACGCCGTGGAACCCGTTCGTGCTCACGGTCTGCCCCGGCACCGGCCGGGCCGCGGCCGACGCGCGCCCCGCGGACGAGACGCTGGAGGTCCAGGAGCAGGACACCGCGCTCCTGCTGACGCTCCCTCAGAGTCTCGACTGGCGGACGCAGCCCTTCTCGCACGTCGGCGGTCCGGGCTCCCGTCCGATCAAGGTGCCGCAGATGCGGCGCGCGGCATAGCGACGCCTACCAGTAGCTTCCCCGCACCATCGCCGCGAGCGTGGCGTGGTGCAGGATCAGGCTGTCCGGGTTCTCCGGCACCTCGACCTCTCCGAAGTGCGCCTGGCGGTACGCGACCCTGAGCATCACGATCGCGTGCCGCAGCGCCGCGTAGAGGGTGTGGAACTCCATGTCCCGCGGTGTGTGGCCGGTGAGGGCTGCGTAGCGCCGCTCGATCGCGTCACGGCGCAGGAAGCCGGGCAGCCCGGGCTGGCCGAAGCTCACGGTCAGGTCCTGGAAGAAGCGGTGCAGATAGACGGTCCAGCCGAGGTCGACCTCGCGCGGGGCGAAGGCGGCCATCTCCCAGTCGAGCACGGCCGCGGGCTGGAATCCGTCGTAGACGATGTTCCCGATGCGGGCGTCGCCCCAGTTCAGGACGGCCGGGCCCTCGTCGGCGGGCCAGTGCGCCTCCAGCCAGTCGAAGCCGGACTCGATGAGCGGGGAGGGCGCGAGTCCCGCCACCACCCAGGCGTAGTAGGCGCGTTGGGCGTCGACGTGCCGTCGCAGTGGGCTGCCGGTCCCCTCGGGCAGGAGGAACTCCGCCTCCTTCGCGGGGAACTGGTCGTGGAGCCGGGCCAGCACCGACACGGACTCGGCCTCCAGGTGGGCGCGTTCGTCGTCGGTGGCGGAGTGCAGCCAGTTCCCCTCGTACGTATAGGGCATGACGTCCGGTGGGACGCGGCCCTCGGCCCGGGCCATCACGAAGAACGGGGCGCCGAGCGGCCCTGGTTCGGGCTCCAGCCACAGCACGCGCGGCACGGGGATGTCGGTGTGCTCCCCGACCAGGCTCATCACCCGGTGCTGCCGTTCCATGTCGTAGACGGGAAAGATCGTGTACGCGGCGGGGTCGGCGGCCAGCCGCAGGGCGCAGCCGCGCACCGGCGCGTGGGGATGGTCGATGTCGAAGAGCAGGGTCTCGCTGGACATGCCGTTGGAGCCGGGGACGGCGAGGTCGGTGACCCGGGCGCCGGGAAGGACCGGTTCGAGCCAGTCGGTGAGCCGACGGCCGAGCTCCTCGGGGTCACGGGTGGAGGTGCGGGGGCGGGGCGCGGTGGCCATGTACAAGCTCCTTCTCTTCGGGGCTCGGCTCAGCCGGCGGAGGAGATGTGGTCGACGAAGCCGCTCGGGTCGTGGCGGCCGAAGGAGCCGTGCTCGAAGATCCCGTACCCGGTGCGCCCGTCGAGGGTGAAGCGGGCCGCGTGGTCGGTGACGCCGAAGGCGGCCATGGGGTGGGCGGTGGGGTCGGAGAGGTCGTAGACCCTGCGGTCGGTCCAGTCGCGGCCCTGCCAGGTGCCGTGCTGCCAGTCGCTGGCGGGCGGATAGCCGGCGCCGACGGCGAGCGGCGAGGAGGCGAGGATCTCCACCTCGACCTCCAGGGGCTTGCCCGTCGGGTCGGCGAGGTGGACGACGGCACGCTCGGGGTGGCGGGTGCCCGGCCGGTACGTGATGTCCGTGCGGGGCCAGCCGAGTTGGGTGTCGCGCTGCCCGTTCCGTACGACCACGGCCTCGTTGAGGGTGCGGTAGCCGTCGGCGTCCTCCTGCGCGATGACCATGACGAAGCGGTCGTCGAAGCGCATGGGTATCCAGAGCCAGTGGAAGCCCTCGGGCCGGAACTCGTCGGCGCGGCCCGGCTCCTCGCCCGGGATGGGCCGGACGCCCCAGCTGCGGTCACGGGTGCCGGTCCACTCCCCCGAGGTGACGGCGAACTCCTCGCCGCCGGCCCGGATGGTGCCGGTGCAGTGGCCGGCCTGGACGAAGCGGCGCCCTTCGAGGGTGAGGCGGTCGCCCCGGCGCTGGGTGTGGTGGGGCTCCCAGACGGTGGGGAAGTCCCCGGTCCAGGTGAGGTCGAAGGAGAGCCCCTCGGGGTCGGCGGGGTCCGGCTCGCAGTACAGCGAGAGCGTCTTCAGGGGTTCGTCGACGGTGATGCGCAGCGGGCCGACGGCGAGGTTCATCCGGTCGTCGCCGAGGGCGTCGGAGGCACGTACGGCGTGCAGCTGGTCACCGGTACGGAGGGTGGCGTAGGCGTCGATGACCCCGGTGTTGGGGTACACGCCGAGCCCGGCGATGAGCAGGGCGCGGCCCTGGTGGTCGAAGACGTGGAAGATGCACCGGTCGTAGGCGTTGCGATCGCCGCTGACGTGGTGCTTCATCGAGAGCGGTGCCTGGTGCACCGGGTATTCGTCGAGCGCGACGGGCCGGTCGTCGACGTGCCGATCCTCGGACATGGCTGACCTCCTGGTCGGCGAGCGAGATCTGACGGTAAGTCAGAAAGCTTGCCGAGGGCCAGAGTCGTGCGACACCGGATCGATCCCGGGTAGCTCCCGAACTCCCGCTCGATTCCGTCCGGCGGTGACCCCCGGCGGGCCGGGCGCGTTGGGACGGGCATGACCTCGCTGTACACCACCCCGGTCGGGAGCGGACGGCGTCGCCTCGCCGAGCCGCGCACTGAAGAATCGGTTCCGCATCAAGGGGCGCACCTCGCCGACCCACCCATCTACAAGGCGCTGCTCAGCCAGTGGGCCAGCCACGGCCGGACGCTGCCGGGCCGCAGCGACCAGGAGTGGAACCGGCTGATGGCCGCCCCCGTGTGGGCGGACCGGACCGTACGGGTGAGCGGGGTGAGCGACACCCTTGTCAGCGGGTCTCTGGTCCGACAAGGTGCCGCGCGATGACCATCCGCTGGATCTGATTGGTCCCCTCGACGATCTGCAGCACCTTCGCCTCGCGCATGTAGCGCTCGACGGGGAAGTCAGCGGTGTACCCGTAGCCGCCGAGCACCTGCACCGCGTCCGTGGTGATCCGCATGGCCGCGTCCGTGCAGAAGAGCTTCGCCATCGCCGCCTGCCGCCCGAAGGGCCGCCCCTCGTCCCGCAGCCGCGCCGCCTCCAGGTACAGCGCACGGCCCGCCTCGATCTGCGTCGCCATGTCCGCGAGCAGGAAGCGGATCCCTTGGAAGTCGGCGATCGGACGGCCGAACTGACGCCGCTCGCCGGCGTACGAGACGGCCTGGTCCAGGGCCGCCTGCGCAACCCCCACCGCACAGGCCGCGATCCCGAGCCGCCCGGAGTCGAGGGCGGAGAGCGCGATCGTGAAGCCCTGCCCTTCCTCTCCGATACGGCGGGTGTCGGGGATCCGCACCCCGTCCAGGTGGAGCTGCGCGGTGGGCGAGCCCTTCATCCCCATCTTCCGCTCCGGCGCGGCCGCGCTCAGGCCCGCCGCGTCCCCGGGGACCAGGAACGCGGTGATCCCCTTCGGGCCCTCGCCGCCGGTACGGGCCATGACCGTGTAGAAGTCGGCGATCCCGCCATGGGTGATCCACGCCTTCGTACCGGTGAGAACCCAGGCGTCGCCGTCCCGGACCGCCTTCGTGCGCAGGGCGGCCGCGTCGGAACCGGATGCCGGCTCCGAGAGGCAGTACGCGCCGAGCAGGCCGCCGCCCAGCATCGCCGGCAGCTGCGCGGCCCGCTGGTCCTTGGTGCCGAAGTTCGCGAGCGCGTGGCAGGACAGGGAGTGGACGCTGACGCCGAGACCGACGGTGAGGCGGGCGGCGGCGAGCTCTTCGAGCACCTGGAGATAGACGGCGTAGGGCTGGTCACCGCCACCGTAGTCGGAGTCGTACGGGAGTCCGAGCAGGCCGGAGGCGGAGAGCAGCGAGAAGACCTCCCGGGGGAAGTGGCCGGCGTCCTCCTCCTCGGCGGCCCGGGGCGCGATCTCCCGCTCGGTGATCTCACGGACCAGGGCGAACAGGTCCCCGGCCTCCTCGGTGGGCAACCGGCGTTCCACGGTCTGCGGGGCGCGGTCGGGCATGGCGGCGCACTCCTCCCTCTCGGGCGCTGCGACGGCGTGCGCGGGTGGCGCGATGCCGCCGGTGGTCACTGCTGCGCCGATGCTCCCCCGGCGGATCGCGCTCGGGGGCGCCCGGCGCCCGTGGCGCAGGGAGTATGCCCGTTCGGCCGCCTCCGGTCACACGGGGCGGCGCCTCTGGGGTCCGACCCCGGAAGGCAAGGTCACATCAACCCGGCCTGGGTGACGAACATGGCGAGGACGACGACCAGGGTCCAGCCCAGGACGTGCTCCAGGATCTTCGGCCCGTCGTCCTTGGGGCCGCCGGTGCGGGCGCGCGAGCGGGCGGCGGAGTGCGTGGTGGCGGTCATGGCCACCACAGTGCCCGGCGGGGGCGGCCCCGGGGTAGAGACGTTCCTCACGCCCCGGGGTGCGCCGATCCCGCGTCAGCGAATGCCGACGGCCGCCAATGCCTTGCGCTGGGCGGGCGTAAGCCGGTCGGGGAAGTAGAGGTAGCAGACCCCGCCTGTGCCGGAGACCACTTTCCCGCTCGCGTTGTACCGCTTGGTACGGAGCCAGATGTTCTCCCACTCGCGGCGGCGGTAGACCCTGCGGACGGCCTCGTTGCTGGGCGATGCGGGGTCGTTGGCGATCACGTCGCCGTCCGCGGTGAAGCCGATGACGGTCATCAGATGGCCGGAGGTGCCGTAGCCGGCACCGGTCAGCTCCTCCTTGAGGAAGGACTGTGACGTTATGGCCGGGATGCCCGCCCGGATCAGGGTCTCCAGCTCGGTGAGGGAGCGCAGTCGGGTCACGACGGCGTTCATGTCCCGGTAGGTGGCGGCGTAGGCGGCGTTGAAGGGCCAGTTGCCGCAGCCCTCGTACTGGTGGTCGAAGGTGAACCGGGCCGCGTGGCAGACCTGTGGGTCGTCGAAGTCCGGGTTCACCCAGGCCAGGTCCTCGTCGCTCGGCCTACGACCCCAGTACTCGACGATCATCTGCGAGGAGGTGGGGCTGCACCAGGCCTCGCCGCCGTTGTCGTACTCGGGGTACTGGCCGACGTGGGTGTTCTGCGAGTAGCGCGGGACGGCGAGCTCGCGGTCGAGTCCGGGCGCGGAGGCGGGGACGGTGAAGCGGTCGGGGATGTCGGAGGCCATCGCGCCGAGTCGCCACACCCTCGGGGTCAGGTCCGTGCCGGGGGCCCGGTGGAGGGTCAGGCGCAGCTGGTACGAGACCAGGCGCAGTCCGCTCGCCGCGTCGTCGACGGAGAAGGTGTCGGTCCAGATGGAGCTTCTGCCGTCGCTCTGGTCGTCGACCGAGGTCCGCTTGATGTCGCCGTCCCCGGCCGCCCAGCGGCCCATCACGAACCAGGGGGTGGCGCCGGCGTCGTTGTAGGTACCACGCAGTTCGATCTGGATCCAGGTGCCGGGCGGGGTGTCGGCGTTCCAGGAGGCGATGACCTCGGCCGCGGGGACGGTGGAGGTGTGGACCGGGGAGGTCCAGCTCGCGTACTCCCAGGTGGAGGTGGTGTCGGTGTGCGGGTCGGTGTAGTCGAGACGGCCGGCGGGGGTGGCGATCACGAGGCCGGGGCGGTGGCCGGCGACGGCCCGGGTGCCGGCGGAGCTGCCGCAGCGCCAGTCGGTGTACGAGGTCCAGAAGCGGTTGTCGACGAGGCCGGGAGCGGCTGCGGCCGGGAGCGGGGCGTCCGTGTCGTCGCCGGCCAGGGCGGTCGCCGGTGCGGCGGAGGCCGCGGCCGTTCCCGCGGCGGCCGCGAGCGCCGCGGCGAGGACGGTTCTGCGCGGGGTGGAGCTGGTCATGGGCGGTGACCCCCAGTCGAGAACGGTTGAGGCGAACAGACGGGGCTGCGGGTGCGCGTGGTGCAGCGAGGTGGGTCGAAGGCGTGTCGGGCGTGGACCACTATCGCGGCTCGTGGAGGGCTTCTGCCAGCGATTCGACCCGCGTCGCCGCACCAATATTGGTCTCGTCCACTGGCAGCGCCACGCCCCTGACCTGCGGCGAACGACCTTCGCCTACGCTTGCCTCCATGACCCATGCCGACCGCGCCGCCGACGCGCTGCGCAGCCTGCCGCCCTCCTGCGGGCCGGTGCGGCTGGTCGCGGTCGACGGTCACGCCGGCTCGGGGAAGTCCACCTTCGCCGCCCGCCTCGCCGCCCGGCTGGTCGCGCCCGTCCTCCATCTCGACGACCTCGCCACCCACGAGGAGCTGTTCGCGTGGACGGAGCGGATGCGGGACCAGGTGCTCGCGCCCCTCTCACGGGGCGAGACCGCGCTCTTTCACCCGTACGACTGGAATCTGCGGACCTTCGGCCCGCCTCGGGAGCTGCCCCCGGCTCCTGTCGTCCTCGTGGAGGGTGTCGGCGCGGGGCGGCGTGCTCTGCGGCCGTATCTCGCCGCGCTGCTCTGGATGGAACGGGACCCCGAGGAGTCGTGGGTTCGCGGCCGGGACCGCGACGGCCCGGCGCAGTCCGCGTTCTGGGACGGCTGGACGGTGGCGGAGACTCGCCATTTCGCCGCGGACCCTTCTCGGCCCTTCGCCGACGCGCTGGTACGGGAGTGCCCTGAGGGTTACGAGTGGCTTCCTGGGCCCTCTGTGACCGCGAGCCCGAACCACATCCTCACGGAGCGTGATGGATCCCGCCTCCGGAAATGAGCAGGTGAAAGCGCACTTCCGCAAGTGCCTCAACTCACCTTGACCCAAGGGGCGTACAGGTCTTACGTTCTCAATGTGCGGCTTTTCGGAGTCGCCGCGGACACGAAGCCCCCGGTTGTTCCCCCGTGATCGGGGGCTTCGTTCTGCCCTGATCATCCCTTTCTCCGGCCCGTTGCCGACCTTGATGCTTACCCAGGGTCACGGCTACCGGATCATGCGCTTCTCCTTCGTCGCGCACGCTCTGTGCAGGTACGATGCCCCTCGGTGGGGTCATATCCCGTCCACGAGAAGGCGGTTCTGTACGGCTTCCGGCGGGCGCCCGCCCGCCGGGACAGCAACGGGGGCACGTTTTGTGGGGGACCCGATGGACATCGGCACGCAGGGCGGACAGGCCCCGGCCGAGCTCGCCTGGCTGCGGGGAGTCGACGCCTACACGATGGGCGCCTATCCGCAGGCGGAGGAAGAGTTCCGATCGGCGGTACGCGTCGATCCCGGCATGGCGGACGCCTGGCTCGGGCTGCACGCGCTGCGCGTGGACACCACCACCGCGCTGCTGCGGATGTACCGCAACCGCGACCGCTTCGGAGAACAGCGCGCCCGGCACCGCCGGACCCTGAACTCCTGGTACTGGCTGGGCTGGTGGGTGCAGCCGGTACTGGAGAGCCCACGGGATCTGCTGCTCGCGCACGCCTCGCACTGGCTGGACGGACGCCATGTGCCGGAGCTGGACCGGGCGTTGGCGGGACTGCCGCCGGTCGACACCGATCCCCAGGTCCGCTTTCTGCACGCCTGCCGGTCCTATCTCGTCAAGGACTGGGACCAGTTGGTCCGCCACACCGAGTCGCTCGTCAACGACCCTCTGCTCGGTATCGAGGCGGGGCTCTTCGGTGGGATGGCCCGGGTCCGCCTGGAGATGTACAGCCAGGCGGAGCCGCTGCTCTCGGCGGCGCTGATGCGCTGTCGCAGCGAGCAGCCGCAGCGTAAGGAGCTGCGCTACTGGCTGGCCCGGGCGCACGAGGGCACCGGGCGCAGCGCCGCCGCCCTGCCGCTCTACCGAGCCGTGCACCGGATCGACCCGGCGTTCATGGACACGGCCGCCCGGCTGGCGGCGATCGCCGAGTACGACGGGTTCGAGGGGCCGGACGACCCGGCGGGGCTCGCCACGGTCGCCCTCGGCGGTGTCGGGCAGGACACGGCCGACGCGACACAGACCGACCCCGAGGGGGCGGCCCCCGACGCGCTTCGGCTGGGTACGGAGCCCGGCCCCCCGCCCGCCTCCAACGGGCCGCCCGAACCCCCGGACGGCGTACGGCAGAAGGCGGCCATCCCCCTGCAGCCGGCCCCGCCCCGCTTCCCCGCCAGCCCCACCGACCCTGCCCTGCTCGCCGAGGCGCTCGCCGAACTGGAGCGCATGGTCGGGATGGAGCCGGTGAAACGGCAGGTCAAAGCGTTGTCCGCGCAGCTGGAGATGGCCAGGCTGCGGGCCGGGCAGGGCCTCCCCGTCCAGCCGCCGAAACGTCACTTTGTCTTCTCCGGCCCCTCCGGCACCGGGAAGACCACCGTCGCCCGGATCCTCGGACGGGTCTTCTACGCCCTCGGCCTGCTCGGCGGCGACCACCTCGTCGAGGCCCAACGCGCCGATCTGGTCGGCGAGTTCCTCGGCCAGACCGCGGTCAAGGCGAACGAGCTGATCGACTCGGCGATCGGCGGGGTCCTCTTCGTCGACGAGGCGTACTCCCTCTCCAACACCGGCTACAGCAAGGGCGACGCGTACGGCGACGAGGCCCTTCAGGTGCTCCTCAAGCGCGCCGAGGACAACCGGGACCACCTGGTGGTGATCCTGGCCGGCTATCCCGAGGGCATGGACCGGCTGCTCGCCACCAACCCCGGGCTCTCCTCGCGCTTCACGACCCGGGTCGACTTCCCCTCGTACCGTCCGCTCGAACTGACCGCGATCGGCGAGGTGTTGGCGGCGGCGAACGGGGACTGCTGGGACGAGGAGGCGCTGGACGAGCTCCGCTCGATCAGCGGCCATGTCGTCGACCAGGGCTGGATCGACGAACTCGGCAACGGCCGGTTCCTGCGCACGCTGTACGAGAAGTCCTGCGCCTACCGGGACCTCCGGCTGTCCGGCTACCCGTGCACCCCGACGCGCGACGACCTGGCCACCTTACGCCTCGCCGATCTGATGCAGGCCTATGGCGAGGTCCTTTCGGGCCGCGGGCCGACGGCCCGGGGCCCCCAGGAGCCACCGGGCATGTGACGACGGTGGCCCGCCGGACGCGTACGCCCGGCGGGCCGCCGTCAGCCCGCCAGCGCCTGGGCCGCCCGCTCGGGGCGCTGTTCGCCCAGGGGCACGGCGGTGAGCACCTCGGTGCGGTGCGCCGGGTCACGGACCTCGCCGACCAGCGTCTCCAGGACGTCCTCCAGCGCGACAAGACCGAGGACGTGGCCGGATCCGTCCGCGACCTGTGCGAGGTGGGTGGCCGCACGGCGCATCACGGTGAGGGCGTCGTCGAGCGGCAGCTCGGCGCGGACCGTCGCCATGGGGCGCCAGATGTGCTGGGGCACCGCCCGCTCCCGCTCCTCCAGGTCGAGGACGTCCTTGACGTGCACGAAGCCCATGAACGTCCCGCGCCCCTCGACGCACACCGGGAACCGCGAGTAGCCGGTGCGCACGGTGAGCTCCTCGATCTCCCTCGGGGTGACGGACGGGGTGACCGTCACGAGGGTCCCCGGGGCGATGAGGACGTCCGTCACCGGGCGGCTGCCCAGTTCGAGGGCGTCCTCGAGTCGCTCCTGCTCCGCCGGGTCGAGCAGCCCGGCCTGGCCCGCGTCCTCGACCAGCCGGCCGAGCTGCACCCGGGTGAAGACCGCCTCGACCTCGTCCTTCGGCTCCACGTGGAAGGCCCGCAGCACCAGTCGGGCGCAGGCTCCGAGCGCCCGGGTCACCGGCCGGCAGATCCGGGCGAATCCGACCAGGCCGGGCCCGAGCCACAGCGCGGTCCTCTCCGGTGCCGCCATCGCGAGGTTCTTCGGGACCATCTCGCCGATGACGAGGTGGAGGGAGACGACCGCGGCGAGCGCCAGGACGTACCCCAGCGGATGGATCAGCCCGGCGGGCACATGTACGGCGTGGAAGACCGGCTCGAGGAGGTGCGCCACGGTCGGCTCGGCCACCGCGCCCAGGGTCAACGAGCAGACGGTGATGCCGAACTGGGCGGCGGCCATCATCTGCGGCAGGTTCTCCAGGCCGTACAGGACCTTACGTGCCCGCTTGCCGCCGAGCGGCTCGATCTGGCTGCGGCGTACGGAGACGAGCGCGAACTCGGCGCCGACGAAGAAGCCGTTGGCCACCACCAGCAGGACGGCGAACAGCAGTTGGACCATGCTCATCGGACGGCCTCCGGCACCAGCGGCAGTTCGGCGGTCCTGACGATCCGTACCCGCTCGGCGCGGTAGCGGTCCACCTGCCGCACCGACAGACGCCAGCCCGGGAGTTCGGCCCGGTCCCCGGGGGCCGGGATGCGTCCGAGGAGATCGGCGACGAGCCCGGCGACCGTCTCGTACGGTCCGTCGGGCACATCGAGGCCTATCCGGTGCAGGGTGTGGACCCGGCAGGAACCGTCGGCCTCCCAGGTGGGCCGGCCGTCCTCGGCGGCCACGGCGGCCAGCTCGGGCCGCTCGTCGACCGCGGTGTCGTGCTCGTCGCGGACCTCGCCGACGAGCTCCTCCACGATGTCCTCCAGGGTGACGACCCCGGCCGTGCCGCCGTACTCGTCGACGACCACGGCGATCGGCTGCTCCCGGCGCAGTCGCTCCAGGAGCGCCTGGGCCGGGAGGGTCTCGGGGACGAGCAGCGGCGGGACGGCGATGCGGCCGACCGGCGTGCGCAGCCGCTCGTGCAGCGGCACGGCGAGCGCGTCCTTGAGGTGGACCATGCCGACGATCTCGTCGATGCGCTCGCGGTAGACGGGGAAGCGGGAGAGCCCGGTGGCCCGGGTGAGGTTGAGGACGTCGGCCGCGGTGGCGTCCGACTGGAGCGCGCTCATCCGCACCCGCGGTGTCATGACCTGCTCGGTCGTGAGCCCGCCCAGGGACAGGGTCCGTACGAAGAGATCGGCGGTGTCCTGTTCCAGCGCGCCCGCCCGGGCCGAGTGCCGGGCCAGCGAGACCAGCTCGCCGGGGGTACGGACCGAGTCCAGCTCCTCGGTGGGCTCGACGCCCAGGAGCCGGACCAGCCGGTTGGCGACCCTGTTCAGCAGGGCGATCACCGGTCGGAAGGCGGACGAGAAGAGGTGCTGGGGGCCGGCCACGAACCGCGCCACCTGGAGCGGGCGGGAGACCGCCCAGTTCTTGGGGACGAGTTCGCCGATCACCATCTGGACGGCTGAGGCGAGCAGCATGCCGATCACCACGGCGACACCGGAGACGGCGCCCTCGGGCAGTCCGGTCGCGGTGAGGGGCCCGTCGAGGAGTTGGGCGAGGGCGGGCTGGGCGAGCATTCCGACGACGAGCGAGGTGATCGTGATGCCGAGCTGGGTGCCGGAGAGCTGGAAGGACAGCTCGCCGAGGGCCTTGACGACGGTGTGGGCGCGCCGGTCACCGGCGGCCGCGGCCCGTTCGGCGTCGGGGCGTTCCACGGTGACGAGGCCGAACTCGGCTGCCACGAAGAAGCCGTTGGCGAGGATCAGGAGGAAGGCTGCGGCGAGCAGCAGAAGGGGGATGATCATGCCGCCGCCTCCGTGGAGGGGGCGGCGCAGGTACTACCGGACGATCCGTCCATTGCCGGAGGGAGTCACTCCTCGGGTCGCAGGGTGGCCCCGCGGGCCGCGGCAGCGGCCCTGCACATGCGAGGCGGTGGTGCCGCTCGGCACCACCGCCTCCAGAGTAATCACGCCGACCCCGTGCAGGGCAGGGGGTCGGCCCCCGTATGGGGGACCCGTGGCTCCCGTTCGGGGCCGTCGGGCTCAGCTCGCGTCGGGTCCGGTGCCGCGGCTGTCGGCCAGGGCGCGCAGGGCGCGGGCGTCGCGGATGGCCTGCTCCTTGGCGATGCCGGGCTGGATGCCGAGCGCGGGCAGGCTCGTGCCGTCGCTCAGGTCCAGGAAGACCCAGGCGTCGCCGGGCCGCAGGTTGACCCGCAGGATCTCGGCCCACGCGAGTCGGCGCGTCCGGGTGATGTTGACGACGGTGACACCGCTGTCGTCGGCGACGACCTTGGGGCGGCTGAGCAGCGTCAGCACTCCGAGGAAGAGGGCCGCGGTGAGGATGAAGCTCGCGCGCTCCCCCGGCCCCAGCTTCTCCAGCATCAGCGCGACGGCGGTGATGACGGCGAACATCACGGTCCCGATCGTCAGCAGGACCGCGCGGGTGCGGGCCGGCCGGAAGGTGACCGGAAGGGTGGGCATGGGCGCATCGGACATCGGTTCGTCGTTCCTTCGTGCCTGCGGGAGGGTCAGAGGCGGCAGGCGTGGATGGCCGTCGTCAGGATGGCGCGGGCACCCAGCTCGTACAGGTCGTCCATGATCCGCTGCGCCTCCTTGGCCGGGACCATGGCCCGGACGGCGACCCAGCCCTCGTTGTGCAGGGGGGAGATCGTGGGCGATTCCAGGCCCGGGGTGAGGGCCACGGCCTGCTCCAGGTGCTCGGCGCGGCAGTCGTAGTCCATCATCACGTACGACCGGGCGACCAGGACGCCCTGAAGGCGGCGCAGGAACTGCTGGACCTGCGGCTGGTCGGCGTCGGCGCCGTTGCGCCGGACGACCACGGCCTCGGACTTGAGGATCGGCTCGCCGATGACCTCGAGGCCGGCGTTGCGCAGGCTGGTGCCGGTCTCGACGACGTCGGCGATGATCTGCGCGACACCGAGCTGGATGGCGGTCTCGACGGCGCCGTCGAGGTGGACGACGGAGGCGTCGATCCCCTGGTCGGCGAGGTGCTTGGCGACGATGCCCTCGTAGGAGGTGGCGATCGTCATCCCGTGGAAGTCCTCGGGGCCGTTCGCGGTGCCGGGTCGGGTGGCGTAGCGGAAGGTCGACCGGCCGAAGTTCAGCGGGAGGATCTCCTCGGCGTTGGCTCCGGAGTCGAGCAGCAGGTCACGGCCGGTGATGCCGATGTCGAGCTTGCCCGAGGCCACGTAGATCGCGATGTCCTTGGGCCGCAGGTAGAAGAACTCGACCTCGTTCTCGGGGTCGATGACCACGAGCTCCTTGGACTCCTTGCGCTGGCGGTAGCCGGCCTCATGGAGCATCGCCGACGCAGGTCCGGACAGTGAACCCTTGTTGGGGACGGCGATGCGCAGCATGGGATGAGCTTCCTTTGCCTGGGAGTGTTGGGAGGGTGTGACGTATGCGCTCAGAGGTGGGCGTAGACGTCGTCGAGGGAGATCCCGCGGGCGACCATCATCACCTGGACGTGGTACAGCAGCTGCGAGATCTCCTCGGCGGCGGCTTCCTTGCCCTCGTACTCGGCGGCCATCCAGACCTCGGCGGCCTCCTCGACGACCTTCTTGCCGATGGCATGGACGCCCTTGTCCACCAGTTCCGCGGTGCGGGAGGTGGCCGGGTCGCCGTTCTCGGCCTTGAGCTTGAGCTCGGCGAAGAGCTCTTCGAAGGTTTTGTTCGCCATGATGGTCCTAAGAGTACGGGGTAAGGGTCACGCACTTAGCGCCAGGGTTCACTGACCGTGCGCAGCGTCGTCGCGGTGGCGACGGCGGCGGTGACGGCCTCGTGGCCCTTGTCCTCACGGGAGCCTTCGAGGCCGGCCCGGTCGAGGGCCTGCTCCTCGTTGTCCACGGTCAGGACGCCGAATCCGATGGGTACGCCGGTGTCGATCGAGACCTGGGTGAGGCCGTGGGTGACGCCCTGGCACACGTACTCGAAGTGCGGGGTTCCGCCGCGGATGACGACGCCGAGGGCCACGACGGCATCGTAGCCGCGACCGGCGAGGACCTTCGCCACCACGGGCAGCTCGAAGCTGCCGGGGACGCGCAGCAGCGTCGGCTCGTCGATGCCGAGCTCGTGCAGGGCCCGCAGGGCTCCGTCGACGAGTCCGTCCATGATCTTCTCGTGCCACTGCGCCGCGACGACCGCGACCCGGAGGTCGCCGCAGTTCTTCACGCTGAGGACGGGTGCGCCCTTGCCGCTCATGTCTCTCCTAGCTCGGTGCTGATCGCTGACTTACTGGTTGCCGCAGGTGGACGCGGTCTCCGCGTCCAGCCAGGGCAGGTCGTGACCCATCCGGTCCCGCTTGGTGCGCAGGTAGCGGAGGTTGTGCTCGCCCGCCTGGACCGGCATGGCCTCGCGGCCCTCGACCTTCAGGCCGTGCCGGGTGAGGGCGGAGATCTTGTCGGGGTTGTTGGTCATCAGCCGCAGGCTGCGCACCCCGAGGTCGCCGAGGATCTGCGCGCCGGCCGCGTAGTCGCGCGCGTCGGCGGGCAGGCCCAGCTCCAGGTTGGCGTCGAGGGTGTCGCGGCCGCGCTCCTGGAGCTCGTACGCCCGCAGCTTGGACACCAGGCCGATGCCGCGTCCCTCGTGGCCGCGCAGATAGACGACGACTCCGCGGCCGGCCTCGGTGATGCGTTCCATGGAGGCCTGCAGCTGCGGGCCGCAGTCGCAGCGCAGCGAGTGGAAGATGTCGCCGGTCAGGCACTCGGAGTGGACCCGGACCAGGACGTCCTCGCCGTCGCCGATCTCGCCGTGGACGAGGGCGACGTGCTCGACGCCGTCGACGGTGGAGCGGTAGCCGTACGCGGTGAACTCGCCGTGCGCGGTCGGCAGCTGCACCTCGGCCTCACGGCGGACCGTCGGCTCGGCGGAGCGGCGATAGGCGATGAGGTCCTCGATCGAGATGATCGTGAGGCCGTGCTTGCGGGCGAAGGGGACCAGCTCGGGCAGGCGCAGCATCACGCCGTCCTCGCCGGCGATCTCGACGATCGCGCCGGCCGGGCGCAGACCCGCGAGGCGGGCGAGGTCGACGGCGGCCTCGGTGTGGCCGTTGCGGGCCAGGACGCCGCCGGGCTTGGCGCGCAGCGGGAAGATGTGGCCGGGGCGGACGAAGTCGCCGGGCTCGTGCTCGCCGCTCGCCAGCATCCGCAGCGTGGTGGCGCGGTCGGCGGCGGAGATGCCGGTGGTGACGCCGTGGGCCGGGGCCGCGTCGACGGAGACGGTGAACGCCGTCCGCATCGACTCGGTGTTGTGCTCGACCATCTGCGGGAGCTGGAGGCGCTCCAGCTCGTCGTTCTCCATGGGGGCGCAGATCAGGCCCCGGCACTCGCTCATCATGAAGGCGACGACCTCGGGGGTGGCCTTCTCGGCGGCGATGACGAGGTCGCCCTCGTTCTCGCGGTCCTCGTCGTCGACGACGACGACGGGGCGGCCCGCGGCGATGTCGCGGATGGCCTGCTCGACGGGGTCGAGGGACAGGTCGGTGACGTCCCAGATCGGCAGCGCACTCATGCCGTGGCTCCTTCCAGAGCGGTGGTGGTACGCGTCCGGAGCCACCAGTCGCGCATGCCCCAGATGACGAGGGCGAAGTAGATGACGTAGACCAGGCCGGAGAAGGCGAGGCCGCTGTTGAAGGCGAGGGGGACGCCGACCAGGTCGACGAGGAGCCAGGCGAACCAGAACTCGACCAGGCCGCGGGCCTGGGCGACCATCGCGACGAGCGTGCCGACGAAGATGTACGCGTCGGCCCACGGGCTCCAGGAGAGCGACGGGTAGAGGGTGAACAGGCCGCCGACGGCGAGGGTGCCGAGAACCGCGCCGGCGAGGAGCAGTCCGCGCTCCTTCCAGCTCGCGAAGCGGACGGCGATGGAGCCGTCCTGGGCCTGCTGCTTGCCCCGGTTCCACTGCCACCAGCCCCAGGCGGCGACGCCGATGACCAGGAGCTGCTTGCCGACACCGCCGCTGAGGTGGGCGGAGGCGTAGGCGCCGACGAGGATGACGCCGGAGAGCAGCTGCGCGGGCCAGGTGAGTATGGAGCGCCGCCAGCCGAGCGCGAGGGCGATCAGACCGATCGTGTTGCCGATCATGTCGGACCACATGATGTGCTGACCGAAGGCGGTGAAGGCCTCGGAGTTGAGCCAGCTCACTTGACGTTCTCCTTGGCGTTCGGGCCGAGCAGCCGCTCGACGTACTTGGCGATCACGTCCACTTCGAGGTTGACCGGGTCGCCGCTCTGCTTGATGCCGAGCGTGGTCAGCGCGAGGGTGGTGGGGATGAGGCTGATGGTGAACCAGTCGTCGGCGGCCTCGACGACGGTGAGGCTGACGCCGTCGACCGTGATGGAGCCCTTCTCGACGACGTAGCGCGAGAGGTGTGCAGGCAGGGCGACCTTGACGATCTCCCAGTTCTCGGACGGGGTCCGGTCGAGGATCGTGCCGGTGCCGTCGACGTGTCCCTGGACGATGTGTCCGCCGAGGCGGTCGCCGACCGCCATCGGACGCTCCAGGTTGACGCGGGAGCCGACTTCGAGGGCGCCGAGCGAGGAGCGCTTGAGCGTCTCCTCCATCACGTCGGCGGTGAACTCGCCGCCGCCGAACTCGACGACCGTGAGACAGACACCGTTCACGGCAATGGAGTCCCCGTGCTTGGCGCCTTCCGTGACCAGGGGTCCCCGCAGGCGGAAGCGGGAGGCATCGGCCAGCTTCTCGACGGCGGTGACCTCGCCCAGTTCTTCGACGATTCCGGTGAACACGGTCAGGCTCCCTTGAGGGTCGCGGTGATACGGAGATCGGGTCCGATGCGCACGGTCTCGGTGACGTCGAGCCGCAACGCTTCGGTGATGGTGGTGATTCCGGCGTCGGCGAGGGCGTTCGGGCCCGCGCCGAGGAGTACGGGGGCGAGATAGCCGACGACCTGGTCGACGGCTCCCGCGGCGACGAAGGCACCGGCCAGGGTCGGCCCGCCTTCGAGGAGGACGGAGCGCACGCCCTGCTGGTGGAGCATGGCGAGGAGCTCCGGGATGTCGAGGCCGCCGCCGGAGGCGCGGGCCAGCCGCCACGTCTCGGGGAAGTGGGCGGTGTCCTCCAGGAGGACGTCCTCGGCCACGGCGATCACGGTGCGGGCCGCGTCGTCGAGGACCCGGGCGCCTGGCTTCACGGCGCTCGCCTCGGTGTCGACGACCACCCGGAGCGGCTGGTCCGCGTCTTCGATGTCCCGTACGGCCAGGTGGGGGTCGTCGGTGCGGGCGGTGCCGGAGCCGACGACGACGGCGTCGGACTCGGCGCGCAGCCGGTGGACGTCGGCGCGGGACTCCGCGGAGGTGATCCAGCGGGAGGTCCCGTCGGCGGCGGCGATCCGGCCGTCGAGGGTGGCGGCGTACTTCCAGCGGACGAAGGGGCGGCCGAGGCGTACGGAGGTGAGCCAGGCGATGTTGCCCGCCTCGGCCTCGTCCTCCAGAAGGCCCTGCTCGACCTCTACGCCGGCCGCGCGCAGGGTGTCGGCACCCCCGGTGGCCTGCGCGTTCGGGTCGCCGACCGCGTACACGACCCGGCTGATCCCGGCCTCGACGAGCGCCTGGGCGCAGGGGCCGGTGCGGCCGGTGTGGTTGCAGGGTTCGAGGGTGACGTAGGCGGTGCCGCCTCGGGCGAGGACGCCGGCCGCGCGCAGGGCGTGGATCTCGGCGTGCGGGCCGCCGGCGCGCTGGTGGAAGCCCTCGCCGACCTGGTGTCCGGAGGCGTCGAGGATGACGCAGCCGACGATCGGGTTGGGGCTGGTGGAGCCGAGACCACGGGCGGCGAGCGCGATGGCGCGTCGCATGGCGGTGATGTCGGTCGGCTCTGCCACCGGGTCCTCCTGCCTCTTCGGGCACGGACTCCGGGGTCTGTCGATGACGACAGAGAGCGGGTACGACGCTACGCACAGGGATGCCGAGGCCGGACACACCGGTCGCCGACGAGGGCGACCAGCGGCGATACGGCCGAAGCGTCCCCTACAAGGGTCGCCCGCCGCGCACTGCCTCCCATCCGGACTTTCACCGTCGGTCCAGGAATTTCACCTGGTCAACCGGCCGCTGGCTGCGGACGGGTCGCGGACTATACCGCCGGTTCGGAATTACACCGACCCCGGAGTGCGCTGCTGCTGATACAGGGCCAGTGTGCCACGGCCGATCGTCGGCCATGCGGGCGAGGCCCTGTGGGCTGGCTCACAGCACCCCATGAACTCCTCAGATGGTCCAGACCTATTGACGCACTGGTCTAGTCCTCTTAATCTCCGTGTCACCTCCGAGGTACGGCCCGCCGGTGTGCGCACTCCACGGGCCCAACACGACCCACCCGTTTGTTCGTTGTGTTCTTTCACCTCCCCAGGAGGAACCGATCGTGTTGTCCCCCACGAAGACGAGAGCCTCGCTGCTCGCGTCCGGCGCGGCAGTCGCCGGGCTGCTGATCAGCTCCCTGGCGGGCGGTGTCTCGCATGCCGCCGACAACGAGAGCTGTCGCCCGGACGGGCTGTACAAGACCCCCGGCGTCGACGTCCCGTACTGCTCGGTCTACGACACCGAGGGCCGCGAGAAGATGGGCGCGGACCACCAGCGCCGGGTCATCGGCTACTTCACCGGCTGGCGCACCGGCAAGAACGGCGAGCCCGCCTATCTCGCCAACAACATCCCGTGGGACAAGATCACCCACATCAACTACGCCTTCGGACACATCGGTTCCGACAACAAGCTGTCCGTCGGCACGGACGGCCCGAACAACGCGGCCACCGGGATGACCTGGCCCGGTGTCGCCGGCGCGGAGATGGACCCGGCGTACGCCTACAAGGGCCACTTCAACCTGCTCAACAAGTTCAAGAAGCAGCACCCGGACGTCAAGACGCTGATCTCGGTCGGCGGCTGGGCCGAGACCGGCGGCTACTTCGACGACAACGGAACCCGCGTGAACTCCGGCGGCTTCTACTCGATGGCCACCAACGCCGACGGTTCGGTCAACCAGGCCGGGATCGACACGTTCGCGGACTCAGCCGTCTCCTTCATCAAGAAGTACGGCTTCAACGGCGTCGACATCGACTACGAGTACCCGACGACGATGAAGGACGCCGGAAACCCGCTCGACTGGCAGCTCGCCAACGCGCGCCGCGCGGGCCTCGTCCAGGGCTACGCGGCCCTGATGAAGACGCTGCGCGAGAAGCTCGACCGGGCCGGTGCAGCCGACGGCAAGCACTACATGCTGACGGTCGCCGCGCCCTCCTCCGGCTATCTGCTGCGCGGCATGGAGACCTTCCAGATGCAGAAGTATCTGGACTACGTCAACATCATGTCCTACGACCTGCACGGCGCCTGGAACGAGTACGTCGGTCCCAACGCCTCGCTCTTCGACGACGGCAAGGACGCCGAGCTCGCGGCCGCCGGGGTCTACGGCTCCCAGCAGTACGGCGGCATCGGCTACCTCAACACCGACTGGGCGTACCACTACTTCCGCGGCTCCATGCCCGCCGGCCGGATCAACATCGGCCTGCCGTACTACACCCGCGGCCACAAGAACGTGCAGGGCGGCACCGACGGCCTGTGGGGCAAGGCATCCGCGACCACCTGCCCGGCCGGCGCGGGACTGACCAAGTGCGGTGACGGCGCCGTCGGCATCGACAACCTCTGGCACGACAAGGACACCGACGGCGCCGAGTCCCCGGCCGGCTCCAACCCGATGTGGCACGCCAAGAACCTGGAGAAGGGGATCGTCGGCGACTACGTCACGCAGTACGGCTTCCCGGCGAACACCACGCTGACCGGAACCTACGCCCGCAAGTACGACTCGACCCTGGTCGCGCCGTGGCTGTGGAACGCGCAGAAGAAGGTCTTCCTCTCCACCGAGGACGAGCAGTCGGTGGCCGCCAAGGCCGACTACGTGGTCAGCAAGGGCATCGGCGGCACGATGGTCTGGGAGATGGCCGGCGACTACGCCTGGAACGCGGGCAAGGGCCAGTACGAGATGGGCTCCACGCTCACCTCGCTGATGTACGACAAGTTCAAGGCGGCCACCCCGTACGGCGCGAAGAAGTCGAACGCCGCGCTGCCGACCCAGGCCGTGAACGTGGGCGTGGAGTTCACCGAGTTCAAGCTGGGCGACTCCAACTACCCGATCACCCCGAAGATCAAGATCACCAACAACACGGCCGTCGCGCTGCCGGGCGGCACGGAGTTCCAGTTCGACTACGCGACCGCGGCGCCGGGCAATGCCTCCGACCAGTCCGGATTCGGTACGAAGGTGATCAGCAGCGACCACACGGGCACCAACGTGGGCGGCCTGAAGGGCGACTTCCACCGGGTGTCGCTGAAGCTTCCGGCCTGGCAGTCGCTGGCCCCGGGTGCGACGGTGGACCTGGCGTTCAACTACTACCTGCCGGTGTCCACGCCGTCGAACTGGACGGTGAACATCAGCGGCACGACGTACGCGCTCGCCGGTGACCTGGCGCGCGGTACGACGGTGGTGGAGCCGGGCGGCTCGACGCCGACGCCGACCCCGACGCCCACGCCGACCGGTCCGACGCCGACCCCGACGGGTCCGACCCCGACGCCGACCGGTGGCACCTGCACCGCCCCGGCGTACGTGGCCGGCACGGTGTACAACGCGGGCAACGAGGTCTCCCACAAGGGCCACAAGTGGAAGGCCCAGTGGTGGACCCAGAACGAGGAGCCGGGCACGACCGGCGAGTGGGGCGTCTGGAAGGACCTCGGCACCTGCTGACGCCCCGACCTCCGCACAGAACGCCCGGCGGCGGAACTCACGGCCCTTGCCGCCGCCGGGTCCCCACCGCGCCTTCGTCGCGGCCCGCGTGTGCGGGCCGCGGCGAAGGCGTTCACGCTGGAGGCATGACCACGATCCTGGTGACCGGAGGCACGGGCACACTGGGCGGGCCCGTCTGCGAGAAGCTGCGCACGGAGGGCCACGAGGTACGGGTGCTCAGTCGGCACTCCCCGCCGTACGCCGTCGATCTGCGCAGGGGCGGCCCGCTCCTGGACCGGGCCGTGGACGGCGTGGACGCGATCGTCCACTGCACGAACATCATGCGCCACGACGAGCAGGCGGCCCGGCTGCTGATCGAGGCCGCGCACCGGTCCGGCGTACCGCATCTGCTGTACATCTCGATCGTCGGCGTGGACCGCGTACCGCTGGGCTACTACCGCACGAAGTACGCGGTCGAGCGACTGGTCCAGCAGTCGGGGCTCGGCTGGACGATCCTGCGGACCACCCAGTTCCACGACCTGATCCTGCGGCTCCTGGAAGGTCTGGCGAAGCCGCCGGTGATGCTGGTGCCGAAGGCCGTGCGGGACCAGCCGATGGAGGTCACCGAGGCCGCGTACCGCCTCGCGGAGCTCGCGGCGGGCCCGCCCGCAGGGCGCGTGGCGGACATGGGCGGCCCCGAGATCCGTACCTTCGCCGAGCTGGCCGCGGCGTATCTGCGGGCGAGCGGGAGGCAGCGGAGGATCGTCGAGATTCCCCTGCCGGGCCGGGTCTACCGGGGACTGCGTCACGGAGGCCATCTCGCGCCCGAGTCGGCGGTGGGGCGGGTGACGTTCGAGGAGTTCCTGGCGGCGCGGTTCGACGACGGAAGCGCCTCCGGCCAGGCCACGACCTAGGCCCGTCTGCCCCACATGGGCGCGTATAGCGCTCTTTGCGGAGTGTTCAGACGAATTGTCACCGACCTTCCGGCCATAGTGCGGGCATGACACGCACCCGCTTCCACACGCGTCTGCGCACGCGTGCGCGCGCCCGCAGCGCGCTGCTCTGCGCCGCTCTCCTCGCCGCCACCGTTCAGACCGCGGCCGCCGCACCCGCGTTCGCGGAGGGTCCCGGCCACCACGGCGGACGCGACTGCGTGAGGACCGAGCGTCCCCTCGACGGCCAGGCCCGCAAGGTCCTGGAGATCACCCGCAAGGCCAAGAAGGACCTCAAGCTGAACTCCGTGGAGCTGAAGGTCACCGTCGACGGGCGCGAGGTGCTCACCGACGCGCTCGGCGAGTCCATGACCGGAGTCCCGGCCCGGCCGGACATGCACTTCCGCGCCGGCTCCGTGGCCTTCGCCCACATCGGCACGGCCCTCCTCCAGCTGGTCGAGGAGGGGAAGGTCTCACTCGACGACACCGTGGAACGCTGGCTGCCCGATCTGCCCAAGGCCGAGCAGATCACCCTGCGGATGCTGGCCTCCAACACCACCGGCCTCCACGACTACGTCACCGACCCTGCCTTCCTGGCCGAGCTGGAGCCTCACCCGTTCCGCCAGTGGACCCCGAACGAGCTGCTGGCGTTCCCGTTCAGCCACTCGTTCTGGTACGAGCCGGGCACCAGCTGGAGCTACTCCCACGCGAACTACCTGCTCCTGAGCATCGCGCTGGAGAAGATCACCGGCACCCGGATCGACGAGTTCCTGAAGGAGCGGGTCTGGGGTCCCCTCGGGCTCCGCAACACGCAGAACAACTTCACTCCGGACATCCCGAGTCCGGTCCTGCACGCCTTCACGTCCGAGCGCGGCATCTACGAGGAGTCCACCTTCTGGAACCCGTCGTGGACCACCGCGCCCGGCGCGGTCATCACCACCGACATCTGTGACCTGGCCCGTTCGGCGCAGGCCATCGGCAGCGGCGAACTCCTCTCGCCCCGCTCCTACCGCACCTTCCTCAACCCGGGCACGGTCGGCCTGGGCGGCGGAACCTCCACCTGTCCCGCCACGATCTGCCTGAAGCAGACCGAGGCCGCCCACTTCGGCCTGGGCGTCATCGTGGTCAACAGCTGGCTGGTCCAGAACCCGTCGTTCTCCGGCTACGCGGCGATCCAGGCCTATCTCCCCTCCGAGCGCCTCGCCATCGCGGTCTCCACGACCAAGACCGCGAACACGCCCCAAGGCAACACGGCCGAGGACGTCGCCGAGCTCATCGCGGCCGAACTCGCCCCGGGCACCCCGCTGACGATCGGCTGACCCGCGGGGCCCAGGGGTGTCCGGTCAGGGTCGGCTCCGGCCATGACCCGCGGGGACACCGCCTAGCTGCGCCGCCCATCGCTGCCGTGTTCCGGCGGGCCGAAGAGCTCATCCTGCGCGGCGTCGCGGGCGGCCAGGAGGGCGCCCCGGAGGACCGCCGCGTCGCCGAGTTCGGTGGCGCGGACCTCCGTGCGCAGCGGCGAGAGCGCGGCGAGTTCGGCCTCGACGCGGGCGGCGAGCTCCCGTCCGCCACGGTGGCCGGTCTCGCCCCCGAGGACGACACAGCCCGGGTCGAGGACCGAGGCGACGGCCGCGGCCCCGACCGCGAGGCGGCGGGCGAGGGCATCGAGGAAGGGGCCGTACCCCGAGGTGAGCGCGTCGGCCGGGTCCAGGCCGTGCTCGACGGCGAGGGCCTGCACCGCGGCCGCGCAGGCCAGCTCGTGGAAGCCGCCCTCGCAGCCGGTCGCCGAGGGCAGCCCCGAGGTGCCGGGCACCGGCAGGAAGCCGAGCTCGCCGGCTCCGCCGGAGGCCCCGCGGCGCAGCCGGCCGTCCAGCACGACGGCCGCGCCGACGCCCTGGCCGAGCCAGAGCAGGACGAAGGTGTCGCGGTCGCGGGCGGCCCCGGCGCGCTGCTCCGCGACGGCGGCGAGGTTGGTCTCGTTCTCGACCAGCACGGTCGCCGGCAGCCGCTCCTGGAGGGCGTCGATCAGCCTGCGGTGCCACTCGGGAAGCTTCGCCGAGTCGCGCAGCCCGCCGGTGGCCGGGTCGATCAGTCCGGGCGCGCCGACGGCGACGCTGTGCAGCCGCTCCACCCCGGCCGACTTCGCGGTCCGTTCGAGGAGGGAGACGGCCTTCTCGACCGCCGGTCCTGTCCCGTCCTCCCCGTCGATCGGCGCCGAGGCCTCCGCGATCGTGGTGCCGAGCAGGTCGGCGACGGTGAGCGAGAGGGATTCGGTCCGTACGTCGAGGGCGGCGAGGTGCGCGCGGTCGGCGACGATCCCGTACAGCTTGGCGTTCGGCCCACGCCGCTCCGCGCCGGACTCCCCCACCACCCGGACGAGTCCCGAGCTCTGGAGCCGTTCGACGAGGTCGGCGACGGTGGGGCGGGAGAGGCCGGTCAGCGTCTTCAGCTGAGTCGCCGTCAACGGCCCTTCGTCCTGGAGCAGTCGCAGGGCGAGCCGGTCGTTGATGGCCCTGGCGGTGCTCGGAGATGCGGGCATACCGGGATCCTCTCAGACTCTCGTACGTGGACCTCTCCCACCGATCTATTTATCAGGCAGGGTTCCTGATAGTTTACGGCGGACGTCAACCAGGGAGGGCACATGACGGGCGAGACTGTCTTCAGTACCGAGCGGCTGCGGCGGGCCCGATTCGCCGTCGCCGCCGTCTTCTGCGTCCACGGCGCGGTCACCGGCAGCTTCGCCACCCGCATCCCGTGGATCCAGGACCACGCCGACGTGAGCGCGGGCCAACTCGGACTCGCCCTCGCCTTCCCGGCCATCGGCGCCTCGCTCGCCATGCCCCTGGCCGGTGCCATCAGCCACCGCTTCGGCGCCCGCACGGCGCTGCGCGGGCTGCTCGCGCTCTGGACGATGGCCCTGATCCTGCCGTCGCTCGCCCCGAACATCTACGGGCTCTGCGCGGTGCTCTTCGTCTACGGCGCCACCGCGGGCATGTCCGACGTGGCGATGAACGCCCTCGGCGTCGAGGTCGAGAACCGTCTCGACAAGTCGATCATGTCCAGCCTGCACGGCATGTGGAGCGTGGGCGCGCTCCTCGGCTCGGCCGCCGGCACCGTCGCCGCCCACCTCGGCGCGGACGCGCGCCTCCACCACCTCGTCGCGGCCCTCGTCCTGACCGCGCTCGGCCTCGTCCTCTGCCAGGGCGTCCTCGATCTGCAGAGCGCCCCTGACGAGGAGCCGCCGCCGCGCTTCTCGCTGCCGCCGAAGTCCGCCCTGATCATCGGCGCCATCGGCTTCTGCGGGGTGTTCGCCGAGGGCGCGAGCCTGGACTGGTCGGCGGTCTATCTGCGGGACGAGCTCGGCTCTTCGGCCGGGGTCGCCGCGGCCTCCACCACCGCCTTCGCGCTGACCATGGCCATCGCCCGGCTGGTCGGAGACCGCGTGGTGGACCGGTTCGGCGCCGTACGGACGGTACGGGTCGGAGGCGTCGCCGCGACCATCGGCGGGCTGCTGGTGGTCTTCGCCCCGCACGCGGCCGTGGCGATGGCCGGATTCGGTCTCATCGGACTCGGGGTCGCCGTCGTCGTCCCGCTCGCCTTCGCCGCGGCCGGCCGCAGTGGCCCCAACCCCAGCCAGGCCATCGCGGGCGTCGCCACCATCACGTACACCTCGGGTCTCATCGCCCCGTCGGCGATCGGCGGCATCGCCGACGCGACCTCGCTGATGTTCTCCTTCGGCCTGGTCACCCTGCTCGCGTTCGGTCTGGTGCTCGGCGCCGGGGTGCTGCGCCAGGGCTCCCGGCCCATGAGTACCGCCGCGGCCGGAAGCGGAAGCCATGCGGCGAGCTCGGGGAAGGTCTCGTAGGCATCGCGGACAGGGTGCCGGAACCCCGGTGACCAGCGGCGCATTACCATGTGGCTGATCTTTTGCGGCCTCGGCACGGCCGCCGGAACCGGAGAACTGGAGCGACCCCATGAACCTCGGCGTGCGCTGGACCCTGCACGGCGACGGGAAGACACCCGCTCCGGGAGCCGTGGTCCGGCCGGACGAGCGGCTCTCCTGGCCCCGTACGGTCGGCCTCGGTGCCCAGCACGTGGTCGCGATGTTCGGCGCCTCCTTCGTGGCGCCCGTGCTCATGGGTCTCGACCCCAACCTCGCCATCATGATGTCCGGCGTCGCGACGGTGATCTTCCTGCTCGCGACGCGGGGCACCGTCCCCAGCTATCTGGGCTGCTCGCTCTCCTTCGTCGGTGTCGCCGCGGCCATCCGGGCCTCCGGCGGCACCAGCGCGACGGTCACCGGCGCGGTGTTCGTCGTCGGTGGCGTGCTGTTCCTCGCGGGCCTCGCGGTACGGAAGTTCGGCGCGCGGATCATCCACGCGGCGATGCCCCCGATCGTCACCGGCGCCGTCGTGATGCTGATCGGCTTCAACCTCGCCCCGGTCACCGCGAGCACCTACTGGCCGCAGGACCAGTGGACGGCGCTCCTGGTCATGCTGTTCACGGGTCTGGCCGTGGTCTGTCTGCGCGGCTTCTGGTCGCGCATCGCGATCTTCCTCGGCCTGATCTTCGGCTACGGCATCTCCTGGGTCTTCGACCTGGTCTTCGGCAAGATCCACTCGATGTCCCCGAGCGGTCAGGTCACCGACCACTGGCGACTCGACCTCTCCGGCGTCTCCCAGGCCGACTGGATCGGCCTGCCGTCCTTCCACGGACCCAGCTTCGAGTGGTCGGCGATCCTCGTCGCGCTGCCCGTCGTGATCGCCCTCATCGCGGAGAACGCCGGTCACGTCAAGGCCGTGAGCGAGATGACAGGGGACCCTCTGGACCACAAGCTCGGCACCGCGATCGCGGCCGACGGCGCCGCCTCGATGCTGTCGACCGCCGCGGGCGGCCCGCCCAACACCACGTACTCCGAGAACATCGGCGTCATGGCGGCCACCCGCGTCTACTCCACCGCCGCCTACTGGGCCGCGGCCGGCTTCGCGCTGCTCTTCGGCCTCTGCCCCAAGTTCGGCGCGATCGTCGCCGCGATCCCCGGCGGTGTGCTCGGCGGCATCACGGTGATCCTCTACGGCATGATCGGCCTGCTCGGCGCCCAGATCTGGATCAACGCCAAGGTCGACCTGCGCAACCCGCTCAACCTGGTGCCGGCCGCCGCGGGCATCATCATCGGAGTCGGTGGAGTGAAGCTGACCTTCACCGACACCTTCGAGCTCGGCGGCATCGCGCTCGGCACGATCGTCGTGATCACCGGCTACCACGTGCTGCGGGCCTTCGCCCCGGCGCACCTGAAGCGGCAGGAGCCGCTCCTGGACTCCGGCACCAGCTCGTACGACGGCAGCAAGGACG
Source organism: Streptomyces sp. NBC_01353 (assembly GCF_036237275.1). Taxonomy (GTDB): domain Bacteria; phylum Actinomycetota; class Actinomycetes; order Streptomycetales; family Streptomycetaceae; genus Streptomyces. The sequence continues at coordinate 7,132,026 of NZ_CP108352.1, read as the reverse complement.
ACGAGTCCGCCACCAAGTCGTAGGCGATTCGCCCGTTCTGGGGAAGCCGGGCCCCGGGAGTTCCCTCGCGGGACCGGCTGCTGGGACGCTGCCCCCATGGCGCAGACCCAGCAGCTCGGCACCCGGCAGACCGGCTCCGGTCGGGACGGCCCCGATCAGAACGACCCTGGTCAGCACGGCCCCGGCCGGATCGGGCAGTTCACCGCTGTCGACCCCGTGGTGGAGCGGATGCGCAGCATCCGCTCGGCCTGGCACCCGACCGACGGAGTCGCCGTCTTCAACCGCGTCTATCTGACGGTGACGGAGGAGATCGGCCACGCCATCGACGCCGGCACGTTCGCCGACCGGCGGGCGGCCGCGACCCTCGACGTCCGCTTCGCGGAGCGCTACCTCTCGGTGGTCGACGCCGTCTCCACCGGCTCCCCCGCCCCGGCCTGCTGGCGGCCGCTCTTCCACTACCGGCGCCACCCCGACGTACGGCCGCTGCAGTTCGCGCTGGCCGGGATCAACGCGCACATCGGGCACGACCTCGCCCTCGCCGTGGTCGACACCTGCCGGGAGCTGGAGTGCGCGCCACCGGACCTGGAGGACGAGTTCGACCGCGTCGGCGACATCCTCGTGCTCCTGGAGGAGCGCATCCGCGAAGAGGTCATGCCGGGCCCGGACCTGCTGGAGATCACGGACCCTCTGACGCATCTGCTGGGCTGCTGGAGCCTGGACCGGGCCCGCGACGGGGCCTGGCTCGCCGCGCGCTCGCTCTGGCAGCTGCGTGAGCTGCCCGACCTGGCCGAGGAGTTCCGGGAACGCCTCGACCGGTCGGTGGGTCTGGTGGGGCGGATGCTGCTGACGCCGCTCGCACGGCACGGCTGACCACTCTCGCGGCCGCTCGCACACCGGTACTGTCCGCCCCACTCCCCCAACGGCACCGGCCCCCGGGAAGTTCCACGGGGGCCGGTCTGCGTCGTTCCAGGGGTCAGTACACCGGGATCAGTCCTCCGGGAGCTCCACCGGGGCGATCTCGTCGTACACGTCGCCCGGGCCCGGGTTGGTGGCGTCGGTCGAGCCGCCGAAGTGGTGCATCACGCCCCACACGGCGTTGAGCGCGGTCTGCACGGCGCCCTCGGCCCAGCCGGCCGTCCAGGAGATGTCGTCACCCGCGAGGAAGATGCCCCGCTTGTCTTCCGGCAGCCGGTCCTGCATGAAGTGGGTGAACAGGCGGCGCTGGTAGCGGTAGTGACCCGGCAGGTTCGCCTTGAAGGCGCCCATGAAGTAGGGCTCGTTCTCCCAGGAGACCGTCACCGGGTTGCCGATGATGTGCTTCCGGATGTCGACCTTCGGGTAGATCTCGCCGAGCGACTTCAGCATGACCTCCATCCGCTCGTTCGCGGACAGCGGCAGCCACTTCAGGCTGTCGTCGCACCAGGTGTACGAGAGGCAGATCGTGGCGGGCTTGTCCGGGCCGTCGTCCAGGAGGTAGGTGCCGCGGGTCATCCGGTCGGTCAGCGTCATCGACATGACGTCGCGGCCGGTCTCCTCGTCCTTGTCCAGCCAGAACGGCCGGTCCACGGGCACGAAGAGCTTGGAGCTCTCCATGTAGTGGGTGCGCTCGATCGCCGTCCAGTGGTCGATCGGGAAGAGCGAGTCGTCACAGGCGATCTTGGACAGCAGCATCCAGGACTGGGCGGTGAAGATCGCCGCCTGGTACGTGCGGATGTCGCCGGAGGCGTCGGTGACGGTGATCCGGTTGCCGGCGGTGCGGTTCAGCCGGGTCACGGCCGGCTTCGGGTCACCCTCGTGCAGGGACCTCAGAGAAGTGCCCTGCGCCCAGTGGACGATCTTCTCCGGCTCGCGCTCCCACAGGCGCAGCGGGAGCTGCTGCGAGCCGCCCACGATGCCACGGTGGTGGTCGTCGGCCTCGGTGTAGACGACGCGGAGGATCTCCAGGATGGAGTTGGGGAAGTCGGTGTCCCAGCCGCCGGTGCCGAAGCCGACCTGGCCGAAGATCTCACGGTGCCGGAAGGACTTGAAGGATTCCGACTCGCACAGGAAGCCGTAGAAGGTCTGGTTGTCGAGCTTCTCGACGAGCTTGGACCAGATCTCGCGGATGCGCGGGACGTCGCGCTCACGCATGGCCTGGTTCATGTCGGAGAAGTCGGCGCCCTCGTCGAGGCAGGCGTTCCACGCGTTCATCACGTCGCGGTAGACCTGGGGGAGGTCGTCGACGGTCTGCGCGTAGTGCGACTCGCCCTTGAGGTCGACGACGGTCGACGGGGTGGACTCGGCCAGCGGGTTCGGGAAGGCCTGCGTCTCCAGGCCCACCAGGTCGATGTAGTGCTGGAACGCGGTGGAGGAGGGCGGGAAGCGCATGGCGCCCATCTCCGCCGTCAGGCCCTCGGTGCCGGTGCCCTCGAAGCCGACGGTGCGCAGCCGGCCGCCGATCTTGTCGGCCTCGTAGACGACGGGCTTGAGGCCCATCTTCATCAGCTCGTAGGCGGCGATGATGCCGGAGAGCCCGCCGCCGATGACGGCGACCTCGGTGCCGTGCTCGGTCGCCGGTATCTGCCCCAGACCGGCCGGGTGGGCCAGGAAGTCGTCGTAGGCGTACGGGAAGTCCGGACCGAACATGGTGATCGGCGGCTGGCCGTCGCTGTGCGGGACGGCGGTCGTGGGCACCGTGGACGTCATGGGGTACGGACTCCTTGCGGGGAAAGCGGGGAAGTGCGGGAGGAAGGGGACGGCTCAGACGAGGGAGCCGTAGAGGCCGGGACGCCGGTCGCGGAGGTACGGGTTGTCCTTGCGGGAGGCGGCGAGCAGGGCGGGGTCCACGTCGCCGATGACGAGGTCCTCGCCTCGGCCGGCGCGGGCCCGGGCGGTGCCGTCCGGGGCGGCGAGCGTGGAGAGGCCGACGAACTCGAAGTCGCCCTCGGGGCCGGTCCGGTTGGCGTACGCGATGTAGATCTGGTTCTCGAAGGCGCGCACCGGGACGACGGACTCGGGGACGACCTCGGCGGGGTGCATCAGCGCGGTCGGCACGAGGAGGAGGTCCGTACCGGCCAGGGCCTGCGCCCGTACGTTCTCGGGGAACTCGACGTCGTAGCAGATCATCAGGCCGACCGTGAGGCCGCCGAGCTCCGCCTGGACGACGGCGTCCTCGCCGGGGGTGAACCAGTGGTGCTCGAAGTCGCCGAAGAGGTGGGTCTTGCGGTAGCGCGCGAGCGTGGCGCCGTCGGCGCCGATGAGCTGGGCGGCGTTGTACAGGACGCCGTGCTGCTCGGTGTCGCGCTCCGGGTAGCCGTAGCCGATGGCCAGGCCGTGTCGGGCGGCGAGGGTCGCGACGGCGCGCGCGGAGGGGCCCTCGGCCGGTTCGGCCAGGCGCGCCATGTCGGCGCCGATGGCGTATCCGGTGAGGAAGAGCTCGGGGGCGAGCAGCAGCCCTGCTCCGGCCTCGGCCGCGCGGGCGGCGGCCTCGTCGAGGATCTTCAGATTGGCGGCCACGTCACCGAGCTCACCGGAGCTCTGGAGCAGGGCGGTGCGCAGCGCGGGCATGGGCGATCCTCAGGGGTCCGAAGCACAGGGGAAGACGTCAAAAACGGTACGGTTCCGGGCTCGATCGGGACAAGGTGCGACCGTTGCGGACCGACCGTCGAACCGTTGCGCGATCTCCGGCCGGGGCGGCGATTCGTTGCGCGGGGCTCCGACGAGGGTCGTACGGCTCCCCCGCCGCGCGGCGGAGACGAGGACCGTTCTGTGGCGCGACGTCCTGGGGCGGGCCGGGCGGAAGAGTGGTGGCTGTCCGGTTGACCTGCCGAAAGGACCGACATGAACCGCCGTACGAAGATCGCCGCCCTGGCCGCCGCCGTACTGATCACCGCAGGGGCCGCGGGCTCCGCCGTCGCCTCGGGGGACGGCAAGGGTGGCAGCCGCGAGGCGGCCGCGCTGACCGGGACCGCGAAGCTGTACCGGCCGGCCGGGGACGACATCACGTTCACCGTCGACGCGCATCTGGCGGCCGAGGACCGGAGGGACCCTACCAAGGCGACGGGCACGTTCAGCTTCAGCCACTACATCGGGGATCTCGCCGCGTCGGCCGACGTGAAGGTGGACTGCCTGGTCACGGGCGGGAAGGTCGCGGTCGTCACGGGGGTCATCACCCGGGCCGACGGCCTGCTGGCGCCGTCGCTCGGCAAGCGGGTCGGCATCTCGGTGCACGACCAGGGGAAGCACGACCGGCTCGGCTACAGCTGGATGGCGTCGAACGACCCGTCGAAGGACACCGTGCCGAAGTGCACGAGCGCGGCACCCTTCGAGAAGACGAAGGCCGGCACCGGTGACTACAAGGTGCTGCCCTGGCAGGTCCCGTACAACTAGGTCGGCCGGGGCGAGACCGAGGGGCGGTGCGGGAACCACGGCCCGCACCGCCCCCGCCCCCCGGCCCGCAGGGCTACGCGGGCGAGCCGGAGGAGAAGCGCCGCAGCAGCGGCGACAGCACCAGGACGGACTTGGTGCGTTCCACGAACGGCTCGCCCGCGATCCGCTCCAGGACGCGCTCGAAGTGGCGCATGTCGGAAGCGAAGACCTGCACGACGGCGTCCGCGTCGCCGGTGACGGTCGACGCGGACACCACCTCGGGGTAGCGCTCCAGACCTCGCCGGATGTCGTTCGGCGAGGTGTTGTGGCGACAGTAGATCTCGACGAACCCCTCGGTCTCCCAGCCGAGCGCCGCCGGGTCCACCCGTACGGTGAAGCCGGTGATGGCGCCCTCGGCCCGCAGCCGGTCCACGCGCCGCTTGACGGCGGGCGCGGAGAGTCCGACGAGGGAACCGATGTCGGCGTAGGAGCGACGGGCGTCCTCCGCGAGGGCGTGGACGATGCGTTCGTCGAGGTCGTTGAGTCGCACTACGGGTGGATCACTTCTCTGCGTCGGTGGCCACGACGTCGGTGGCCAGGCGGGAGCGGCGCATGCCGTACAGGAAGTAGAACACGAGGCCGGCGGCCATCCAGCAACCGAAGACCACCCAGGTGATCGAGTCCAGGCTGAACATGTTGTACACGCAGAACAGGAAGCCCAGGATCGGGAAGGTCCAGCCGAGCGGCACGCGGAAGGTGCGGTCCATGGTCGGGCGGGAGCGGCGCAGCACGATCACCGCGATGTTGACCAGGGCGAAGGCGAACAGGGTGCCGATGCTGGTGGCGTCGACGAGCTTGCCCAGCGGGATGACGGAGGCGAGGGCGCCACAGAACAGCGACACGATGACGGTGTTCACGCGCGGGGTGCCGGTCTTGCCGCTGACCTTGCCGAAGACCTTCGGCACGAGGCCGTCGCGGGACATCGCGAAGAGCACACGGGTCTGGCCGTAGAGGACGGTCAGCACGACGCTGGCGATCGAGATGACGGCGCCGGCGGCGAGCAGGGTGCCCCAGAACTTCTGGCCGCTGACGTCGTTCATGATCGCGGCGAGAGGGGCCTCGGAACCCTCGAAGTCCTTCCAGTTCCACGCACCGACGGCGACGGCGGCAACCAGGACGTAGAGGACCGTGACGATGAGCAGCGAGAGCATGATCGCGCGGGGCAGGTCGCGCTTCGGGTCCTTCGCCTCCTCACCGGCGGTGGAGGCGGCGTCGAAGCCGATGTACGAGAAGAAGAGGCTCGCACCCGCGGCGCTGACGCCGGCCATGCCGAGCGGCATGAAGTCGGCGTAGTTGCCGGACTTGAAGCCCATGAAGCCGATGGCGCAGAAGAGCACCAGCGCGGCGATCTTCACGAACACCATGACGGTGTTGACGAGCGCAGACTCGCGGGCGCCGCCGAGCAGGAAGACCATGGCCAGCAGGACGACGATCAGACCCGGCAGGTTGATGAAGCCGCCCTCGCCGGGGGCCGAGGAGAGCGCGTCGGGGATGGTGACACCGATCGTGCCGTCGAGCAGCTCGTTGAGGTACTCGCCCCAGCCGACCGCCACGGCGGCGACGGAGACGCCGTACTCGAGGACCAGGCACCAGCCGCAGACCCAGGCGACGAGTTCACCCATCGTTGCGTACGCATACGAGTAGGAGGAGCCGGCGACCGGTATCGAGCCCGCCAGCTCGGCGTACGAGAGGGCGGAGAAGAGAGCCGTGAGACCGGCGATGACGAAGGCGACCGTGACCGCCGGGCCGGCCTTCGGAACGGCGTCGCCGAGAACGACGAAGATGCCGGTGCCGAGCGTGGCACCGATGCTGATCATGGTCAGCTGCCACATCGAGAGGGTGCGCCGGAGCGAGCCGCCCTCGCCCTGGCCACCCTCGGCGACCAGGCGTTCTACCGGCTTGCGCCGCGTCAGGGCGGAGAGCCCTGAGCTCTTGGGGACGGTCGGCTCGGTGGCCGGTGAGGCCGTGCCTTGATCCAGCACTGCGAAGGCTCCTTGATCGCTGCCTGTCGAAATGCGACGACCACGGCGGTACGCGGGCATGAGAGAACAGCCCGCGAGGAAGGGGGAACCGCCGAGCAGGCGGTCGCCGCCACTCCTGGTACGAGGCATGAGCCTAAGCCCCCGCGCTTCGCGCTCGTAATGCAGGGTTGTTGCGCACTGGCAGATGATCATTGCGCACTTGGGGCCCGGGCGGGGAAACATTGCGCCCCCTCGCATGAATCGGCACATTGGGGCGATAAGCGGGGTGTGAAGCACACACGGCGTGCGCATTGACTCCTTGTGCCGGATGACCGACTCTGCGAGCCCGCTGCGTCACCTCGATCGGAGGCTTCGGTGGGTTGGCTGGACCCCACTCCCTATCTGCGTGGCACGGCCTGGCTGGACGGCGGCCGTGCGGTCCGCGCCGACCCAGCCGACCTGGCCCGGCTCCCCTGGGACACGGCCGAGCGGGCCGCGCTGCCCATCGGCGTACGGGTCGAGTTCGTGGCCGAGCCCGGCACCCGGGCGGTCGAGCTGCGCTATCGCGCCGCCGTTCCGAGCCCGGGGGACGCGATGCGGGCCCTGCGGCACTGCTTCGCGCTGTGGCGGGACGGCCGGTGCGTGGGCGAGAGTTTCACGGCGCCGGCGGAGGAGGCCACCGTCACGCTCGAACTCCCGCCCGACGGAGGGACGTTCGTGATCCATCTGCCGGAGAGCCAGGCGCCGGTGGTGCTCGGCCTTCGGGCGCGCGACGGCTCCCTCTCCCCCGCTCCTCGGCGGCCGCGCTGGCTGGTGCACGGCGACTCGATCACCGAGGGCTGGTGGTCGACCCGGCCCGCCCACTCCTGGCCGGCGACGGCAGGGCGGACGCTCGGCCTGGACACGGTCAACCTCGGCTACGCGGGCGGCGCACGGGGGGAGCTCCCGCTCGCCGAGCAGCTGGCGAGCCTCCCGGGCGAACTGGTCACGCTCGCCTTCGGCACCAACTGCTGGTCCAGGGCGCCCTGTTCGGCGGGCTGGCTGTACGAGACGGTCCGCGCCTACGTCGGTCTCGTGCGCAGCGGCCACCCCGACGCCCCGCTGCTGATCCTCTCCCCCGTGCTGCGCCCGGAGGCCGAGACCACCCCCAACGTCCTGGGCGCCACGCTGGAGGACCTGCGCACGGCCATGGAGCACGCGGGCCGCGACCTGGCGGAGGAGGGCGACAGGCGGCTCCTGGTGCTCTCCGGCCGCTCCCTGCTCGACCCCGAGGACCTGGCGGACGGGCTGCACCCCAACGACCGGGGCCATGCGCGGATGGCGGCGGCGGTCGCGGACGCCCTGCGCCCTCACGTACGTACCTGAGCCTCGTGACGAGCCCGGATGCGGAGCAGGGCCCCGCGAGACGTCTCGCGGGGCCCTGCTGCGGAGAACCGGCTAGCTCCAGCTGGCGTGGAGCGGCTTGCCCTCGGCGTAACCGGCGGCGCTCTGGATGCCGATGACGGCCTTCTCCTCGAACTCGGCCAGCGAGGCCGCGCCCGCGTAGGTGCAGGAGGAGCGGACGCCCGCGATGATCGAGTCGATCAGGTCCTCGACGCCCGGGCGGGCCGGGTCGAGGAACATCCGGGAGGTCGAGATGCCCTCCTCGAAGAGACCCTTGCGGGCGCGGTCGTAGGCCGACTCCTCGCTCGTGCGGTTCTGCACGGCGCGGGCCGAGGCCATGCCGAAGGACTCCTTGTACGGACGCCCGTCGGCGGTGTGCTGGAGGTCGCCCGGGGACTCGTACGTCCCGGCGAACCACGAGCCGATCATGACGTTGGACGCGCCGGCGGCGAGCGCCATGGCGACGTCGCGCGGGTGCCGGACGCCACCGTCGGCCCAGACGTGCTTGCCGTACTTCTTCGCCTCGGCGGCGCACTCCAGGACGGCGGAGAACTGCGGGCGGCCGACACCGGTCATCATGCGCGTGGTGCACATGGCGCCGGGGCCCACACCGACCTTGATGATGTCCGCGCCGGCCTCGATGAGGTCCCGCACACCCTCGGCGGCGACGATGTTGCCGGCGACGATCGGAACCTGCGGGTCGAGGGCGCGGACGGCCTTGATCGCGGAGATCATCGACTCCTGGTGGCCGTGCGCCGTGTCGATGACGAGCGTGTCGACGCCCGCGTCGAGGAGCAGCTTGGCCTTGCCCACGAAGTCGCCGTTGATGCCGACGGCGGCGGCGATGCGCAGCTTGCCGTTCGCGTCGGTCGCCGGGGTGTACAGGGTCGCGCGGAGCGCGCCCTTGCGGGTCAGGATGCCGACCAGACGGCCGTCCTTGTCCACGGCCGGGGCGTAGCGGCGGTTGGCGTGGTCGAGCGTGTTGAACGCGTCGCGCGGCTCGATGTCGGCGTCGAGGAGCAGCAGGTCCTTCGACATGACCTCGGAGAGCTGGGTGAAGCGGTCCACGCCGGCCAGGTCCGCGTCGGTGACGACACCGACCGGACGGCGGTCCGCGTCGACGACGACACCGGCGTCGTGCGACCGCTTGGGCAGCAGCGAGAGCGCGTCGGCGACGGTCTGGTGGGGCTCCAGGACGATGGGGGTGTCCAGGACGTGGTGGCGGCTCTTCACCCACGAGATGACGTCGGTGACGACCTCGATCGGAATGTCCTGGGGGATGACGACGAGGCCACCGCGGCGGGCGACGGTCTCGGCCATACGGCGGCCGGCGATCGCGGTCATGTTGGCGACGACCAGCGGGATCGTCGTACCGGAACCATCCGGCGAGGCGAGGTCCACGGCCTGGCGGGAACCCACGGCCGAGCGGCTCGGCACCATGAAGACATCGTCATACGTCAGGTCGTAGGGCGGCTTGACGTCATTGAGGAAACGCACGTGCTGACATCCCAGTCGTTCGGATCGGCCCCTAGGCATTTCAGCCAGGGGAAAAAGCACGTAGTTCATTGTCCCACGCCTGTACGAATACCAGACCCGGGCGATTCATCCGAGGCTCGCGGGGCAACCCTTGTCGGATCACACGAAAGGGGTCCGTCCGTCAGGGCGCCGTGCCGTCCAGAGCCACCACGTCGACGTCCTCGGTCTCCGTCCAGAAACGTTCGTCCGCGTCCTGCAGTCGAGTGGCCGCGTGCTTCATGTGGCGCAGCGCGGCGTCCCGGGCCGCCTCGGCGTCACCGGACTCGACGGCGGCCAGGATCGCGTGATGCTCCTGGCGGACGTCCTCGATGAAGTCGTCCCGGCGCGCCTCGTTCGCCCGCGTGATCCGGATGCCGCTGCGCGCCACCTCGCCGAGGTACCGCACCGTGGAGACCATCACGGCGTTGCCGGTCGACTCGGCGATCGACTGGTGGAAGGAGAGGTCCTCGTCCACACCGTCGCCGCCGGCCGCGACCGCGGCGTCGATCGCGTCGAGCGCCGCGCGCATCCGGGCGATGTCGGCCGGTGTGGCGCGGGCGGCCGCCAGCGCGGCCGCCTCGCCCTCCATGGCGCGGCGCACCTCCACGATCTGGAGCACCTTGGACTTGGTCGCGGCGGCCTCGGATTCCAGGTCGAGCGGCCGGGTGCGGCGCGGCAGGACGAACACACCGAGGCCCTGGCGCGGTTCGACGAGGCCGGCGTTGCGGAGCCTGGAGACGGCCTCGCGCACCACCGTGCGGCTGACGCCGAGCTGCTTGACCAGCTCGACCTCGGTCGGCAGCTTGTCGCCCTCGGCGATGCGCCCGGACTCGATCTCTTCCGAGAGCACCGCCGCTACTCGGTCCGCGAGCCGGACCGGACCGCTCACCTTGGAAAACATGGTCATCAGTCTATCGGCGCGGAGCCCCGTCGCCCGGGCCGGCCGGTACCCCGGGAGCGATCGCGTCGGCGTGGTCGGCGACGTAGTCCCGTACCACGGCCGCGAAGTCGGGGTCGGGCTCCAGACCGAGCGCCGCGGCACGGGTGTTGTCGAAGGCTGCGGGCCACGAGCCCACGATGCTCTCGACGGCCGGGGCGGGGACGATCGTCACCAGGTCGGCGACGACGTCACCGGCCTCCCGGCGCAGCGTGGCCAGCATCTCGGCGACCGTGACCGTGAGCGCCGGCAGGTTGACCGGCAGGTTGCCCTCGAGCCGGCCCGGCCCCGTACCGCGCTCGGCCTGCGCGACGCGGAGGATGCCCTCGACCGTGCGGCGCGGCGAGGCAAGCGCGACCCGCAGCTCGGGGTCGACCGGGCAGATCGCCGGAAGACCCGCGAGCGGCTCGCGGACGATGCCGGAGAGGAAGCCCGAGGCGGCCGCGTTCGGTTTGCCCGGCCGGACGGACACGGTCATCAGGCGGGTGACGCGGCCGTCGACGTAGCCGCGGCGGGTGTACTCCGCGACCAACTGCTCGCAGACGAACTTCTGGATCCCGTAGCTGGACCGGGGAGTGGGCAGGGTCGACTCGGAGACCACCGGGGGCAGCGGCAGCGCCGGATCGGAGCCGTAGACGGCGACGCTGCTGGAGAACACCACCAGGGCCGTCGGGCCGCCCGCAGCCGACTGGGCGCGGGCGGCTTCGAGCAGGGCGCGGGTCGTGTCCACGTTGGCGCTCATGCCGAGGTCGAAGTCGGCCTCGCACTCGGCGGAGACGGCGGAGGCCAGGTGCACGACGACGTCGACCGGCTTCGCGAACAGCTCGTCGAGGCTGTCGGTCAGGTCGCCCCGCACGATGTCGACGATGGGGTCGGCCGCCTCCGGCGAGGCGTCGGGCACGAACCGGTCGGCGAGCACCAGCCGCTCGACGGGCGTACCGCGGAACGTCCGTGCGTCGAGCAGGGCGCGGGCGACCTGCCGACCGAGGAAGCCGAAGCCACCCGTGATGACGATCCTCATGCGTTGTCTCCTCGGTGGTTCTGGTGGTTCTGGTGGTTCTCGTCGTGCTGGTGCTTCTTCAGCCAGCCGAGCCCCTCGCTCGTGCCGGCGCGCGGGACGTACTCGCAGCCGATCCACCCGTCGAAGCCCGACTCGTCGATGACGCCGAACAGATGGCGGATGTCGAGCTCGCCCTCGTCGGGCTCGTGGCGGTCCGGGACGCCGGCGATCTGCAGATGGCCGACCCGGCCGGTGGGCAGGTCGCGGCGCAGGGTGGTGGTGAGGTCGCCCTCGACGATCTGGCAGTGGTAGAGGTCCAGTTGGACCTTGAGGTTCGGCGCGCCGACCTCCCGTACCACGGCGTGTGCGTCGGCCTGCCGGCTCAGGAAGTAGCCCGGCATGTCACGGCCGTTGATCGGCTCGATCAGGATGTCGACGCCCGCCGCGGCGGCCCGCTCCGCGGCGCGGGCGAGGGTGGCCAGATAGGTGTCGCGGTGTGCGGCGAGCTCGGCCGGTGTCGCGTCGGGACGGACGAGTCCGGCCATCACGTGGACGCGGGGGCAGTCCAGCGCCGCCGCGTACTCGAGCGCCCGGTCGATCCCGTCGAGCGTCTCCTTCTCGCGGCCGGGCAGCGCGGCCGTTCCGCGCTCGCCGCCGTCCCAGTCACCCGGGGGCGCGTTGAAGAGCACCTGGCGCAGGCCGTGGTCGTCGAGGCGGCGACGGAGTTCGGTGGCGTCGTAGGCGTACGGGAAGAGGTACTCGACGGCCTGGAAGCCGTCCGCCGAGGCCGCGGAGAAGCGGTCGAGGAAGTCGTGCTCGGTGTACATCATGGACAGGTTCGCGGCGAACCTCGGCATGGTGACTCCTGTGGGGGAAGGGCCGGATCCGATCCTGAGCGGTGGTCCGGATCCGGCCGGTGGGACGGGGGCGGCCCGTCAGCGGTTGACGACCTGCTTGTTCGTGGTCAGCACGGCGACGGCGCCGACGACGAGGCTGAGCGCCAGGACGTACATGGGGATCGAGGTGGAGCCGGTGGCGTCCTTGAGCGCGCCGATCATGTACGGGCTGACGAAGCCGGCGAGGTTCCCCACCGAGTTGATCACGGCGAGACCGGCCGCGGCGGCGGTGCCGCCGAGGAACGCGGTGGGAAGGGACCAGAAGAGCGGGGCGCAGGTCAGCACACCGGCCGCGGCGAAGGAGAGCGCGACCAGGGACAGCACGGTGGACCCGGACCAGCTCGCGGCGAGCGAGAACCCGACGGCGCCCATGAGGCTCGGGATCACCAGGTGCCAGCGGCGCTCGCGGCGCTTGTCCGCCGAGCGGCCGAAGAGGTTCATCGCGACGAGCGCGGCGAGGAACGGTACGGCGCTGAGCACGCCGATCGCGAGGTTGCCCTTGATACCGGTCGACTGGACGAAGGTGGGCATCCAGAAGGTCAGCGCGTACTGGCCCATCACGAAGCAGAAGTAGATGAGGCACATCAGCCACACCCTGGGCTCACGGAAGGCGTCCAGGACCCGGCCATGCACCGACTTGTGGGCGGAGTCCTCGGCGATCGCCCGCTCGACGATGTCCTTCTCCTCGTCGGTGAGCCACTTGGCGTCGCGCACGCCGTTGTCCAGGTAGAACAGCGTGGCCACACCGATGGCGAGCGCGGGAAGGGCCTCCAGGAGGAACATCCACTGCCAGCCCTGCCAGCCGTTGACGCCCTGGAACCGGTCCATGATCCAGCCGGACAGCGGGTTGCCGAAGATGCCGGCGACGGGGATGGCCGACATGAACAGGGCGATGACCCGGGCACGGCGGTGCGAGGGGAACCAGTACGTGCAGTAGAGGATCACACCGGGGTAGAACCCCGCCTCGGCGGCGCCGAGCAGGAAGCGGAGCACGTAGAACGTCGTCTCGTTCGAGACGAACATGAACCCCGCCGAGACCACGCCCCAGGTGATCATGATGCGGGCGATCCAGGTACGGGCACCGATGCGCTGCAGCATCAGGTTCGAGGGCACCTCGAAGAGGAAGTAGCCGATGAAGAACAGTCCGGCGCCGAGGCCGTACGCCGCCTCGCTGAACCCGAGGTCCTCGGACATCTGCAGCTTCGCGAAGCCGACGTTGACGCGGTCCAGGTAGGAGAAGACGTAACAGAGGATGAGGAAGGGGACGATGCGGCGCACGACCTTGCGGAAGACGGCGTTCTCGCGGGCGAGGTCGGGGGCCTCTGCCGTCGTCGCGGATATGGACATGACGGAATCCTTCGTAAAGCGGCTCAGGGGATTCTCTGACGGGGTGGAGCGCTGGTCACCACGCTGCTCGGAACGTGGACCTCAGTTCGTCGATCGCGTGACCGGGGAGTGGCTCAGGGCGACGGTCGGTCAGGAGCCAGAGGCGTGCCGTCTCCTCGAGTTCTTCGAGGACGGCGAGGGCGGTGGCGGCGTCCGGGCCCCAGACGACGGGGCCCAGACGGTCGAGGAGCACGGCCCTGATCGGGGTGGCGCGAGCGGCGCGGTCGGCGATCGCGGCCGCCACCAGGTCGGCCACGCGCGGGTCGCCGGGCCGGTGGTAGGGGATGAGCGGAACGTGCCCGACCTTCATCACGTAGTACGGGGTGAGGGGCGGGAGCACGTCGTCCTGACTCCACACGCCGGCCAGGGTGAGCCCGACCAGATGCGTGGAGTGGGTGTGGAGGACGAAGCGGGCCGTGGGGTCGGCCTCGTAGATGCGCCGGTGCAGCGTCAGCGTCTTGCTGGCGCGGTCGCCCGCCACCTGCTCGCCGCCGGCGTCGACCAGCGCGAGCCGGTCGGGTTCGAGGAAACCGAGGGCGGCGTCGGTGGGGGTGATCAGATGACCGTCGCCGACCCGGGCGCTGATGTTGCCGGCGCTGGCGTGGACGTAGCCGCGGGCGAACAGGCTCGTGCCCACTCGGACGATCTCGGCACGCGCCGCGTCCACGGCGCTGTCCGGGAGGTCTGCGGTGCTGTTCGTGGGGTCCGCGGCGCTGTTACGGAGCCCGGTCACGCGGCGGCCTCCGCATCCAGGAGGGCGAAGGCGTCGGTGAAGAAGCCGGGGCCGCCGAAGTTGCCGGACTTGAGGGTGATGTGGAGCGTGTCCCCGGCGGGGAGGGCCGCCGCGCACCACGGCACGCCGGGGTCGATCTGCGGTCCGATGCGCAGCCCGGTGAGGCCGAGCGCCTGGACGACCGCTCCGGAGGTCTCGCCGCCCGCGACGACGAGTCGACGGACACCGCGCTCCACGAGCCCCTGGGCGACCCGGGCCAGGGTCCGCTCCACGAGCTCCCCCGCCTCGGCGGCGCCGAGGCGGCCCTGCACGGTGCGGACGGTGTCGGAGGTCTCGGTCGAGTAGACGAGGACCGGCCCGTCGGGCAGGTGCGCCTCGGCGAAGGCCAGCGCCTGCCCGGCGACGTCCTCCCCGGCCGCGATGCGCAGGGGGTCCACGCTGAACGCGGGGCGGCCGCTCTTCAGGAACTCAAGGACCTGGCCGTTGGTGGCCTCGGAGACCGATCCGGAGACGATGGCCCGATGCCCGGCCGACGGCGGGAGCTGCGCGGCGGCGGGCGACGGCCGGAAGCCCCAGTTCGCGGGCAGACCGATCGCGAGCCCGGACCCGGCGGTGACAAGCGGCAGCCCCTGGACCGCCGCGCCCATGCGCACGAGGTCGTCGTTGGAGACGGCGTCGACGATCGCCGTGGCCACGCCGTTCGCACGCAGCTCGGCGATACGGGACCGGATCGCCTCGGCGCCGTCGGCGACGACCGTGTGGTCGATGAGGCCGACCGGCCGGGTCGTCTGGGCGCCGAGTACGGAGACCAGGTTGGAGTCGGTCATCGGCGTCAGCGGGTGGTTCCGCATGCCGCTCTCGGCGAGCAGGACGTCTCCGACGAAGAGGTGGCCCTTGAAGACCGTGCGCCCGTTGTCGGGGAAGGCCGGGGTGGCGATGGTGAAGTCGGTGCCCAGCGCGTCCATCAGGGCCTCGGTGACCGGCCCGATGTTGCCGGCCGGCGTCGAGTCGAAGGTGGAGCAGTACTTGAAGTAGATCTGCTCGGCGCCGGCGGAACGGAGCCAGGCGAGCGCCCGCAGCGAGGCGTCGACGGCCTCGGCGGCCGGGACGGTGCGCGACTTGAGGGCGATGACGACGGCGTCGGCGTCGGTGGCTACGTCACCGGCCGTTCCGGCCGGCGGTACGTCGATTAGCTGGACGACGCGCATACCCGCGCGCACCAGGTTGTTGGCCAGGTCGGTGGCGCCGGTGAAGTCGTCGGCGATGCAGCCGAGTCGGATGCTCATGTCAGCCCTCAGCCTTCGGCAGGTCGACGCCGGGGAAGATCTTGATGACCGCGCTGTCGTCCTCGCGGCCGAAACCGGCCGCCGACGCCTGCAGGAACATCTGGTGCGCCGTGGCGGCGAGCGGGAGCGGGAACCGCTCGGGACGGGCGGCGTCGAGGACGAGCCCGAGGTCCTTGACGAAGATGTCGACCGCTGACAGTGGCGTGTAGTCGCCGGCGAGGACGTGGGCCATGCGGTTCTCGAACATCCACGAGTTGCCCGCGCTGTGCGTGATGACCTCGTAGAGCGCATCGGCCGGGACGCCGGCCTTGATGCCGAGGGCCATCGCCTCGGCCGCGGCGGCGATGTGCACGCCGGCAAGCAGCTGGTTCACGATCTTGACCTTCGAGCCGAGTCCGGCGCGGTCGCCCAGGCGGTAGACCGTGCTGCTCATGGCCTCCAGGAACGGGTCGGCGAGCTCGTAAGCGGCGGCCGAGCCGGAGGTCATCATGGTGAGTTCGCCGACGGCGGCACGGGCGGCGCCGCCGGAGATGGGGGCATCCAGGTAGAGCACGCCCTGCTCGGCGAGGCGCCCTTCGAGCTCCTCGGACCAGCCGGGGTCGACGGTGGAGCACATCACGAAGACGGAGCCCGGGCGCAGCCGGTCGGCCTCCCCTTCGGCACCGAACAGCACGGACTCGACCTGCGCCGCGTTGACGACGACGCCGACCAGGACGTCCACGGCGGCCGCCAGGTCGCCGGTGGTGGCGTACGCCGTCCCACCGTCCCGGGCGAAGCCTTCGGCCACGTCCGGCCGCAGGTCGTGGACCGCCACGTCGTGCCCGGCGGCCCGCAGACTACGGGCCATCCCCAGGCCCATGGCCCCGAGTCCCACCACGCCGACGCGCGGACGTGTCGGCCTGTCCTGGTCGTTCATGCCCCTACCTCGTCTCGCTGTGCCTTCCGAAGCGCGAGCCCAGAAGGTGATCGGGTCATATGATGACCTGAGGATGTAGAGCAGTCCACTGTGAGGCCCGTCACATTGCATCGGATTGCGCGCTGCGCAACGCAAAAAGCGGCGGCACGCCTGTCAGAGGCGTACCGCCGCCGAGGTTCGGGGCGTCATGAACGAAGGGCCGGCGGAGCCGACGTCACCGACGGGACTGGTGGTCGGCAACCCGTCGGCGACGGGACTGGTGGTCAGCACCCGTCGGCATCCAGGTCCGGTCAGACCCCGTCCGGGTCCGCGCGCTCAAGCGCCGGACGCGAGCCGGGGGCCGACTCGGTGAGGAGGTAGTCCGCCGCCGCGCGGTCGGTCACCAAGCTGGTGACGAGCCCGGAGCGGAGCACCGCGCCGATCGCCGCCGCCTTGCGCTGACCGCCCGCGATCGCCACGACCTCGGGGATCCGGCGCAGCCGGTCCGCCTCGACGGTGATACAGCGCTCGCCCAGGTCACGCCCGACCCGGCGCCCTTCGGTGTCGAAGAGGTGCGCGGACATCTCGGCGGCGACGCCGAGGGAGGCGTAATGCGCGCGCTCCTCGTCCGTGAGCATGTCGTGCACGGTGGAGATGCCCGGCTCCCAGGAGCCGATGGACACACAGGCGACGGTGACCTTGTCGAAGTACTCGAAGGCCCGGGCGATACCGGTCTGGTTCCGCAGCGCGGCCGCCGTCGCGGGGTCGGGCAGCAGCATCGGCGCGTAGATGGGGTGCGCCTCGCCGCCGGAGACCTGGGCGGCACGCCGTACCGCCTCGACCGAGCCGCGTTCGGCGGTCCCGGCGTCGTACACGCCCGTGAGCTGCACGACCGTGCACGGGGGCAGCCGATCGAGGGCCGCTGCCATGTGGATGGTGGAGCGGCCCCACGCCAGGCCGAGGACGTCGCCCTCGTTGACCAGCTCGCCGAGCAGGTCGGCCGCGACCTCGCCGAGGTTCTCCGGGTCGGGCGACTCGTCCTCGCCCTCGGCCGGGGACTCGACGACGA
This sequence comes from Streptomyces sp. NBC_01353, assembly GCF_036237275.1. Taxonomy (GTDB): domain Bacteria; phylum Actinomycetota; class Actinomycetes; order Streptomycetales; family Streptomycetaceae; genus Streptomyces. Next base: position 7,114,558 of record NZ_CP108352.1, on the reverse strand, counting down.
CGGCGTGGCGGAGCCCGTAGCGGGCACGCAGCGCGTCGGAGCGCTCGGCGTCCAGCTCCGCGGGTACGCGGATCTCGATCCGTACGAGGTCGCGTTCGAGGGCGGTCTCCAGGACCCGGGCCACCTTGAAGCGGCTCACGCCGAACTCCTCGGCAATCTGGATCTTGGACTTACCCTCGAGGTAGAAGCGGCGGGCCATGGCCGCCGCCTGCACCAGCTCCGCGGGTCCCATCCGCAGGGCTGACCGTCCCGCCGAGATTCCCGCCACCGCGATCTCCTTAGCTCTGTTCTCGTACCGCTGCTCAGTGCTGCTGTCGTGCTGCTGCTGTGCTGCTCGTGCGGTCCTGCTGTGCTGCTTGTCGTTCACACTCTGGACTCGCCGTTCATCCTGTCAGATCCGGCGGGCCCTGATCGGTCCTGTCGACGCTCCGACCGACCGCGTTCATCTGGCCGAGGCTCAGTGGCCACACGCCCACGCCGCCGAGGCGATCGTGGATTCGGCCTTCGCACGGAGCGAGCGGACCGCCTCGGCCGGGTCGGCGGCGCCGTAGACCGCCGAGCCGGCGACGAAGACGTCCGCACCGGCCTCGGCGCAGCGCTCGATGGTGGATTCGGCGACCCCGCCGTCGACCTGCAGCCACAGCTCCAGGCCGTGCTTGGAGATCAGCTCACGGGTACGACGGATCTTGGGAAGCATGATGTCGAGGAAGGCCTGCCCGCCGAAGCCGGGCTCGACGGTCATGATCAGCAGCATGTCGAGCTCGGGGAGCAGGTCCTCGTACGGCTCGATGGGCGTCGCGGGCTTCAGAGCCATCGACGCCCGCGCGCCCTTCGCCCGGATCTCCCGCGCGAGCCGCACGGGCGCGGCCGCCGCCTCCACGTGGAAGGTGACGGACCCGGCACCTGCCTCCACGTACTGCGGGGCCCAGCGGTCGGGGTCCTCGATCATGAGGTGGCAGTCCAGCGGGGTGCCCGTCGCGCGACTGAGCGACTCGACGATCGGCACGCCGAGCGTCAGATTGGGCACGAAGTGGTTGTCCATGACATCGACATGCAGCCAGTCGGCACCCTCGACGGCCTTCGCCTCCTCGGCGAGGCGGGCGAAGTCTGCGGACAGGATGCTCGGGTTGATCTGCGCCATGTGCCAAGCCTGCCATGCTCTTGGGCACTTCTTTGCCGCGGAGCGGTTTCGGACCGGGATCCGCGCGGGTTCGGTACGGATTCGGCCCGGATTCGGACCCCATTCCCCACGCGCTCCGCCGATCCCGACCGTCCATATGCCGGACGCGCGCCGATCGGCCCGCGCTGCGCGGAGTGTCAGGCCGTACGGCGGAGCAGCGCCAGGTACATCGCGTCCGTGCCGTGGAGGTGCGGCCACAGCTGGACGTCCGGGCCGTCGCCGAGCCCGGGAACGCCCTGCATCAGCGGGCGGACGTCGATCCACTCCGCCTCGACGGCCGGGCCGCCGCGGCCCTTGAGGACGTCCTCGACGACCACGCGGGTCTCCGCCAGGTGCGGCGAGCAGGTCGCGTACCCGACGACTCCCCCGACGCGGACCGCCGACAGCGCCTCGCGCAGCAGACCGCGCTGGAGAGGGGCGAAGCCGTCCATGTCCTCCGGGCGGCGACGCCAGCGGGCCTCGGGGCGGCGGCGCAGCGCGCCGAGACCGGAGCAGGGGACGTCCATGAGGACCCGGTCGAAGGAACCCGGACGCCACGGCGGGCGCGTGCCGTCGGCGGCGATGACCTGGTACGGGCCGGGGTTGCCGGCCAGCGCGCGCTCGACGAGGCGGGCGCGGTGGGGCTGCTTCTCGGAGGCGAGCAGGGAGGCGCCTCGCTGCGCGGCAAGGGCGCCGAGCAGCGCGGCCTTGCCACCGGGGCCCGCGCAGCCGTCGAGCCAGCGCTCGTCCCGCCCTTCCAGGGGCGCGTTGGCCAGCGCGATGGCGACCAGCTGGCTGCCCTCGTCCTGGACGCCCGCCCGCCCCTCCTTCACGGCCTCGATGGCGCCGGGCTCGCCGCCCTCGGCCAGCCGGACCGCGTACGGAGACCAGCGGCCGGGCAGCGTGTCCTCGCCGGTGAGCTCCTCGGTGGTGGCGCGCCCCGGCCGGGCCACCAGCGTGACCTCGGGCCGCTCGTTGTCGGCCTCCAGCAGGTCCTCGATGCCGGCCCGCCCGCCGCCGAGGGCGTCCCACAGCGCGGAGACGACCCAGCGGGGGTGCGAGTGGACGACCGCGAGATGGTCCTCGGCGTCGTCCTCGTACGGCGGGGCGACCTGCGCGACCCAGGTGTCGAGGTCGTTCCGCGCGATCTTCCGCAGAACGGCGTTCACGAACTTGGCCCGCCCGTCCCCGAGCACCACCCGCGCCAGCTCCACGCTCGCCGAGACGGCGGCGTGGCTCGGAATGCGCGTACCGAGCAGCTGGTGCGCACCGAGCGACAGCACGTCGAGCACCGGCGGATCGACCTCCCGCAGCGGCCGGTCGATGCACGCCGAGACGATCGCGTCGTACGTCCCCTGGCGCCGCAGCGTCCCGTAGACCAGCTCGGTCGCGAGCGCCGCGTCGCGCCCGTCGAAGTCGCCCTTCTCCCGGGCCTTCTTGAGGAGCGGCGGCAGCACGAGATTCGCGTACGCGTCCCGCTCGTCGACCGCCCTGAGCGCCTCGAAGGCCAGGATCCTGACGGGATCCTTCTTGGGGCGCCGGTACGGCTTGGGGGGACGGCGATTGGCCTGCTCGCTCAAAAGGTGCTCCGCTGACGAAGTGAGACGGTCGAACCCTCTCAGCCTACGTCCGTGTCGCGCACCCGATCGCCCACCCGTCGTCCATTACCGCCTTGCTCGACGGCGTTACGCGCCGACTGCTTCGCCTGCGGCGATACGGACCCCACGGGCCCAGTCCGCCGCCCGCATGGGCTTCTTGCCCTGGGGCTGGACCCAGAGCAGCTCCACGGCGTACGAGCCGGTGCCGACGTACACGTTGTTCTTGCCGGCCGCGAGCTCGCCGGGCGTCAGATCGGTACGGTCCGGGACGAGCGCCGCCTGGATCAGCTTGAGGCGCTCGCCGCGGAAGACCGTCCAGGCGCCCGGGGCGGGCGTGCAGCCGCGCACGACGCGGTCCACGCGCAGCGCCGGGGCCTTCCAGTCCACGTGGGCGTCCTCGACCTGGATCTTGGGGGCCAGCGTGACACCCTCGGCAGGCTGCGGGACGGCCTTCAGGCTGCCGTCCTCGATGCCGTCCATCGTGGCGGCGAGCAGCCCGGCGCCGGCGAAGGCGAGCCGGGTCAGCAGGTCGCCGCTGGTGTCGGTGGGGCGGACGTCCTCGGTGATCACGCCGTAGACCGGACCGGAGTCGAGCCCTTCCTCGATCTGGAACGTCGACGCGCCCGTGACCTCGTCGCCCGCCATCACGGCGTGCTGCACCGGAGCGGCGCCGCGCCAGGCAGGCAGCAGCGAGAAATGGAGGTTGACCCAGCCGCGGGCCGGGATGTCGAGGGCGACCTTGGGCAGCAGCGCGCCGTAGGCCACGACCGGGCAGCAGTCGGGGGCGATCTCGCGGAGCCGCGCGAGGAACGCCTCGTCACGCGGCCGCGCCGGCTTGAGCACCTCGATCCCGGCCTCCTCCGCACGCTGGGCGACCGGGCTCGCGACCAGGCGCCGGCCCCGGCCCGCGGGGGCGTCGGGGCGGGTGACGACGGCGGCCACCTCGTGCCGACCGGAGGCGAGCAGGGCGTCCAGGGCGGGTACGGCGACCTCGGGGGTGCCTGCGAAGACCAGCTTCACTCGGGGAAACCTCGCATCTCGGGGCGGTGGCGGGCAGCGCACCAGTCTAGAGGCCAGGGCGCGAGGGGGCGTACGTGAGCCTGAGCGCCCCGCGCATATGCGTGTACGCCCCCGCACCGTGACCCAATCCACGGGTGGCGCGTTGGTCAAGAGAGATTGACCGAAACGGGCCGCTGTCCTCTTCGCGGCCCCACCCTTTACACGCCGGTTCGAGAGGCTTTCACATGGCCGACCACGCCACCCACGACGCCCAAGCCCGGGCGAGTCTGCACCTGTTGGTGCGAGACATCGAGCGGGTCCGGCGGCAGGTGGACGCGCTGCGCACACTCACGGCCCAGCTGGGCAATGTCTACCGCCCGCGCCGCTCCGGCCCGTCGACGGGCTTCGTCGTCTACGGGCGGGCACCCGCCCCGACCGTCCGGCTCGCCCAGGAGCTGCGGGACAGTGTCGAGACCTTGGTGACGGCGGCGGTCGACTTCGACCGCTCGCTCGGGTTCTCGTGGGACGCGGTGGGCTCGGCGCTCGGGGTCACGAAGCAGGCGGTCCACCGCCGTTACGGGGCGCGGCGCGCGCCTCAGCCGGGGGCGGTCGTGGAGTCGGACCGCGTCGCGGAGCCGGGCACGACCCGCACGCTGCCGGTGGTGCCGCCGGCCCGCACGATGCCTCCGCAGCCAACCCCCACGACGCTCCGCGAAGACCCCCGCCCCACGGCCTTCCCGGGCCCCCGCAACGGCTGACGCCCGCCGCCGACACGGGTTGCGGGCAGGCGCCCCACAGGGCGATACCCATCCCTCCCCGGACCGGGTTGCGGGCGTTCCGCAGGCCGGTGTCCACCCGCGCCCCCACCCCGCCGGGTTGTGGGCGGGCGCTTCGCAGGGCGGCGCCCACCCTCACCCGCCGCTCGCGTTGTGGGCAGGCGCTCCGCAAGGCGGTGCCCACCCTCAACCCCGCCCCCCGTCGCCGGCAGGCGTTCCGCAGGGCGGAACGGTGGGCGCAACCCGACGACGGCGCCGCACCCGTGGGCACCGTACGGACCGGGGGCCTGGGCCCGGCAAGGGCACCGTTCCGTTGTGCCCACCCGTTCCGCCCCAGCGGAACAGTTGCCCACAACGGGGGTGGGTGGCGGGGCAAGGTGAGGGTGGGCACCGCCCCAGCGGCACGGGTGCCCACAACGGGGTGGGCGCCGCCCAAGCAGCGCGGGTGCCCACAGGGCGCCGCCCCAGTCGAACGCAGCCGAAAGGGAAGGCGTCAGCCGATGTCCGGAGGGTCCACCCGGACCCGTACCGGTTCACCCCCACCCCGTGCCAACCGCCCCGCCTGCGCCTTCTTCAGTGCCGCCGCCAGCGCCGCCCCGTTGCCCGGCGGGACGCGGACCAGGGCGCGTTCCCACTGCTCCCCCGGCGGGGTGTCCCCCGGTCGGCGCGGGCCGCCCGCGCGGACGACCGGGAGCGGGACCGGGCCCAACACCTCGGCGTCGCCCGGCAGTTCGGCCGCCCCGAGGAACGACACGACCGCCTCCGGCGGGCCGGACACCGCCGCCATCCGGGAGACCGGCGGGAAGCCCAGCTCGGCCCGCTCCGCCAGCTCGCGCTGGGCGTGGCCGACCGGGTCCCACCGCACCAGCGCCTGCACCGGCCGCAGCGTGGGTTCCGCGACCACCACCACCGTGCCGCCCTCACCCTGCCCGCGCACCAGCGAGGCCGCGTCGATCCAGCGCCGTAGCGCCTCTTCTCCCGCCCGCAGGTCGGGCCGGCCGAGCATCGCCCAGCCGTCGAGGAGCAGCGCGGCCGCGTAGCCGCCCTCGGCGACCGGCTCCGCGCCCGGCGTGGACACCACCAGCGCGGGCCGCCCGGGCACGGTGTCCAGGACGTGGTCCCGCCCCGACGTCCGTACCGGCACCGCAGGGAACGCCCGCCCCAGCTCCTCCGCCGTCCGCCGCGCGCCCACGACCTGGGCCCGCAGCCGTGTCGCACCGCACTCCACGCAGTGCCAGTCCGGTGCTCCCCGCCCGCACCAGCCGCACCGCAGTTCCTGCTGCTCGGGCGCCTCCAGAGGCCCGGCACAGTGCCGGCAGCGCGCGGGGGTCCGGCAGCGCTCGCACGCCAGCCTCGGCACGTAGCCCCGGCGCGGGACCTGGACGAGCACCGGACCGGTCTTCAGGCCCTCCCGTACCGCCTGCCAGGCCAGCGACGGCAGCCGCGCGGCGCGCGCGGCCTCGTCGCGGGCGAGATCGGTGTCGCCCACGGTCCGTACGAGCGGGGCGGCCGCCCGCACCTGGTCGCGGCCGGCGATCAGCGGTGCGGCCCAGCCGGACTCGACGAGCTGCGCGGCCTCGACCGTGCAGCTGGTCGAACCGAGCAGGAAGGCGCACTTGTCGTGGGCGGCGCGCAGCAGCAACACGTCACGCGCGTGGGGCTGCGGCGCGTGCGGCTCGCTGTGGCTGCCGTCCCCGTCGTCCCAGATGGCGACGAGCCCGAGGTCCCGTACGGGCGCGAACATCGCCGCCCGGGTGCCGACGACCGCGCGCACGGAGCCCCGCCGTACCGCGAGCCATTGCGCGTACCGCTTCTCCGGTCCGGTCTCGGCCGTGAGCAGCGCGTGCCGTCCCGGCCCCAGGAGCGCCGTCAGCGCGGCGTCCACGCGCGCGGCGGCCCGTCCGTCGGGTACGACGACGAGCGCACCCCGCCCGGAGGCGAGCGTCGCGCCCACGGCGCGGGCCAGCTCTTCGGCCCAGTACGGCCCCGGCAGCGCGTTCCAGGCCGCCCGCGGGGCCCCGCCCCGGGCCAGGGCGTCCAGGAAGGCCGCCCCGCGCTCGTACCGCGCCCAGGTGCCCGCCTCGGGCGCGGCGGGCGGCGGCAGTGGCTCCGGGGACGGCTTGCCCTCCGCGCGGGCGCTGCGGGGCGGGATCGCCAGCTGGAGCACGTCCGCGAGGCTCCCCGCGTACCGGTCGGCGACGGCCCGCGAGAGCCCCAGGAGCTCTGCGCTCAGCACCGGCTCGGGCGACACGACATCGGCGAGCGCGGCCAGCGCGCCCTTGTAGTCGGACTCGGCCCGTCGCTCGATCAGGAAGCCGTCGATCAGCCGCCCGCCCTCGCGCCGCCCGTCCCTGACCTGGTGTGCCCCGGCCCCGAACCGCACCCTCACCCGCACTCCGGGCTGCGCGACGGCGTCCAGCTCCTCGGGCACGGCGTAGTCGAAGAACTGGTCGAGGTGCAGCACCCCCTTGTTGACCACCACCCGCGCGACGGGCAGCTCCTTGGCCAACGCGGCTCCCCGCCACGTCCGCGGCTTGGCCCGCGGCACCTTCGCCTTCCGCACGGACTCCCGAATGAGCGCGAGCTGCTCGTGCGACTCACCGGCCGCACCCTCGGGCGTCTCGTTCTCGCTGCTCACAGCCACATACCTACCAGACCCCACTGACACCCGGCCCGGGGCCGGACGCGCGGAAGCCCGGCTCCCCCACAAGGGTGCCGGGCTTCCGCATGTGCCTTGTCGGCGCCTACAGGCCCGCGGCCTTGCGCAGGGCCTCCACGCGGTCCGTGCGCTCCCAGGTGAAGTCGGGGAGCTCGCGGCCGAAGTGGCCGTACGCCGCGGTCTGGGCGTAGATCGGGCGGAGCAGGTCGAGGTCGCGGATGATCGCGGCCGGGCGGAGGTCGAAAACCTCACCGATGGCGTTCTCGATCTTCTCGGTCTCGATCGTGTTGGTGCCGAAGGTCTCGACGAAGAGGCCCACGGGCTCCGCCTTGCCGATCGCGTACGCGACCTGGACCTCGCAGCGCGAGGCGAGGCCGGCGGCCACGACGTTCTTGGCGACCCAGCGCATGGCGTAGGCGGCCGAGCGGTCGACCTTGGACGGGTCCTTGCCGGAGAAGGCGCCGCCGCCGTGGCGGGCCATGCCGCCGTAGGTGTCGATGATGATCTTGCGGCCGGTGAGGCCGGCGTCGCCCATCGGGCCGCCGATCTCGAAGCGTCCGGTCGGGTTGACCAGCAGGCGGTAGCCCTCGGTGTCGAGCTTGATGCCGTCTTCCAGGAGCTGCTTGATGACGTGCTCGACGACGAACTCACGGATGTCGGGCGAGAGCAGCGACTCGAGGTCGATGTCGGAGGCGTGCTGCGAGGAGACCACGACCGTGTCGAGGCGGACGGCCTTGTCGCCGTCGTACTCGATGGTGACCTGGGTCTTGCCGTCGGGGCGCAGGTACGGGATGGTCCCGTTCTTGCGGACCTCGGTCAGCCGGCGGGAGAGCCGGTGCGCGAGGTAGATCGGGAGCGGCATCAGCTCGGGGGTCTCGTCCGACGCGTAGCCGAACATCAGGCCCTGGTCGCCGGCGCCCTGCTTGTCCAGCTCGTCCTCGTCGCCCTCGACGCGCTTCTCGTACGCCGTGTCGACGCCCTGCGCAATGTCCGGGGACTGCGACCCGATGGAGACCGAGACGCCGCAGGACGCGCCGTCGAAGCCCTTCTTCGAGGAGTCGTACCCGATCTCGAGGATCTTATTCCGTACGAGGGTGGGGATGTCGGCCCACGCCTTCGTGGTCACCTCACCGGCGACGTGCACGAGGCCGGTGGTGATCAGCGTCTCGACGGCGACGCGGGAGGTGGGGTCCTCGCGGAGGAGCGCGTCGAGAATGGTGTCGCTGATCTGGTCAGCGATCTTGTCGGGGTGACCTTCGGTCACGGACTCCGAAGTGAACAGACGACGGGACACAATGCTCCCTGGGGTTGCAGCGGCTGCTGGCTCAACAATGTCGGACGGCAGGGGGCTGCGCCCCGCGACGTACCGCGACCAGTCTATCGGGCGTGCTCGGGCATTGGGCCAGGTGTCTCGCAAGGTGGGAGCCGGAGGCTCATGAAATCCGGCCTCACACGCATCACGAACACCCGTTCCGATCCCCCGAGAGGACCGGATTCTCGGGATCTCACTCCGCCGAGGCGGTGAATTCCGGACGATCGGGGGATTCCCCGGAATTCTCCGTGGGCACGGGCCGCAGGCGTGGTGCGACCAGGTCCCAGACCGTTTCCGCGAGGGCTTCCTTCGGCCCGTACGGTACGGGCGTGTCGGTGCCGTCGGCGCTCAGCACCACGGCCTCGTTCTCCTCGGATCCGAAGGTCCTGTGCTCCCCCACCTCGTTGACCACGAGCAGGTCGCAGCCCTTGCGGCGGAGCTTCTCCCGGCCGTTGGCGAGGACGTCGTCGGTCTCGGCGGCGAAGCCGACGATCAGCTGGCCGGGAAGCGCCCGGTCGGCGGAGATCTCGGCGAGGATGTCGGGGTTGCGGACCAGCTCGACGGTCGGCGCCTCGACGTCGTCCCGCTTCTTGATCTTCCCCGATGCGTAGACCGCCGGACGGAAGTCCGCGACGGCCGCCGCCATGACCACGGCGTCGGCGTCGGCCGCCGCCTTGAGGACGGCCTCGCGCAGCTGGATCGCGGTGCCGACGTGGACCACGTCGACGCCGGCGGGGTCCGGGATGCCGGTGTTGGCCTCGACAAGGGTGACCCGGGCGCCTCGGGCCGCGGCGGCCTTGGCCAGGGCGTAGCCCTGCTTCCCGGAGGAACGGTTGCCGAGGTAGCGGACCGGGTCCAGGGGCTCACGGGTGCCGCCCGCGCTGACCACGACATGGCGGCCGACGAGGTCGGGAGCGGCGGTCCCGCGCGCGAGGATCCGACGACAGACCTCGAAGATCTCGGCGGGGTCGGGCAGCCGGCCCTTGCCGGTGTCGACGCCGGTCAGCCGGCCGACGGCGGGCTCGATGACGACGGCGCCCCGGCGGCGCAGCGTGGCCACGTTCTCCTGGGTGGCCGGGTGCTCCCACATCTCGGTGTGCATCGCCGGGGCGAAGACGACCGGACAGCGGGCGGTGAGCAGTGTGTTGGTCAGGAGGTCGTCGGCGAGGCCGTGGGCGGCCTTGGCGAGCATGTCGGCGGTGGCGGGGGCCACGACGACGAGGTCGGCGGCCTGCCCGATCCGTACGTGCGGGACCTCGTGGACGGACTCCCACACCTCGGTGGAGACGGGGTTGCCGGAGAGGGCGGACCAGGTGGCCGCGCCGACGAAGTTCAGGGCGGAGGCGGTCGGCACGACGCGTACGTCGTGGCCGGACTCGGTCAGCCGCCGGAGCAGCTCACAGGCCTTGTACGCGGCGATGCCGCCGCTGACCCCCAGAACGACCTTCGGCTTGGTCACCACTGCCACTCCCCGCACTCGGATGCGTACTCGGATGCGTACGTCTCCATGAGACACCACAGGCCCGGCGGTTGTTCCGCCGGGCCTGAGGTGACGAACGTTACGTGCTTACTGCGCCGGGCCCTCGATGGCCTCGGAGGTCAGCAGACCCGCGTTGATCTCGCGCAGGGCGATCGAGAGCGGCTTCTCGTGGACGTGGGTGTCGACGAGCGGACCGACGTACTCGAGCAGGCCCTCGCCGAGCTGCGAGTAGTACGCGTTGATCTGACGCGCGCGCTTGGCCGCGTAGATCACGAGGCTGTACTTCGAGTCGGTGGCCTCGAGCAGCTCGTCGATCGGCGGGTTGATGATGCCCTCGGGCGCGGTGATGGAAGAGGACACGCTCTGCCTTCCGAAGAAACTTCTGGGTGAGCTGATCGGGATGATCAGATCCAGGTGATCAGAAAAAGATCAAACAACTTTCATCAAGGCTAGCAGCTCACGCGCCACGTCCTCGACGGAGGTGTTGACCAGGGTGGTGTCGAACTCCGTCTCGGCGGCCAGTTCGATCTTGGCGGCCTCCAGCCGGCGCTCGATGACCTCGGGCGACTCGGTGCCGCGGCCGGTGAGCCGGCGGACCAGCTCGTCCCAGCTCGGCGGGGCCAGGAAGACCAGCTGCGAGTCCGGCATGGACTCCTTGACCTGCCGGGCGCCCTGGAGGTCGATCTCCAGGAGGACCGGCTCGCCGGCCTCCAGGCGCTCCAGGACCGCCGCACGCGGCGTGCCGTAGCGGTTGCCCGCGAACTCGGCCCACTCGAGGAGTTCCCCGTTGGCGACCAGCTTGTCGAATTCGTCGTCCGTGACGAAGAAGTACTGGACGCCGTGCTTCTCGCCGGGTCGCGGCTTTCGTGTCGTGGCCGACACCGAGAGCCAGACCTCGGGGTGGACCTTGCGCATATGAGCGACGACCGTGCTCTTGCCCACCCCGGAGGGGCCGGAGAGCACGGTCAGCCGCGGACGTACCTCTGCTGCCATGCAGCGATTATTCCAGCTTTACGGGGGTGCCTGGGACGGCAGACCCGTCTCAGGCGCCGGTGCTGCCGAACTCGCGCTCCAGGGAGGCGATCTGGTTGGAACCGAGCCCGCGCACACGGCGGCTCTCGGAGATGCCGAGCCGCTCCATGATCTGCTTGGCGCGGACCTTGCCCACGCCCGGGAGCGACTCCAGCAGCGCGGAGACCTTCATCTTGCCGATGACGTCGTTCTCCTGGCCGGTCTTGATCACCTCGTGGAGGGAGGCGCCGGAGTGCTTGAGTCGATTCTTGACCTCGGCCCGCTCCCGGCGAGCCGCGGCGGCCTTTTCGAGCGCGGCTGCGCGCTGTTCAGGGGTAAGGGGCGGAAGAGCCACGCCTACGTCACCTCGGATGTCGAACTGTCGGATACGGACCGGTGAGGAACCTAGTCGCCCCACACCAGTGGAGCAACGATCAACGGGGGTGCCGTTGAACGCTGACTCTGCCCCGGAGACTAGCGGCCAATGTCTCTCCAGTCAGCGAGAACAAGCGAAAAGTCCTGGTCAGCATCGACCGACCAGGACTTTTCGGGCATAACGACCGGGTTTTGAGCCAAGTTCTTGTCAAGGAGTGAGACGGCCCCGACCTGCGGATTGGCCCGGCGGGCGGTCAGGAGGCGACGGCCTCGCGGATTTCGGTCGCGTACTGCTCGGCGGAGGCCCGCAGGGCGGCGACGTCCGGGCCGTGCTTCAGGACGCCCCGGCTGACGTTCGGGACCACGTTGCGGACCGCCGCGCCGAAGACGGCCGGGAGATCGGCCGGGGTGGCACCCTGGGCGCCGATGCCGGGGGCCAGGAGCGGGCCGTTGATGTCCAGGTCGAAGGAGGACAGGTCGCCGAGCGTCGCGCCGACGACCGCGCCGAAGGAGCCCATCGGGGTCTCCCCCGCGTTCTCCTCCGCGAGGTGGGCGAGCATGGTCGCGCCGACCGTACGGCCGTCCTCGCGCACCGCCCGCTGGACCTCCGCGCCCTCCGGGTTGGAGGTGAGGGCCAGGACGAAGAGGCCCGCGCCGGACTCCCTCGCCAGGTCGACGGCCGGCCTCAGCGAGCCGTAGCCGAGGTACGGGGAGACCGTGAGGGCGTCCGAGAAGAGCGGGGAGTCCTTCCGGAGGAAGGTCTCGGCGTAGGCGGCCATCGTGGAGCCGATGTCGCCGCGCTTGGCGTCCATCACGACCAGGCCGCCCGCGGCCCGCAGCTCGGCGACGGCCCGCTCCAGGACGGCGACGCCGCGCGAGCCGAAGCGTTCGAAGAACGCGGACTGCGGCTTGAAGACGGCCACGGTCTCCGCGAGCGCCTCGACGACGGTGAACGTGAAGCGCTCCAGGCCCGCGATGTCGTCGCCGAGACCCCAGGAGTCCAGCAGGGCGGCGTGCGGGTCGATGCCCACACAGAGCGGGCCCCGCTCGTCCATGGCGGAGCGCAGGCGGGTGCCGAAGGAGAGAGTCACTGCGTGGCCTTTCGGTTGTCGGCGCCGACGGCCTCGGCGAGGGTGGCGTACGGGGAGACGGCGAGGCGCGCCGCGAGGCCCTTGTGGATGGCGCGGGCGTAGAACGGGCCCTCGTAGATGAAGGCGCTGTAGCCCTGGACCAGGGTGGCGCCGGCCAGGATGCGCTGCCAGGCGTCCTCGGCGTTCTCGATGCCGCCGACGCCCACGAGGACCAGCCGGTCCCCCACGCGCGCGTGGAGGCGCCTGAGCACCGCCAGGGAACGCTCCTTGACGGGCGCGCCGGACAGGCCGCCGGTCTCCTTGATCAGTGCCGGGTCGGACGTCAGACCCAGGCCCTCGCGGGCGATGGTGGTGTTGGTGGCGATGATGCCGTCGAGGCCGAGCTCCAGGGCCAGGTCGGCGACCGCGTCGACGTCCTCGTCCGCGAGGTCGGGGGCGATCTTGACCAGGAGCGGGACACGGCGGTCGGTGACGGTGCGGTCGGCCGCTTCCCGCACCGCGGTGAGCAGCGGGCGGAGCGACTCGGTGGCCTGGAGGTTGCGCAGGCCGGGCGTGTTCGGCGAGGAGACGTTCACGACCAGGTAGTCGGCGTGCGCGGCGAGGCGCTCGGTGGACTTGACGTAGTCGGCGGCCGCCTCGGCCTCCGGCACGACCTTGGTCTTGCCGATGTTGACGCCCACGACGGTCTTGAAGACCGGCACGCGCGCGTGGAGGCGGGCGGCGACGGCGGCGGAGCCCTCGTTGTTGAAGCCCATGCGGTTGATCAGGGCGCGGTCCGGGACCAGCCGGAAGAGGCGCTTCTTGGGGTTGCCGGGCTGGGCCTCGCCGGTGACCGTGCCGATCTCGATGTGGTCGAAGCCGAGCATCGACATGCCGTCGATGGCGACGGCGTTCTTGTCGAAGCCGGCGGCGAGGCCGAAGGGGCCGTGCATCCGCAGGCCGAGGGCCTCGGTGCGCAGCTCCTTGTGGCGGGGTGCGAGGACCGCGGCGACGAAGGTGCGTAGGACGGGGACGCGGGCGGCGAGACGGATCCAGCGGAAGGCGAGGTGGTGGGCCTGCTCCGGGTCCATCCGCTTGAAGACGAGGTTGAAGAAGAACTTGTACATGTAGGTGTCCTCAGCACGAGGGGGACACCGTTTCCGGTGTCCCCCTCGTGGGTTGCTAGTCGCGGGCCGCGATCAGGTGTTCCGCGTGTTCCTGGAGCGAGCGGACGCCGACATCGCCGTGGTTGAGCGCGTCGATGCCCTGGACGGCCGCGGCGAGCGCCTGGACCGTGGTGAGGCACGGGACGGAGCGGGCCACCGCCGCCGTACGGATGTCGTAGCCGTCGAGGCGGCCGCCGGTGCCGTACGGGGTGTTGACGATCAGGTCGACCTGGCCGTCGTGGATCAGCTGGACGATCGTCTTCTCGCCGTTCGGGCCCTCGCCCTCGGACTGCTTGCGCACGATCGTGGCGTTGATGCCGTTGCGCTTGAGCACCTCCGCCGTGCCCGAGGTGGCCATCAGCTCGAAGCCGTGGGCGACCAGCTCGCGCGCCGGGAAGATCATCGAGCGCTTGTCGCGGTTGGCGACGGAGATGAACGCGCGGCCCTTGGTGGGCAGCGGGCCGTAGGCGCCGGCCTGCGACTTGGCGTAGGCCGTGCCGAAGACCGCGTCGATGCCCATGACCTCGCCGGTCGAGCGCATCTCCGGGCCGAGGACGGTGTCCACACCGCGGCCGTGCACGTCGCGGAAGCGGCTCCACGGCATCACGGCCTCCTTGACGGAGATCGGCGCGTCGAGCGGCAGGGTGCCGCCGTCGCCGGTCTTCGGCAGCAGGCCCTCCTCGCGCAGCTCGGCGATGGTGGCGCCGAGCGAGATGCGGGCGGCGGCCTTCGCGAGCGGGACGGCGGTCGCCTTCGAGGTGAAGGGGACGGTCCGGGAGGCGCGCGGGTTGGCCTCCAGGACGTAGAGGATGTCGCCGGCCATGGCGAACTGGATGTTGATCAGTCCGCGGACACCGACGCCCTTGGCGATGGCCTCGGTGGAGGCGCGCAGGCGCTTGATGTCGAAGCCGCCGAGGGTGATCGGGGGCAGGGCGCAGGCCGAGTCGCCGGAGTGGATGCCGGCCTCCTCGATGTGCTCCATGACGCCGCCGAGGTAGAGCTCGTGGCCGTCGTAGAGCGCGTCGACGTCGATCTCGATGGCGTCGTCGAGGAAGCGGTCGACCAGGACCGGCCGGGTGGGGCTGATCTCGGTGGACTCGGCGATGTACGACTCCAGGCGGGTCTCGTCGTAGACGATCTCCATGCCGCGGCCGCCGAGCACGTACGAGGGGCGTACGAGGACGGGGTAGCCGATCTCGTCGGCGATGGCCTTGGCGCCGGCGAAGGTGGTCGCGGTGCCGTGCTTGGGGGCTGGGAGGCCGGCATCGGCGAGGACCTGACCGAAGGCGCCGCGGTCCTCGGCGGCGTGGATGGCCTCCGGGGGGGTGCCGACGACCGGCACGCCGTTGTCCTTGAGCGCCTGGGCCAGACCCAGCGGGGTCTGGCCGCCGAGCTGGACGACGACACCGGCGACGGGGCCGGCCAGCGTCTCGGCGTGGACGATCTCCAGCACGTCCTCGAGCGTCAGCGGCTCGAAGTACAGGCGGTCGGAGGTGTCGTAGTCCGTCGAGACGGTCTCCGGGTTGCAGTTGACCATCACGGTCTCGTAGCCCGCGTCGCTGAGCGCGAAGGAGGCGTGGACGCAGGAGTAGTCGAACTCGATGCCCTGGCCGATGCGGTTCGGGCCGGAGCCCAGGATGATCACCGCGGGCTTCTCGCGCGGGGCGACCTCGCTCTCCTCGTCGTAGGACGAGTAGAAGTACGGGGTCTTGGCGGCGAACTCGGCGGCGCAGGTGTCGACGGTCTTGTAGACCGGTCGGACGCCGAGCGCGTGCCGGACCTCGCGGACGACGTCCTCGCGCAGGCCGCGGATCTCGGCGATCTGGGCGTCGGAGAAGCCGTGGCGCTTGGCCTCGGCGAGGATCTCCGGGTGGAGCTTCTCGGCGGCTGCCAGCTCGTCGGCGATCTCCTTGATCAGGAAGAGCTGGTCGACGAACCACGGGTCGATCTTCGTGGCGTCGAAGACCTCCTGAGGGGTGGCTCCGGCGCGGATGGCCTGCATGACGGTGTTGATGCGGCCGTCGGTCGGGCGGACCGACTCGCGCAGCAGCTCGTCCTTGTCGCCGGGCTCGCCGACGAAGGTGAACTGCGAGCCCTTCTTCTCCAGGGAGCGCAGGGCCTTCTGGAGCGCCTCGGTGAAGTTCCGGCCGATGGCCATGGCCTCGCCGACCGACTTCATGGTCGTGGTCAGCGTGGAGTCGGCGGAGGGGAACTTCTCGAAGGCGAAGCGCGGGGCCTTGACGACGACGTAGTCGAGCGTGGGCTCGAAGGACGCCGGAGTCTTCTCCGTGATGTCGTTCGGGATCTCGTCCAGCGTGTAGCCGACGGCGAGACGGGCCGCGATCTTGGCGATCGGGAAGCCGGTCGCCTTGGAGGCGAGGGCGGAGGAGCGGGAGACGCGCGGGTTCATCT
The DNA here is from genome assembly GCF_036237275.1 of Streptomyces sp. NBC_01353. Lineage (GTDB taxonomy): Bacteria > Actinomycetota > Actinomycetes > Streptomycetales > Streptomycetaceae > Streptomyces. The sequence goes on along the minus strand of NZ_CP108352.1, from coordinate 7,098,541 downwards.
CGATGACGATGATCCGGCCGTCGTCCGGGTTGACCGCGAACTGGATGTTGCAGCCGCCGGTGTCGACGCCGACCTCGCGGATGATCGCGATGCCGATGTCGCGCAGCCGCTGGTACTCGCGGTCGGTGAGGGTCATCGCCGGGGCGACGGTGATCGAGTCACCGGTGTGGACGCCCATCGGGTCGAAGTTCTCGATGGAGCAGACGACCACGACGTTGTCGTTCTTGTCGCGCATCAGCTCCAGCTCGTACTCCTTCCAGCCGAGGATGGACTCCTCCAGGAGCACCTCGGTGGTGGGAGACAGCGTGAGGCCCTGGCCGGCGATGCGGCGCAGTTCGTCCTCGTCGTGGGCGAAGCCGGAGCCGGCGCCGCCCATGGTGAAGGAGGGGCGGACGACGACGGGGTAGCCACCGAGCGTCTCGACGCCCTTGATGACGTCGTCCATGGAGTGGCAGATCACGGAGCGGGCGGACTCGCCGTAACCGATCTTGGCCTTGACGGCCTCGACGACACCCTTGAAGAGGTCGCGGTCCTCGCCCTTGTTGATCGCCTCGACGTTGGCGCCGATGAGCTCGACGCCGTACTTCTCGAGGACGCCCTGCTCGTGCATGGAGATCGCGGTGTTGAGCGCGGTCTGGCCGCCGAGGGTGGGCAGGAGGGCGTCGGGGCGCTCCTTGGCGATGATCTTCTCGACGAACTCGGGGGTGATCGGCTCGACGTACGTGGCGTCGGCGATCTCCGGGTCGGTCATGATCGTCGCCGGGTTGGAGTTGACCAGGATCACCCGCAGGCCCTCGGCCTTGAGGATGCGGCAGGCCTGGGTGCCGGAGTAGTCGAACTCGGCGGCCTGGCCGATGACGATCGGGCCGGAGCCGATGACCAGGACGGACTGGATATCGGTGCGCTTAGGCACGCTCGGCCTCCATCAGGGATACGAAGCGGTCGAAGAGGTACGCGGCGTCGTGCGGGCCCGCGGCCGCCTCGGGGTGGTACTGGACGGAGAAGGCCGGCTGGTCGAGCAGCTGCAGGCCCTCCACGACGTTGTCGTTCAGGCAGACGTGCGAGACCTCGGCACGCCCGTAGGGGGTCTCGGAGACCTTGTCGAGGGGCGCGTCGACGGCGAAGCCGTGGTTGTGCGCGGTGACCTCGACCTTGCCGGTGGTGCGGTCCTGCACCGGCTGGTTGATGCCTCGGTGGCCGTACTTCAGCTTGTACGTGCCGAAGCCGAGCGCGCGGCCGAGGATCTGGTTGCCGAAACAGATGCCGAACAGCGGCGTCCTGCGCTCCAGGACCGCCTGCATGACGGAGACCGGGTGGTCGGCGGTGGCCGGGTCGCCAGGGCCGTTGGAGAAGAACACGCCGTCCGGGCCGACCGCGTACACGTCCTCGACGGTGGCGGTGGCGGGCAGCACGTGCACCTCGATGCCGCGCTCGGCCATCCGGTGCGGGGTCATGCCCTTGATGCCGAGGTCGACGGCGGCGACGGTGAACTTCTTGGTGCCGATCGCGGGGACGACGTACGTCTCCTTGGTGGCGACCTCGGCGGAGAGGTCGGCGCCCTTCATCTCGGGGGCCTGGCGGACCTCGGCGAGCATGGTGCCCTCGTCGGGCAGCGCGTTGCCGGAGAAGATGCCGACGCGCATGGCGCCGCTCTCGCGCAGGTGGCGGGTGAGGGCGCGGGTGTCGATGCCGGAGATGCCGACGACGCCCTGGGCGGCCAGCTCCTCGTCCAGGGAGCGCTGGGCGCGCCAGTTGGAGGAGACGCGGGCGGGGTCGCGGACGACGTAGCCGGAGACCCAGATGCGGGAGGACTCGGGGTCCTCGTCGTTGACGCCGGTGTTGCCGACGTGCGGGGCGGTCATCACGACGACCTGGCGGTGGTACGACGGGTCGGTGAGGGTCTCCTGGTAGCCGGTCATGCCGGTGGAGAACACGGCCTCGCCGAAGGTCTCCCCCACGGCCCCGTAGGCGCGGCCGCGGAAGATGCGGCCGTCCTCCAGGACGAGTACGGCGGGAAGCACCTTCTTCCTCTCCGAGGGGCTCCCCTTGTGTGAGGTCGTCATCGTGCGGTGCCTTCCGTCGTGCTTGCGTGGTTCATGGAGTTGATGGCCTCGACCCAGGCGGCGTGCTCGGCCGCGCGGTCGGACCGGAAGCCGGAGTCGAGGAGCTTCTCGCCGTGCGCCCAGGTGACGATCAGCAGCCCGCCCTCGGCGAGGACCTTGCCGGCGATGCCCTTGTCGAGGCGGGCCTCGCGCAGCGCGGCGGCGGGGATGAAGAAGTCGTTCGCCCCGGGGCGTACGACCTCGATCCCGGCCTCGGTGAGCGTGAGCTCGACGCGGCTGCGGGTGCCCAGACCGTGGGCGACGATCCGGTCGAGCCACTGCCCGGCGGTCGTCGAGCCGTGGTAGCGCCCGCTGAGGGTCAGTTTCGCCTCGCCGGGCGCGTCCGGCGCGCTGGGGAGCTCGGGGAGGTCCGACTGGAGGCTGCCGCGCCACTTCCATCCCTGGCGCATCAGCCAGTAGACGAAGGCGATGAAGAGCAGGAGCCCGGCGACCCAGCCGAGCCGTCCGGCCCAGTCGGTCACCTCGGCCGACTTCTGCTCAGCCCCGGCTGCGAATTCGATGAGTGATGTCACGCCAGCTTCCCGTCCACGACCGTTGCACGGCCCCGCAGGAAGGTGTGGGTGATACGTCCCGGCAGCTCGCGGCCCTCGTAGGGGGTGTTGCGGCTGCGGGAGGCGAAGCCCGCGGGGTCCACGGGTCCACGGTATGCCGGATCGACCAGCGTCAGGTTCGCGGGCTCACCAGCCGAGACGGGGCGTCCGTGGCCCGTGGCCTGCCCGATCTGGGCGGGCTTGACGGACATGCGGTCGGCGACGCCGGCCCAGTCGAGCAGTCCGGTCTCGACCATCGTCTCCTGGACGACGGAGAGCGCGGTCTCCAGGCCGACCATGCCCATGGCGGCCGCGGCCCACTCGCAGTCCTTGTCCTCGTGCGGGTGCGGGGCGTGGTCGGTGGCGACGATGTCGATGGTGCCGTCGGCGAGGGCCTCGCGGAGCGCCATGACGTCACGCTCGGTGCGCAGCGGCGGGTTGACCTTGTAGACCGGGTTGTAGCTCCGGACCATCTCGTCGGTGAGGAGGAGGTGGTGCGGGGTGACCTCGGCGGTGACGTCGATTCCGCGGGACTTGGCCCAGCGGACGATCTCGACCGAGCCGGCGGTGGAGAGGTGGCAGATGTGGACCCGGGAGCCGACGTGCTCGGCGAGGAGGACGTCGCGGGCGATGATCGACTCCTCGGCGACGGCCGGCCAGCCGCCGAGACCGAGCTCGGCGGAGACGATGCCCTCGTTCATCTGGGCGCCCTCGGTGAGGCGGGGCTCCTGGGCGTGCTGGGCGACGACTCCGCCGAAGGCCTTCACGTACTCCAGGGCGCGGCGCATGATCACGGCGTCGTCGACGCACTTGCCGTCGTCGGAGAAGACGGTGACGCCGGCGGCGGAGTCGTGCATGGCGCCGAGCTCGGCGAGCTTCTTGCCCTCCAGGCCGACGGTGACGGCGCCGATGGGCTGCACGTCGCAGTAGCCGGACTCCTTGCCGAGCCGGTAGACCTGCTCGACGACACCGGCGGTGTCGGCGACCGGGAAGGTGTTGGCCATGGCGAAGACGGCCGTGAAGCCGCCGGAGGCGGCGGCGCGGGTGCCGGTGAGGACGGTCTCGGAGTCCTCACGGCCCGGCTCGCGCAGGTGGGTGTGGAGGTCGACGAGCCCGGGCAGGAGGATCTGCCCCTCGGCCTCGACGACCGTCGCGCCCTCGGCCGACAGGTCCGACCCGACCTGGGCGATGGTCTCGCCGTCGATCAGGACGTCCTGGGCCTCGCCGCCGAGGACCTTCGCACCGCGGATCAGGATCTTGCTCATGATTACTTGCTCTCCTCGGTACGAGTGACAGTGGCGGCGGGCTCGGAACCACCGAGCAGCAGGTAGAGAACGGCCATGCGGATGGAGACGCCGTTGGCGACCTGCTCGACGACCGTGCAGCGGTCGGAGTCGGCGACCTCGGCGGTGATCTCCATGCCGCGGACCATGGGGCCGGGGTGCATGACGATGGCGTGCTCGGGCATCTTCGCCATCCGCTCGCCGTCGAGCCCGTACCGCCGCGAGTACTCGCGCTCGGTCGGGAAGAAGGCCGCGTTCATCCGCTCACGCTGCACACGCAGCATCATCACCGCGTCGGACTTCGGCAGCACGCTGTCGAGGTCGTAGCTGACGGCGCAGGGCCAGGTCTCGACGCCGACCGGGACCAGGGTGGGCGGGGCCACCAGGGTGACCTCGGCGCCGAGGGTGTGGAGCAGGTCGACGTTCGAGCGGGCGACCCGGCTGTGGAGGACGTCGCCCACCAGGGTGATGCGCTTGCCTGCGAGGTCCTGGCCGAGGCCGGCGTCGCGGCCGACGAGGCGGCGGCGCATGGTGAAGGCGTCCAGCAGGGCCTGGGTGGGGTGCTGGTGGGTGCCGTCGCCGGCGTTGATGACGGGGGCGTCGATCCAGCCGGAGGTGGCGAGCCGGTAGGGCGCGCCGGAGGCGCTGTGGCGGATGACGACGGCGTCGACGCCCATCGCCTCCAGGGTCTGGGCGGTGTCCTTGAGGGACTCGCCCTTGGAGACGCTGGAGCCCTTGGCCGCGAAGTTGATCACGTCGGCGGAGAGGCGCTTCTCGGCGGCCTCGAACGAGATCCGGGTACGGGTGGAGTCCTCGAAGAACAGGTTGCAGATCGTTCGGCCGCGCAGGGTGGGCAGCTTCTTGATCGGCCGGTCGGCCACCCGGGCCATCTCCTCGGCGGTGTCGAGGATGAGGACGGCGTCGTCGCGGGTGAGGTCGGCGGCCGAGATGAGGTGACGCATCATCGGGTTTCGCTCCGTGGTGGCGAGGTGTGAGGGCGTGCGGGCACGCAGGGGTGTGCCCTGGACCCGTCGGGGTGCCGGTACGGCTAGGAGGAGGGCTTGCTGCCGAGCAGGACGGTGTCGCGACCGTCCTCTTCGGCGAGCTGGACCTTGACCGTCTCCCGCAGCGACGTGGGGAGGTTCTTGCCGACGTAGTCGGCCCGGATCGGGAGTTCGCGGTGGCCTCGGTCGACGAGAACCGCGAGCTGGACGGCGCGGGGGCGGCCGATGTCGCCGAGCGCGTCGAGCGCGGCGCGGATCGTGCGGCCGGAGAAGAGCACGTCGTCGACGAGGACGACCAGGCGGCCGTCGATGTCACCGGGGATCTCGGTGCGGCCGATGGCGCGCGCGGGCTTCATCCGCAGGTCGTCGCGGTACATGGTGATGTCGAGCGAGCCGACCGGGATGGTGCGTCCGGTGATCTCGGCGAGCTTGTCGGCCAGTCGGCGGGCGAGGAAGACGCCACGCGTGGGGATGCCGAGGAGAACCACGTCGTCTGCACCCTTGGCGCGCTCGACGATCTCGTGGGCGATGCGGGTCAGTACCCGCGCGATGTCGGGGCCCTCGAGAACGGGCCGTGCGGCATCGGTCTGCTGCTGTGCGTCCATATGAAACGGACCTCCTTCTCCGCCTCACGGGACGGACCTTAAAGGACGTCGAAATTGCCCCACCGACTCTACCAGGGGCGGGCGACTCCCCAGCTCACCACCCTGCCGCCGCTCCGGGCGCCGTCCCCCGGGAGGGGGCGGTATGGACCATTCGGCTTGACGGGAAAGAGTAACGCTGCGTAACCTCACAGTGAGTTACCAGCCAGGCGGCGGAGCCGCACGTTGTCTACAGCGTCCAGCGTCCGGGGAGCTATATGTCCAGCGAATACGCAAAGCAGCTCGGGGCCAAGCTCCGTGCCATCCGCACCCAGCAGGGCCTTTCCCTCCACGGTGTGGAAGAGAAGTCCCAGGGCCGCTGGAAGGCCGTCGTCGTCGGCTCGTACGAGCGCGGTGACCGCGCCGTGACGGTGCAGCGGCTCGCCGAGCTTGCGGACTTCTACGGCGTTCCGGTGCAGGAGCTCCTGCCCGGCACGACCCCGGGCGGGGCCGCCGAGCCGCCGCCGAAGCTCGTTCTCGACCTCGAGCGCCTTGCCCACGTCCCGCAGGAGAAGGCCGGCCCCCTGCAGCGCTACGCGGCGACGATCCAGTCGCAGCGCGGCGACTACAACGGCAAGGTGTTGTCGATCCGCCAGGACGACCTGCGCACGCTCGCCGTCATCTACGACCAGTCGCCCTCGGTGCTGACCGAGCAGCTGATCAGCTGGGGCGTCCTGGACGCGGACGCGCGCCGCGCCGTCGCCCACGAGGACAACTGAGCAGAAACGTTGCCGCCGGGGCGGAGAAGGCCTGAGGGCCTTCTCCGCCCCGGCGGTTTCTTCTGTGTCCGGAGAGGCCGGAGAAGCCCGGGGAGGCCCGGAGAACGCCTGGAGACACGCCGAAGGGGCCCGCAGCACGATGTGCTGCGGGCCCCTTCGACTGCCGGGGACCGCCGGTTCAGGCGTCCCGGCGAAGGCGCGGCTTCAGGTCCTTGAAGCGGGCCAGGAGGCCGTTGACGAACGTCGGGGACTCGTCGGTGGAGAACTCCTTGGCGAGCTGCACCGCCTCGTCGATCGCCACGGCGTCCGGCGTCTCGTCGGCCCAGATCAGCTCGTACGCGCCGAGGCGCACGATGTTCCGGTCGGCGACCGGCATCCGGTCCAGGTCCCAGTCCACCGCGTAGGTGGCGATGAGCTCGTCAATCCGGTTCGCGTGGTTCGCGTACCCCTCGACCAGCTGCATCGTGAACTCGCTGACCGGCGGCTGACGGTCGTCGGACCGTGCGTGCCGTACCCAGTCCGCGAGGACCTGCTGCACGGACGCACCGCGCTGGTCGGCCTCGAAGAGGATCTGGAAGGCGCGCTTACGGGCCTTGCTGCGGGCAGCCACGGTTAGCTGTTCACCCGGCCGAGGTAGTCGCTCGTGCGGGTGTCGACCTTGATCTTCTCACCGGTGGTGATGAAGAGCGGGACCTGGATCTCGTGGCCGGTCTCCAGCGTGGCCGGCTTGGTGCCGCCGGTGGAGCGGTCGCCCTGGACGCCCGGGTCGGTGTGCTGGATGGTCAGCTCGACGGCGGCGGGGAGCTCGACGTAGAGCACCGAGCCCTCGTGCTGCGCGACCGAGGCGGTGAAGCCCTCGATCAGGAAGTTGGCGGCGTCGCCGACGGCCTTGCGGTCGACGTGCAGCTGGTCGTAGGTCTGCATGTCCATGAAGACGAAGTAGTCGCCGTCCATGTACGAGAACTGCATGTCGCGGCGGTCGATGGTGGCCGTCTCGACCTTCACACCGGCGTTGAAGGTCTTGTCGACCACCTTGCCGGAGAGCACGTTCTTGAGCTTGGTGCGCACGAAGGCCGGGCCCTTGCCGGGCTTGACGTGCTGGAACTCGACGACGGACCAGAGCTGGTCCCCGTCGAGCTTGAGCACCATGCCGTTCTTGAGGTCGTTCGTGGAAGCCACGGTTGCGGAATCTCCTGGACTGACGTGGGACCAGGGAGGCGTACGCGCCCTACAGCGCGAGCAGCTCCTTGGTCGTAATGGTGAGTAGCTCGGGTCCGCCGTCCGCCTCCTGGCGCACGACGAGCGTGTCATCGATCCGGACCCCGCCCCGGCCCGGGAGGTGGACCCCCGGTTCGACGGTGACCGGCACACAAGCGTCCAGTTTACCCATGGCCGAGGGTGCGAGCTGCGGGTCCTCGTCGATTTCCAGACCGACACCGTGCCCGGTGAGGGCTGGAACGGCCTCTCCGTGGCCCGCGGCGTCCAGGATCTGGCGGGCGGCGCGGTCCACGTCGCGGTACTCGGCGCCGGGTGCCAGGGACTCCCGGCCCGCCCGCTGAGCGGCGAAGACGAGGTCGTACAGCTCGATCTGCCAGTCGGCGGGGGTCGTGCCGATGACGAACGTGCGGCCGATCTCGCAACGGTAGCCGCGGTAGTTGGCGCCAAGGCAGACCGAGAGGAAATCTCCTTCCTCGACCCGGCGGTCGGAGGGCCGGTGGCCGCCGCGGCCGGAGTTCGGGCCGGCGGCCACGGAGGTCGGGAAGGCGGCGCCGTCCGCGCCGTGGTCGACGAGCCGGCGTTCCAGCTCCAGAGCGAGATGCCGCTCGGTCCTCCCGACAAGGATGGATTCCAGCAGCTCTCCCAGGGCCTGGTCGGCGATCTCGGCCGCGATCCTCAGACAGGCGATCTCGTCCTCGTCCTTCACGATCCTCAGCTGCTCCACGGCTCCGCCGAGGTCGGAGAGCTGGAGCTGCGGCGCGACCGAGCCCATGGCCCGGTGGCGGGCCACGGTCAGATGATGCTCCTCGACGGCGAGGGCGTCCGCGCCCGCCTTGCGGGCGAAGTCGACGGCCGCGACGGCCGGATCACCGCCGGCCGCGGGCAGCACGGCCTGTCGGAGCAGCTCGTCGAGCCGCCCGTCGGCCGGATCGCCGCCGGGCGCGGTGGGGCAGAGCAGTACGTCCTCGTCCGGGCCGATCAGCAGCACGGCCCCGAGGGGCGAACCGCCCGCGAGATAGCGGACGTTGGCGGGGCGGGAGACCAGGGCCGCCGGGGCGCCGGCCGCCGCGCACCGGTCGCGCAGCCGCACCCGGCGGTCCGCATACACCTCTGACATGTTCCGAGCCTACGAGGGGCGGGGCGCTCCGGCCTGCTCAGCGCGGCCGACCGGGCCATCGGCCGGCGCATCGGGCCGTCACCAGGCGGGCGGGCTCGCTATGGACCGGGCCAGGACCTCGTCGAGGACACGGGCGGTGGTCTCGACGTCGTACTTGGAGTTGTCGATGATCGGCAGGCCGGAGCCGTACCAGCCGGCCATCCGGCCGTGGATGGAGGCGACCTCCTCGTCCGAGAGGCGTCGGTTGCCGCTGCGCTCGGCGTTGCGCTCCAGAACGATCTCCAGGCCCGGGAGGAGGACGACCGGAAGCAGTCCGGGGCCGACGTGCCGCTTCCAGCCGCCGAGGCCGACGACGGGACGGTCGGGGAAGACGGCGTCGTCGAGGATGCACGAGATGCCGTTGGCGAGGAAGTTACGGGCGGCGAAGCCGCAGGTGCGACGGGCGAGGCGGTACTGGGCCTCGGAGTGCTCGTTCCAGCCGGACTGTGGGTCGGCGAAGCCGGAGCAGACCCACTCGCGGACGTCGTCGAGGCTGATGTGCGCGGTGGGCACACGGCGCCGGGCGGCCCAGTGACGGGCGACGGTCGTCTTGCCGGCACCAGCGGGGCCGATCAGGAGGACGGCGAGGGTCGCCGTGCCGGTGCCGGGCTCGGCGGGGTGCGGCGCGGGTATGGCGACGGGCGGCAGCTGGACGTGCCCGGTGGTGTCGCGCGGCGCCGGGGCCGGCTGTGCGGGATGCGGCGGCACACCGCCGGTCGTCCAGCCGGGGGTGGGCGGCGCGGCGGGGTGGGGCGCCTGCGGTGGACCGGGGGGAACGGGGAGGGGGTGCGGGTGCGGGTGCGGCGCCTGGTGTCCGCCCTGCGCCAACGGCGGTCGCCCGGCGCCCTGCGCCCATCCCGTGGGTTCGGGCGGTGGCAACGGAGCCCCCACTGCGTGCTGCATCCGGTGCCACTCCGTCTCGTACGGCCGATACTTCCAGGAACGTTACCGCCCCCGGCCCCCACAGGGGGAACGGCCGGGGGCGGTCCGAAGTGCCCTGCGAGACGAGTTCGCCTCCGGGGCCGCTCGCTGTCAGTCGGTCAGTTCCTCCGCCAGCGCCCGCAGGGCGAGCCGGTAGGAGCCGATCCCGAATCCGGCGACGGTCCCGGTCGCGACCGCGGCGACGACCGAGGTGTGCCGGAATTCCTCCCGGGTGTACGGGTTCGAGATGTGCACCTCGATCAGCGGCGCGGTCCGCTGGGCGGCCGCGTCGCGCATCCCGTACGAGTAGTGCGTGAACGCACCCGGGTTGAGAACGACCGGAATCGAGCCGTCCGCGGCCTCGTGCAGCCAGCGGATCATCTCGCCCTCGTCGTTGGTCTCCCGCACGTCGACGTCGAAGCCGAGCTCGGCCCCGAGGGCCCGGCAGGACTCCACCAGGCCCTTGTACGACGTGGCGCCGTAGATGTCGGGCTCGCGGGAGCCGAGCCGGCCGAGGTTCGGGCCGTTCAGCACGAGGACGGGACGGAGATCGCTCACGCGGACACCTCGCCGTAGGCCGCGATCAGCACGGCCGGGTCCGGGCCTTCGAGCACGGTCGGTTTGCCGAGCCCGTCGAGGACGATGAAGCGCAGCAGGTCGCCGCGGGACTTCTTGTCGACCTTCATGGCCTCCAGAAGCTTGGGCCACTGGTCGCCGCGGTAGGTGAGCGGCAGTCCGACCGACTCGAGGACCGTGCGGTGGCGATCGGCGGTGGCGTCGTCGAGCCGGCCGGCCAGCCGGCCGAGTTCGGCGGCGAAGACCATGCCGACGGAGACGGCCGCGCCGTGCCGCCACTTGTACCGCTCGTTCTTCTCGATCGCGTGGGCGAGCGTGTGGCCGTAGTTGAGGATCTCGCGCAGGCCCGACTCCTTGAGGTCGCCGGAGACGACCTCCGCCTTGACCTTGATCGAGCGGACGATCAGCTCGGCGGTGTGCGGTCCGGTCGGCGTACGGGCCCCCTGGGGGTCCTCCTCCACGAGGTCGAGGATCACCGGGTCGGCGATGAAGCCGGTCTTGATGATCTCCGCCATGCCGCTGACGTAGTCGTGGACCGGCAGCGAGTCCAGCGCGGCCAGGTCGCACAGGACCCCGGCGGGCGGGTGGAAGGAGCCGACGAGGTTCTTGCCCTCGGCGGTGTTGATGCCGGTCTTGCCGCCGACGGCCGCGTCGACCATGCCGAGGACCGTGGTCGGTACGGCGATCCAGCGCACTCCGCGCAGCCAGGTGGCGGCCACGAAACCGGCCAGGTCGGTCGTCGAACCGCCGCCGACACCGACGATGACATCGGTGCGGGTGAAGCCGGTCTGGCCGAGCGCCTTCCAGCAGTACTGCGCGACCTCGGCGGTCTTGGCCTCCTCGGCGTTGGGCACCTGGATGGCCACAGCCTCGAAGCCCTGGTCGGCGAGGTCGGCCCGCAGGGCCTCGCCCGTCTCTGCCAGCGCCTCGGGGTGGATCACGGCGACGCGCTTGGCCTTCTGCCCGATCAGGGCGGGCAGCTCACCGAGCAGCTGCCGACCGACCAGCACCTCGTACGGATCCGTGCCCGCCGAACCGCCGACCTGGATTCGGGTCACTTCCTGGTCCGTCATACGTCCTTCTTCAGCTCCAGTGCGTCGAGGACCGCGTCCGCGACCTCTTCGGGGGTGCGGTCGTCGGTGGCGACGACGACCCGGGCGACTTCGGTGTAGAGGTGGCGGCGCGCCTCCATCAGCTCGCGCCACTGGCGGCGCGGGTTGACGGCGAGCAGCGGCCGCGCGGTGTTGAGGCCGACACGGCGTACGGCCTCCTCGACGTCCATCGAGAGATAGGCGACCGGCAGTCCGGTGAGGAGTGCGCGGGTGCCGGCGTCGAGGACCGCACCGCCGCCGAGCGCGAGGACGCCCTCGTGCTCGGCGACCGCGGTCCGTACGGCTTCACGTTCCAGCGCGCGGAAGTGCTCCTCGCCGTCCTCGATGAAGATGTCCGAGATCTCACGGCCCTCGGCGGCGACGATGTCGGCGTCGGTGTCCCGGTAGGGCGCGCCGAGCAGCTCCGCGACGAGCCCGCCCACCGTGGACTTGCCGGACCCCATGGGCCCGACCAGGACGACCAGTGGTCCGGTCACCGGATCTGAAGGTTGTCGAGGTACGACTGGACGTTGCGGCGGGTCTCCGGGACGCTGTCGCCGCCGAACTTCTCGACGACGGCGTCCGCGAGGACGAGCGCGACCATGGCTTCGGCGACGATGCCGGCGGCGGGGACGGCGCAGACGTCGGAGCGCTGGTGGTGGGCCTGGGTGGCCTCGCCGGTGGCGACGTCGACGGTGGCGAGCGCGCGCGGGACCGTCGCGATCGGCTTCATCGCGGCGCGGACGCGGAGCAGTTCGCCGGTGGTCAGGCCGCCCTCGGTGCCGCCGGAGCGGCCGGTGGTGCGCTTGATGCCTTCGTCGGTCCGCACGATCTCGTCGTGCGCCTTCGAGCCGGGCACACGGGCGAGCTCGAAGCCGTCGCCGACCTCGACGCCCTTGATGGCCTGGATGCCCATGAGCGCGGCGGCGAGCCGCGCGTCGAGGCGGCGGTCCCAGTGGACGTGGGAGCCGAGGCCGACGGGCACGCCGTACGCCAGGACCTCGACGACGCCGCCGAGGGTGTCGCCGTCCTTGTGGGCCTGGTCGATCTCCGCGACCATCGCCTTCGACGCGTCCGCGTCGAGGCAGCGCACGGGGTCGGCGTCGAGCTTCTCGACGTCGGCGGGGGTCGGGTAGACGCCGTACGGGGCCTTGGCGGCCGCCAGCTCCACGACGTGGGAGACGATCTCGATGCCCGCGGCCTCCTTGATGAAGGACCGGGCGACGGCTCCGAGGGCGACGCGGGCGGCGGTCTCACGGGCGCTGGCGCGCTCCAGGATCGGCCGGGCCTCGTCGAAGCCGTACTTCTGCATACCGGCGAGATCGGCGTGCCCGGGGCGGGGCCGGGTCAGGGGCGCGTTGCGGCCCGTCTCCTTGAGCTCGGCGGGGTCGACCGGGTCGGCCGCCATGACCTTCTCCCACTTGGGCCACTCGGTGTTGCCGACCATCACGGCGATCGGCGAGCCGAGGGAGAGCCCGTGGCGGACACCGCCCAGGAAGGTGATCTCGTCCTGCTCGAACTTCATGCGCGCGCCGCGCCCATAGCCGAGGCGCCGCCGCGCGAGGTGGTCCGCCACGAGCTCCGTGGTGACCGGGACGCCGGCGGGAAGGCCCTCCAGCGTCGCGACCAGCGCGGGTCCGTGGGACTCTCCGGCGGTCAGCCAGCGCAACCTGCTCAACGATGCTCCTCATGCTCGCGCCCAGAACTGCTTGGCGCGACCAGGTGCGCGGCCCTGGCCCGCCGTCATCGATCCTCCCACGTTCGGCGGCCGATCCCGGTTCAGGTCCAGTTATCGGACGATGCACGGGACGAATATGTCAGCTGGCGGGGGCACCGGCACGCTGTCACGCCATGGGTTACGCGTTGGACGCGAGGGCCTCGGTGCCCGCCTGCCGCATCGCCTCGAGCGGCGCCGGGGCGCGGCCGGTCATCCGTTCGACCTGAAGGACGGCCTGGTGGACCAGGAGGTCCAGGCCGCCGAGGACCGTTCCGCCCTGCGCGGACCAGGCCGCGGCGAGCGGGGTCGGCCAGGGGTGGTAGAGCACGTCGAAGAGGGTGCCGGGAGCGCCGGAGACCTCGGGTGCCAGGGAGTCCGTCGTCCCGGCGGGCGTGGTCGCGATCACGAGCGGGGACGCGAACGCCTCCGCCGCGCTCCCCCAGTCCGCGGTACGGACGTCCACTCCGAGCTGCTCGCCCCAGCCGCGCATCTCCTCGGCCCGCGCCTCGCTCCGCACGTACGCGGTGACGGGGCCCGCGCAGATGCGCGCCAGCGCGGCGAGCGCCGAGGAGGCGGTGGCGCCGGCGCCGAGGACGGCGGCGGACTCCACCTTCTCCACGCCCCGCTCGCGCAGGGCGGCGACCAGGCCGGGGATGTCGGTGTTGTCGCCGACGCGGCGGCCGTCCTCGGTGAGGACCACGGTGTTCACGGCCTCCACCGATGCGGCCGTGTCGCTGATCTCGTCGAGCAGCGGGATGATCGCCCGCTTGAGCGGCATGGTCAGCGACAGGCCGGCCCAGGAGTCGTCCAGCCCGGCGACGAACCCGGGAAGCCCGGCCTCGTCGACCTCGAACCGGTCGTACGACCAGCTGTCGAGGCCGAGCGCGGCGTAGGCCGCCCGGTGCAGGACCGGGGAGAGCGAGTGGGCGATCGGCGAGCCCAGGACGGCCGCGCGCCGCGTGGACGGCATCAGTTCTACCTCGACTTGTTGAACTCGTTGACGAGCTTCTGGTGATCGGCGTTCGTCTTGGTGAACTTGGACGTCTTGCCGTCGAGCGAGATGAAGTAGTACCAGCCTTCGCTCGTCGGGTTCACCACGCCCTTCAGTGCCTCGTTGCCCGGGTTCCCGATCGGACCGGGCGGCAGGCCCTTGTAGTAGTACGTGTTGTAGACGTTGTCGTACTTCCGCAGCTCGGCAAGCGAGAGGTCGATCTTGCTCTGGTTCTTGATGTAGTTGTACGTCGAGTCGAACTCGAGCTTGCCGTAGGTCTGCGGGTTGGTGGGCTTGAGCCGGTTGTAGACGACCTCGGCCATCTTGCGGAAGTCGTCGTGCGAGGTGCCCTCGGCCTGGACGAGGCTCGCGATCGTGATGAGCTCCCACGGGCTCTCCACCCCGAGCTGCTTCGCCTTGGCCTCCAGGTCGTACTTCGCATACTCCGCGTTGGAGCGGGAGACCATCTTGCGCAGGACGTCCTCGGGCTTGTTGCCCTTGGCCACGGGGTAGCTCGCCGGGAACAGGAAGCCTTCGAGCGGGTCCTTCAGGTCTGCGTGATTGGTCGCCCAGTCCGGCAGGCCGAGGTCCTTGGCATTCGCCTTGGCAGCTTCCTGCGTCGTGCCCGCCTTGAGCTCGAGCTTCTTGTCGATCTGCTCGTAGACCCAGACGTTCCGCTTGCCTTCGGGGATCACGAAGTTCGCCTGGCTCGCCGGGTCGAGCATCATCGCGACGGCGCTCTCCGCCGACATCTCCTTCTTCAGCGTGTAGACACCGGCCTGGATCGAAAGGCCCTTGGGGTGCTTCCCCTGCGCGGCGACGAAGGCGTCCACGCTCTTGACGACGCCTTCCTTCTTGAGGATGTTGCCGATCTCGTAGCCGCCGGAATCCTTGGGGATCTCGACGGTGACCTCGCCGCTGCCGTCGCCCGCGTAGTCGGGTGCCGCGCCGAACTGACCCTGCCAGAACTGGTAGCCGAAGTAGCCGATGCCACCGACACCGCCCGCGAGGACGAGGGCGACGACCAGGCACGCGACTCCGTTCTTGCCCTTCTTGTTCTTCTGGCCCTTGCCGCCCCGCCGGTCGCGACCGCCCCGCGACGAGCCGTCGTCGGAGGGGTCGTCGTCGTAGTCGTCATCGGCGCCGTCCTCGCCCGTGAAGAAGGGGTGCCGCTCCTCTTCCTCGGGCTCCGCGTCCCAGTCGATCACCTGCTCCGGCGGACCCTGCCGCCGGCTCGGGGGCTGCGGCGGCGGGTACGCCTCGGGGGTGCCATAGAGATCAGGGTTCTGGCCGCCGTACTGATCGGCGGGAGTCGTGCCGTACGGCATGGCCGTCTGACCCGTCTCCCAGCCCGCGTCGTACTGCTGTGCGGGGTACCCGGGCGTGTCGTAGCCCTGCCCGGGGTACCCCTGCTGCCCGCCGTAGGACTGATTGCCGTACTGCGGATCGCTGTACTGCTGAGGCTGCTGACCCTGCTGGTGCTGCTGCTGAGGCTGCTGCTGGTACTGCGGGTCGTACCCCTGCTGCCCGCCCTGACCGTACGGGTCCTGGGCGTACGAGCCCTGGGCGTACTGCTCCTGGGCGTACTGGTCCTGGCCGAGCTGCCCCTGGCCGTACTGGTCCTGGCCGTACTGCGCCTGCTGCGGGTACGGCTGCTGCTGGCCTCCCCATCCCTGGTCCCCGTACAACGGGTCCGCGGGATGCCACGGTTCGGAGCTGGAGCCCCGGCCATACTCAGTCATCGATCCCCAAACAGCCGCGAGGCTTCCGGACGATCCGCCTCTACGTTGTGCGGTAGCTGTTCGAACACCACCGCATCGCGCGGAACGTTACCGTATCGCGATCAGATGACCACTTCGACGCCCTCGCCGGGCGGATTACCTGATACCCGTTCGGACTCAAGAGCATTCTGAAGGATGATCACAGCGGCCGCCTGATCGATGACGGACCGGCCCTTCTTCGACTTCACCCCCGAGGCCCGCAGGCCCTGTGTGGCCGTGACCGTCGTCATCCGCTCGTCGACCAGGCGGACCGGGATCGGCGCGATGCCCTTCGCCATCTCCTGTGCGAAGGCGCGGACCTTGGTGGCCGCCGGGCCCTCCCGCCCGCTGAGCGAGCGGGGCAGGCCCACGACGACCTCGATCGGTTCGTACTCCTCGACGATCTGCCTCAGCCGCCGGTGGGCGGCCGGGACATCACGTCCCGGCACGGTCTCCACCGGAGTGGCGAGGACCCCGTCGGGGTCGCACGAGGCGACCCCGATCCGGGCGTCCCCGACGTCGATCGCGAGTCGACGGCCGCGACGCATCGTCACGCCGTCTCCACCACGAGGCGCTCGACGGCGTCGATGGCGTCGCCGACGGCCTCGGGGTTCTGACCGCCGCCCTGGGCGACGTCCGGCTTGCCGCCACCGCCGCCGCCGAGGGTCTTGGCGGCCGTACGGACGAGCTCACCGGCCTTGAGACCGCGCTCGCGGGCCGCCTCGTTGGTGGCGATGACCGTGAGCGGACGACCGTTGGCCGTGGTGAACAGGGCCACGACGGCCGGGCGGCCACCCGGGATGCGGCCGCGGACGTCGAGGACCAGCTTGCGCAGGTCGTCGGCGGAGGTGCCGTCCGGGACCTGGCCGGTGACGAGCGCGACGCCGCGGATGTCCTTGGCGCCCTCGACGAGACCGGCGGCGGCCTGCAGCACCTTCTCGGCGCGGAACTTCTCGATCTCCTTCTCGGCGTCCTTCAGCTTGCCGAGCATGGAGGAGATCTTCTCCGGGAGCTCCTCGGGGCGGCCCTTGACCAGCTCCTGGAGCTGAGCGACGACCGTGTGCTCACGGGCGAGGAAGTTGTACGCGTCGACACCGACAAGGGCCTCGACCCGGCGCACGCCACTGCCGATCGACGACTCGCCGAGCAGCTTGACCAGGCCCAGCGCGGCGGTGTTCTTGACGTGCGTGCCGCCGCACAGCTCCTTGGAGAAGTCGCCGATGGTGACGACGCGGACCTTCTCGCCGTACTTCTCGCCGAACTCGGCGATGGCGCCCTGACGCTTGGCCTCGTCGATCGGCATGACCTCGGCGTGCACGTCGAGCTCGCGGGCGAGGACCTCGTTGATCTTCTGCTCGACGTCCATGAGGACCGCACCGGGCACGGCGTTCGGCGAGCCGAAGTCGAAGCGGAAGCGTCCGGGCGAGTTCTCCGAACCGGCCTGGGCCGCCGTCGGACCGAGCGCGTCACGCAGGGCCTGGTGCGTCAGGTGCGTGGCGGAGTGGGCGCGGGCGATGGCCCGGCGGCGGCGGATGTCGATGGCGGCGTAGGCGGTGGAGCCGACCGTCACCTCGCCGACCTGGACGGAGCCCTTGTGCACGGAGACTCCGGGGACCGGCTGCTGGACGTCGCGGACCTCGATGACGGCGCCGCTGTGCAGCTTGATGCGGCCCTGGTCGGCGAGCTGGCCGCCGCCCTCGGCGTAGAACGGGGTGCGGTCGAGGACGACCTCGACCTCGTCGCCCTCGGAGGCGGCCGGCGACGGAACACCGTTGACCAGCAGACCGACGACCGTGGTCTCGCCCTCGGTGTTGGTGTAGCCGGTGAACTCGGTGGCGCCGTTGCCGTCCGCGATCTCGCGGTAGGCGGCGACGTCGGCGTGGCCGGTCTTCTTGGCCTTGGCGTCGGCCTTGGCCTTGTCCCGCTGCTCCTGCATGAGGCGGCGGAAGCCGGCCTCGTCCACGGAGAGCCCCTGCTCGGCGGCGATCTCCAGGGTGAGGTCGATCGGGAAGCCCCAGGTGTCGTGGAGCAGGAACGCCTTGTCGCCCGGGAGGACCGTGCTGCCGGCGGCCTTGGTCTCGGTGACGGCGCCGTCGAGGACGTTCGAGCCGGCGTTGAGCGTCTTGAGGAAGCGGGCCTCCTCGGCGAGCGCGACGGTCTCGATGCGCTTGCGGTCGGTGACCAGCTCCGGGTACTGCTCGCCCATCGTGTTGATGACCACGTCGACCAGGTCCTGGACGACCGGACCGGTGGCGCCGAGCAGGCGCATGTTGCGGATGGCGCGGCGCATGATGCGGCGCAGGACGTATCCACGGCCCTCGTTGCCGGGGGTGACACCGTCGCCGACGAGCATCACGGACGTACGCATGTGGTCGGCCACGACACGCAGCGAGACGTCGCTCTCGTGGGCCTTGCCGTAGGCGACGCCGGTGAGTTCGGTGGCCTTGTCGATGACGACCTGGAGGGTGTCGGTCTCGTACATGTTCTGTACGCCCTGCAGGATCATCGCCAGGCGCTCGAGACCGAGGCCGGTGTCGATGTTCTTCGACGGCAGGTCGCCGAGGATCTCGAAGTCCTCCTTCGAGGTGCCCTCGCCGCGCTCGTACTGCATGAAGACCAGGTTCCAGATCTCCACGTACCGCTCGTCGTTGACGGCCGGTCCGCCCTCGACGCCGAACTCGGGGCCGCGGTCGTAGTTGATCTCGGAGCACGGTCCGCAGGGGCCGGGGACGCCCATCGACCAGTAGTTGTCCTTCTTGCCGAGGCGCTGGATGCGCTCGGCCGGGACGCCGACGACGTCGCGCCAGATCTGCTCGGCCTCGTCGTCCTCCTGGTAGACGGTGATCCAGAGCTTCTCCGGCTCGAGCCCGTAGCCGCCGTGCTCCACCGAGGTGGTCAGCAGCTCCCAGGCGAGCTTGATGGCGCCTTCCTTGAAGTAGTCGCCGAAGGAGAAGTTGCCGCACATCTGGAAGAACGTGCCGTGGCGGGTGGTCTTGCCGACCTCTTCGATGTCGGGCGTACGCACGCACTTCTGCACGCTGGAGGCGCGCGAGAACGGCGGCTTCACCTCGCCGAGGAAGTACGGCTTGAACGGAACCATGCCCGCGGGGACCAGAAGCAGAGTCGGGTCGTCCGCGATGAGCGACGCCGAAGGCACGACGGTGTGCCCGCGCTCCTCGAAGAAGCTCAGCCAGCGGCGGCGGATTTCAGCCGACTCCATCAGTGGTCCTCATTCCGGTTGTACGAGATCGTTCGGTACGAATGCGTGGTGGTGTTCGGGGTGGCATCGAGCGACGCCCTGCGGCGCGGCCCGGGGAGCTCGCGCTCCGCCGGTGCGTCCACCGGTGCCTCCAGGCCGAGGGCCTCGCCCAGTTCGGCCTCGCGCTGGACCATGCCCGCCCTGACGTCGAGGGCGAAGTCCTTGAGCCGGTGGCCGGTCTCGATCGCCTTGTTCGCCGCCTGCGCGGCGAGGCTCTCCGGGGTCAGCTGCTTGAGCTTCCGGTTGACCTTGGTGGTGGCCCAGACGCCCGCTGCGGCGCCTGCGGTGAACCAGAACGTACGGCGGAACATCGCGCGTCAGCCCTTCTGCTTCCGGCGTCGCGCGCCCGGCACGGTGCGACCGACGACGGTACGTCGCGAGGGCGCCGGCGGCGCCTCGTCACGGCCGCGGCCGAGGGCCTTGCGCACCCCGTAACCGAAGGCCGCGACCTTGACGAGCGGGCCGCCGAAGGTGGAGGCGACGGTGGAGGAGAGCGCGGAGGCGTTGGAGGTGACCTCCTGGACGTCCGAGGCGATCGCGTCGACCCGGTCGAGCTGGGTCTGCGCTGACCGCACGGTGGCGGAGGCGTCGCTGAGCAGCGGCACGGCCTGCTCGGTCACGTCCGCCACCAGCTTGGTGGTCGCCTTGAGCGTCTGCGCCAGCCTCACCAGCACCACGGCGAGGAAGGAGACGAGAATCGCCCAGAACACGGCCACCAGAATCCCGGCAACCTCTCCACCGGTCACTCCGCACCGCTCTCTGCTTGTCGTTGGCCCCTTGCCAAAAGTCGTCCTCCGACCCTATCGCGCCCGGGGTCTTTCCCCGTACCGCATTAGGGGTCGTATCGCGGCTCCGGAGAGGGGACTCACCCGATCCGATTGTACGGAGTGCGTGCGGATGAGTACGCTCCGTGTCCCATGCGAAGGAGCAACCTCCCGGCGGAACTGAACCGGTTCATCGGACGGGCCGACGAGCGGGCCGAACTGGCCCGGCTTCTGGGGGAATTCCGTCTGGTCACGATCGTCGGGGTGGGCGGTGTCGGCAAGACCCGGCTGGGTCTGAGAGTCGCCTCGGCCACGCAGAAACGCTACGTCGACGGGGTGTGGCTCGCGGATCTCTCGGTGCTGCGCGACCCGGATCTGGTGGCCCTCGCCCTGGTCGAGGCGCTGGACCTGACCGACCACACCCTGCGCACCCCGCGCGAGATCCTCACCGAGCACCTCGCGGAGCGCACGCTGCTGCTGGTCCTCGACGGCTTCGAGCACCTCGTGGCGGAGTGCGCCCCACTTGTACGGGAGTTGCTGCGGCACTCCCCCGGCCTGACCGTGCTCGCGATGGGCCGCCGTCCGCTGCGGGTGGACGGCGAGGCGGTGTTCACGCTGGCGCCGATGGACGAGACGGACGGTGTGAGCCTGTTCGAGGAACGGGCGCGTACCGCCGGGGCGCCCGGTGGGCCGGACGACCGGGACCCCGTCGTCGTGCACGAGCTGTGCCGACGGCTCGACGGGATTCCGCTTGCCCTGGAGCTGGCAGCCGCCCGGATGCCGCTGCTCACGGTGGAGCAGGTGCTGCACCGGCTCGACGACAGGTTCCGGCTGCTGACGGACGGGGCCCGCGGCGGGCTGCCACGCCATCAGACGCTTCGGACTGCGATCGGCTGGAGTCATGAGCTGTGCACTCCGGAGGAGCGGCTGTTGTGGGCGCGCCTCTCGGTCTTCGCCGGGCCGTTCGACCTGGAGGCGGTGGAGTACGTCTGCGGCGGCCCGGACCTGCCTGCGGACGAGGTGCTCGAAGTGCTCGGCGGCCTGCTCGCCCAGTCGCTGGTGGCGCGGGAGGACACCGCCGCGGGTCCGCGCTACCGGATTCTGGACACCGTGTCCGCGTACGGGGCGGAGTGGCTGGCGGCGCTGGGCGACACGGAGCGGATGCGCCGGCGGCACCGTGACTGGTTCATGGGTCTGGCCACCTGGTGCGAGCTGGAGTGGTTCAGCCCGCGCCAGGCCGAGGTCGCGGCCTGTACGGACGTGGCGCTGCCCAATCTGCGGGCGGCGATGGAGCTCTGTCTGGAGCAGCCGGACGAGGGGCATCTGGCGCAGCATCTCGCCGGGACGCTCTGGTTCTACTGGGCGGGGTGCGGGCGGCTCGCGGAGGGCAGGCACTGGCTGGACCGGGCGTTGGCGCTCGGCTCGGAGCACGAGGACGCCCGGCTGAAGGCGCTGTGGGTGTTCGGCTATGTGGCGATTCTGCAGGGGGACAGTACGGCGGCGGTCGCGGCGCTCCACGAGTGCGGCGAGCGTGCCCGCTCGGTCGGGAATCCGGTGGCTGAGGCGTACGCGACGCATCGGATGGGCTGCCTGGCGCTGCTGTCGGACGACATGCCCCGCGCGGAGGAGCTGATCGGCTGCGCGCTGGAGGCGTACCGGGAGCTCGGCGAGCTGAACAGCAATGTGCTGATGGGGCAGGTCGAGCTGGCGATGGCCCGGGTCTTCCAGGGGGATCTGGAGGGTGCGGTCGCGCTGTGCGCGGAGGTGCGGGAGATCTGCGAGGAGCGCGGCGAGCGTTGGACCAGGGCGTATGCGCTCTATGTGCTGGCGTACGCGGCGTGGTGCGGGGGCGATCACGGCGAGGCGCGGAAGCTGCTCGCCGAGTGCGTGACCATCAACCACACGTTCCACGATCTGGTGGGTCTGGTCCTGGGGATCGAGCTGCTCGCGCTGGTGACGGCGAGCGAGGGTGATCCGGCGGAGGCGGCGGTGCTGCAGGGTGCGGCGCTGCCGGTGTGGGACTCGGTGGGTCTGCAGCTGTTCGGCTCGAGCTACTTCAACGGAGCGCGGGCGCTGTGCGAGCGGCAGGCCGGCGCGGTGCTGGGCGCGGAGCGTTATGGGGCGTCGGTACGGGAGGGCCGACGGCTCTCCTTGGACGCGGCGGTGGACCGGGCGCTCAGCGAGCGTCGAGATCCGGCCACCCGCATCGCCGGTCCGCGGGCGCCCCGGCCGTTCCGTACGAGCAGTGCCGGACAAGCGGAAGCCCGCCGGCTCCCCCACCGGTAAGGGCGGGGAAGCGGCGGGCTGAACACCGCGGGGGTGGTACTACGGCAGCTGAATCAGCGGGCGTAGTACTCGACGACCAGCTGCTCGTCGCAGATGACCGGGATTTCCTTGCGGTTCGGGTCGCGGTCGAGGCGGAAGGCCAGGGCCGCCAGGTTGACCTGCAGGTAGCGCGGGGTCTCACCGTCGGCGGCGAAGCCACCGGCACGGGCAACCTCGAACAGCGGCTTGGTGCGGCTGCGCTCGCGGACCATCACGACGTCGTCGGGACGGACACGGAACGACGGCTTGTCGACCTTGCCACCGTTGACCTGGATGTGACCGTGCACGACCATCTGGCGGGCCTGGTAGATGGTGCGGGCGATGCCCGAACGCAGGACCAGGGCGTCGAGGCGACGCTCGAGCTCGACGACCAGCGCCTCGCCCGTCTTGCCCTCGGCCTTCTTGGCACGGTCGTAGGCGCGCGCCATCTGGCGCTCGCTGATGTCGTACTGGGCGCGCAGGCGCTGCTTCTCGAGCAGACGGACCTTGTAGTCCGAGTTCTGCTTGCGACCACGGCCGTGCTCGCCCGGCGGGTAGGGGCGGGCCTCGAAGTACTTGACGGCCTTCGGGGTCAGCGCGATGCCGAGGGCACGCGACTTCTTGACCTTGGGACGGGACTGGTTCGGCATGAACCAACCTCTCTATCTGTACGAATACGGCTTCACCAGGGTTAGAGGAGGTCGCATCCGCAGCCGGGGAAACCCGTACGGTCCGTGAGGACCTACCGGGCAGCCGCTCCCTGGTCTGGGCACATACGTGCAGCACGCGAACGGCCCATCGCCTGGTCCCGGGATCCGGGGAGGTGATGGGTTGCCCGCGACACCTTCGAAGGTGCGCGACACTCCTGGAGATCCCGCCTGAGGCGGGGCTCCGGCTGCCTGTCCCGTTCTGGTGGCGCCGACCGAAGCCGGACACGGGACGCAGCACTCCGCACGAGTGTACCGGGTCGTCCGGGGGCTCGTGCACGCGCCCGGGTCCTGCCGTCAGCCGTCGCCGCGCAGCCGCTCCCGTACCTTCTCCACCACGTCCGCGTACCGCGCCTCCGCGCCGTAGCGGGTCGGTTCGTAGTAGCGCTTGCCGTGGACCTCGTCCGGTGCGTACTGCTGGGCCGCGATGCCGCCCGGGACGTCGTGCGGGTAGACGTACCCCTGGGCGTGGCCCAGCTTGGCCGCGCCCTTGTAGTGGCCGTCGCGCAGATGCGCGGGGACCGGGCCCGCCAGACCGTTCCGTACGTCCGCCTGGGCCGCGAAGATCGCGGTCGTCGCCGCGTTCGACTTCGGGGCCAGGGCCAGGGCGATCGTGGCGTGACTCAGGGTCAGCGCCGCCTCGGGGAAGCCGATCATGGCGACCGCCTGCGCGGCCGCGACCGCCGTCGGCAGAGCCGTCGGGTCGGCCAGGCCGATGTCCTCGCTCGCCGAGATCATCAGACGGCGGGCGATGAACCGGGGGTCCTCCCCCGCCTCGATCATCCGGGCCAGATAGTGCAGCGCCGCGTCCACGTCCGAGCCCCGGATGGACTTGATGAGCGCGCTGGCCACGTCGTAGTGCTGGTCGCCGTCCCGGTCGTACTTCACCGCCGCCCGGTCGACGGTCTCCTCGACCGTCTGGAGTGTGATCTCCGGCTCGCCCTTGGCGATGGCCGAGCCCGCGGCCGCCTCCAGAGCGGTCAGCGCGCGCCGCGCGTCGCCGCCGGCGATCCGCAGCAGATGCGCCTCGGCGTCCTCGGGCAGGGTGACCGCCCCGCCGAGCCCACGGTCCTCGGTGAGGGCCCGCTTCAGCAGGTCGCGCAGGTCGTCGTCGGTGAGCGACTCCAGCGTGAGCAGCAGGGAGCGGGAGAGCAGCGGGGAGATGATCGAGAAGTACGGGTTCTCCGTCGTCGCCGCGATCAGCGTCACCCAGCGGTTCTCCACCGCCGGGAGGAGCGAGTCCTGCTGGGCCTTGGAGAAGCGGTGGATCTCGTCGAGGAAGAGGACGGTCTCCTTGCCGAAGCCGCCGGCGGCCCGCCGGGCTCCCTCGATGACGGCGCGGACCTCCTTGACGCCCGCGGTGATCGCGGAGAGCTCCACGAAGCGCTTGTTGGTCGCCTTGGAGACGACGTACGCGAGGGTCGTCTTCCCGATGCCGGGCGGTCCCCAGAGGATCACGGACGAGGCCCCCGCCGGGCCTCCGCCGCCCTCCCCCACCAGCCGCCGCAGGGGCGATCCCGGCTTGAGCAGATGCTGCTGGCCGAGGACTTCGTCCAGGGTGCGCGGACGCATCCGTACGGCCAGGGGGCTGGCGGACGGGTCCTTCTCCTGGCGTTCTTCGGCGGCTGCGGTAAAGAGGTCGGGCTCCACGTCATGAAGCCTAGGTCACGCCACCGACAGTCCAGCCCGGCCGGTCAGGAGGTCCAGAAGTCCCACCAGCGCGTAAGGATCAGCATCCCGATGATCCCGATGTGCAGCACCGGCAGCACCCAGGTGAACTCGTCGAAGAAGGTCCGCAGGCCCCGAGGTGCGGGAAGCACGCCGCTGCGGACGTTGTGCGAGGTCACGTACCAGAACATGACGATGGTGGCGACCCAGGCCAGGCAGCACCAGAGGCAGAGCGCGTTGATCTCGTACAGCGACTGGTGCATCAGCCAGGTGCAGAACCCGACGCCGAACAGCGTGCCCGCGTTCAGGCCGAGCCAGTACCAGCGGCGGTAGCGGGCGCCCGCGAGGAGGGCGACGCCGATCGCGATGACCATCCCGTAGGTGACGAGGCCCAGCATCGGGTTCGGGAAGCCGAAGACCGAGGCCTGCTCGCTCTTCATGATGTTGCCGCAGGAGACGATCGGGTTGAGGCTGCAGCCCGGGGTGAAGTTCGGGTCCTCGAGGAGCTTGAACTTGTCGATCGTGATGACCCAGGCGGCGAGCAGGCCCGCGGCACCGGTGATCACCAGCAGCCAGGCCAAAGCGCGGCTCGCGCCGATCGTGCCGCGCGTCGCGTCGTCAACCGCTGCGTCTGTCATATCCCCGATCCATCACTCGCGGGCTTCTGGGCATGGTCATTCTGCCGCACCAAGCCCACTGTCCACCGTTCGGTGGACATAAGGACGACCGGGGCCCGGGCCGCGAGGAGCGGTCTCCGGGCCCCGGTCGTCCTGACGCCTCGGGTCAGGCCAGCTTCGCGCGGACGGCGTCGACCAGCTCGTCCAGGGTCACCGGCTCCTGCTCGCCGGAGTCCATGTCCTTCAACTGGACGACGCCCTCGGCCAGATCGCGCTCGCCGGCGACCAGGGTGAAGCGCGCGCCCGAGCGGTTCGCGTCCTTCATCGCGCCCTTGAGGCCCTTGCCGCCAAACGCGAAGTCCGCCGCGACGCCCGCCTTGCGGAGCTCGGTGACCTTGGCGAACAGCAGCCGACGCGCCTCCTCGCCGAGCGCGACGGCGAAGACGCTGGTGGTCGCCGGGATGTCCAACGCGACGCCCTCCGCCTCCAGGGCCAGCACGGTCCGGTCCACGCCGAGCGCCCAGCCGACCGACGGAAGCGCCGGGCCGCCGATCATCTCGGAAAGGCCGTCGTAGCGACCACCGCCGCCGACCGCGGACTGCGAGCCCAGGCCGTCGTGGACGAACTCGAACGTGGTCCGCGTGTAGTAGTCCAGGCCGCGCACCAGCTTGGCGTCGTCCTCGAAGGCCACGCCCGCCGCGGTGATCAGCGCGCGCACCTCCTCGTGGTACGCCTTGCACGCGTCGCACAGATAGTCGCGCAGGAGCGGCGCGCCGACCAGCTGCTTCTGCACCGACTCGCGCTTGTCGTCGAGGACGCGCAGCGGGTTGATATCGGCCCGGCGGAGCGTGTCCTCGTCGAGGTCGAGACCGCGCAGGAAGCCCTGGAGCGCCTCCCGGTAGACGGGGCGGCACTCCTTGTCGCCGAGCGAGTTCAGCAGGATGCGGAAGTTCCGCAGGCCCAGCGAGCGGTACGCGTCGTCGGCCAGGATGATCAGCTCGGCGTCGAGCGCCGGGTCCTCGGCGCCGATCGCCTCGGCACCGACCTGGGAGAAGTGCCTGTAGCGGCCCTTCTGGGGGCGCTCATAGCGGTAGTACGAGCCGGAGTACCAGAGCTTGACCGGCAGGTTGCCCTGCTTGTGCAGGCTGGCCTCCAGGGCAGCGCGCAGGACGGAGGCGGTGCCCTCGGGACGCAGCGCCAGCTCGGAGCCGCCCTTGGTCGTGAGGGTGTACATCTCCTTGGTGACGATGTCGGTGGACTCGCCGACACCGCGCGCGAAGAGGTTGACGTCCTCGAAGCCGGGCGTCTCGATGTAGCCGTAGCCGGACTTCCGCAGCGGTCCGGAGATGGCGTCACGCACCGCCAGGTACTTCGCGGAGTACGGCGGGATCAGGTCGTACGTGCCCTTGGGGGCCTTGAAGGTGCTCACGAAAGTCTCGTCACATTCCTCGTCGGGGAGCCTTCGCGCTCCCGAGGCCGGCCGCCACGTCCCGCAGGTACGGGTTGGTGGCGCGCTCCTGGCCGATGGTCGTCTGGGGACCGTGTCCCGACAGCACCACGGTCGAGTTGTCGAGCGGCAGGCACACGCGGGCCAGCGATTCGAGCATCTCGTCCATGTCACCGCCGGGCAGGTCGGTGCGTCCGATGGAGCCGGCGAAGAGCAGATCACCGGAGAAGAACACGGAGGGGATCTCCGTGGTCTGCGGCATCTGGAACGTCACCGACCCCTTGGTATGACCGGGCGCATGGGCGACGGAGAACTCCAGTCCGGCGAGGTCCAGCTTCGCGCCGTCGGTGAGCTCGCGCACGTCGTCCGGCTCGCCCACGGTCAGTTCGCCCATGAGCGGCATCCCGATGGAGCGGCCGAGGGCCTTCTCCGGGTCGCTCATCATGTACCGGTCGGAGGGGTGGATCCACGCGGGTACGTCATGGGCGCCACAGACCGGGACGACGGAGGCGACGTGGTCGATGTGGCCATGGGTGAGGACCACCGCGACGGGCTTGAGCCGATGCTTCTTGAGCGTCTCCTCGACTCCCTGGGCGGCCTGGTGGCCCGGGTCGATGATCACGCACTCCTCGCCTGCGGCGGGGGCGACCAGATAGCAGTTGGTCCCCCAGGCCCCGGCGGGGAACCCGGCAATCAGCACGATCGTCCTTAAATGTCGTCCGGCACAGAGGTGCGGCGGAGCGGAAGCGGCAGATCAGAGCCTACCGGCGCTGCGTATTCCACAGCCAACCCGTATACGGTACGGGCACACCCGGCCAGGGCAGGAACGCACGAGCGACAAGGAGCAGATCCGGTGGTCAGCAGCGATCAGCGGCGGCGGCAGCTCGCCAGGGAGAAGTTCGTACGGCAGCAGCAGCGACGGCAGGATGCGCGGCTGAAGGCCAGGCGCCGGAACACCGTCATCGCCGCCTCGCTGGCCGTGGTGCTGGCCGCGGGTGGTGCCGTGTACGCCTCGGTGGCGCTGACCGACGGCGGCAGGAAGGGCTCCGACGACGCCGCGGCGAGCGACGCCCCGACGCCCACGGCGAGCGAGTCGACGACGCCCGAGCCTGCGATGACCGTCGACAAGAAGGCCACGTACACGATGGCCCTGAAGACGAACGAGGGCGACATCTCCATCGCCATGGACGCGGCGAAGACTCCGCGGACGGTGAATTCCTTCAAGCACCTGGCCGACAAGAAGTACTTCGACGGAACGAAGTGCCACCGGCTCACCACCGACGGCATCTTCGTCCTCCAGTGCGGCGACCCGAAGGGCGACGGCACCGGCGGCCCGGGCTACACCATCCCGGACGAGAACCTGGACTCCCTCGGCAAGGCCGGCGCGAACGGTTCGGTGACGTTCCCGGCCGGAACGGTGGCGATGGCCAACACCGGTCAGCCGGGCACGGGCGGCAGCCAGTTCTTCCTCGTCTACAAGGACACGAAGCTGCCGCCGAGCTACACGCCCTTCGGGAAGATCGACGCGGCGGGCCTGAAGGCCGTCCAGGAGGTCGCGAAGGCCGGGGTCGAGGGTGGCGCCAAGGACGGCGCGCCGAAGAAGCCCGTCACCATCGAGAAGGCCACGGTCGCCAAGAAGTGACGCACGGCGTGACCGTTGAATTTCGGTCGCGCTGAGTGCGGACAGCCGGGCGGCCGGTCGCCTAGATTGGCGTTGTGCAGCGCGGTCCTGTATCCGCGTTGTTGAGGGCGGGCGAGGCCCGCCGGGAAACTGTGGACGATGCCCAGGGGGCACAACCCCCTCAGCGGCATCATGTGGAGGAGGCGCTGTGAGCAGCGACCCGTGGGGCCGCGTCGACGAGACGGGCACCGTGTACGTGCGTACTGCCGAGGGCGAGAAGGTCGTCGGATCGTGGCAGGCCGGCACTCCCGAGGAGGCACTGGCCTACTTCGAGCGCAAGTACGAGGGCTTGGTTGTCGAGATCGGCCTCCTCGAGAAGAGGGTGAAGACCACCGACCTCTCGGCGAAGGACGCCACTGCCGCGATCGACCACATCCGGCAGCAGGTCGACGAGCATCACGCCGTGGGTGACCTCGCCGCGCTGACCACCCGTCTCGACAAGCTGGTCGAGACGGTGGAGTCGCGCCGCGAGGAGCGCAAGGTCCAGAAGGCCAAGCAGACCGACGAGGCGCGGGGCGCCAAGGAGGCTCTGGTCAAGGAGGCCGAGGAGCTGGCGCAGAGCGAGCAGTGGCGGGCCGCCGGTGAGCGGCTGCGCGCGCTCGTGGACACCTGGAAGGGCCTGCCGCGGCTGGACCGGAAGTCGGACGACGAGCTGTGGCACCGCTTCTCGCACGCCCGCTCGGCGTTCTCCAAGCGCCGCAAGGCGCACTTCGCCTCGCTGGACGCGCAGCGCGAGGAGGCCCGCAAGGCCAAGGAGAAGCTGGTCGCGGAGGCCGAGTCGCTCTCCAACTCCACGGACTGGGGTGGCACGGCCGCCCGCTACCGCGAGCTGATGGCGGAGTGGAAGGCGGTGGGCCGCGCCCAGCGCGAGCACGAGGACGACCTGTGGAACCGCTTCCGCGGCGCCCAGGACGTGTTCTTCGCGGCGCGCGGCGATGTCTTCGCCGAGCGGGACGCGGAGCAGACCGAGAACCTCAAGCTGAAGGAGGAGCTCGCGGTCGAGGCCGAGAAGCTGGTGCCCGTGGCGGATCTGAAGGCGGCCCGTGCGGCCTTCCGCTCCATCAACGAGCGCTGGGAGGCCATCGGCCACGTGCCGCGCGACGCCCGCCCGAAGGTCGAGGGCCGGATGCACGCGGTGGAGCGGGCGCTGCAGGAGGCCGAGGAGTCGGAGTGGCGCCGGACCAACCCGGAGGCACGCGCGCGTGCCGCGGGTCTGACGGGCCAGCTGCAGGACGCGGTCGACAAGCTGCAGAAGCAGATCGACGCGGCCCGCGCGGCGGGCAACGACGCCAAGGCCGACAAGCTGGGCCGTGAGCTGGAGGGCCGCCAGGCGCTCCTGGACCAGGCGCTCAAGGGTCTGCAGGAGTTCGGCGGCTGACAGCCGGTCGTACGGGAAGGGCCCCGGTACCTGTGACAGGTGCCGGGGCCCTTCTCGCATCTCGTATGTCCGCGTTACGGCCTGCGGGCCGAGGTGACGCGGTAGACGTCGTAGACGCCCTCCACGCCGCGGACGGCCTTCAGGACATGTCCGAGGTGCTTCGGGTCGCCCATCTCGAAGGTGAAGCGTGAGGTGGCCACCCGGTCGCGGGAGGTCTGGACGGCCGCCGACAGGATGTTGACGTGCTGGTCCGACAGGACCCGTGTGACGTCCGACAGCAGCCTGGAGCGGTCGAGTGCCTCGACCTGGATGGCGACCAGGAACACCGAGGACTGGGTGGGCGCCCACTCGACCTCGAGGATGCGCTCGGGCTCGCGGGAGAGCGAGTCGACGTTGACGCAGTCGCTGCGGTGAACCGATACGCCACTGCCGCGGGTGACGAAGCCGATGATCGGGTCGCCGGGTACGGGCGTACAGCATCGGGCCAGCTTGACCCAGACGTCCTCGACACCCTTGACGACGACACCGGGGTCGGCGCTGGAGCGGCGCTTGGCGCGGCCGCGCGTGGGCGGGGCGGTCTCGACGAGGTCCTCGTTGGCCGCCTCTTCGCCACCGAGGGCCTGCACCAGCTTCTGGACGATGGACTGGGCCGTGACATGGCCCTCGCCGATCGCCGCGTACAGCGAGGAGATGTCGCTGTAGCGCATCTCGTGGGCGAGCGTGACGAGCGAGTCGCCGGTCAGGATGCGCTGGATCGGCAGGTTCTGCTTACGCATGGCCCGCGCGATCGCGTCCTTGCCCTGCTCGATCGCCTCCTCGCGGCGCTCTTTGGAGAACCATGCGCGGATCTTGTTGCGGGCCCGCGGGGACTTGACGAAGCCCAGCCAGTCGCGGGACGGCCCGGCGCCGGCGGCCTTGGAGGTGAAGACCTCGACCAGGTCGCCGTTGTCGAGGGTCGACTCGAGCGGGACGAGCCGCCCGTTGACCCGCGCCCCTATGGTGCGGTGGCCGACCTCGGTGTGGACGGCGTAGGAGAAGTCGACGGGGGTGGCCCCGGCGGGCAGCGCTATGACGTCGCCCTTGGGGGTGAAGACGAAGACCTCGTTGCGCGACAGGTCGAAGCGGAGGGACTCCAGGAACTCGCCGGGGTCTTCGGTCTCCTTCTGCCAGTCGAGCAGCTGGCGCAGCCACGCCATGTCGTTGAGGTGGTCGTCCTTGCCGGCGCTCTTCGGCACGTCGGTACGCACCTTGGAGGCACCGGCGGAGGGATCCTGCTTGTACTTCCAGTGCGCGGCGATGCCGTACTCGGCCCGGCGGTGCATGTCGAACGTACGGATCTGCAGCTCGACGGGCTTGCCGTTGGGGCCGATGACCGTCGTGTGCAGAGACTGGTACATGTTGAACTTCGGCATCGCGATGTAGTCCTTGAACCGGCCGGGGACCGGGTTCCATCGCGCGTGGACGGTGCCGAGCGCCGCGTAGCAGTCGCGGACGGTGTCCACGAGGACGCGGATGCCGACCAGGTCGTAGATCTCCGCGAAGTCACGGCCGCGGACGATCATCTTCTGGTAGACGCTGTAGTAGTGCTTGGGTCGGCCGGTGACGGTGGCCTTGATGCGGGCGGCGCGCAGGTCGGACTGGACCTCGTCGGTCACTATGGCGAGGTACTCGTCGCGCTTGGGCGCGCGCTCGGCGACGAGGCGGACGATCTCGTCGTACATCTTGGGGTAGAGGATCGCGAAGGCGAGGTCCTCCAGCTCCCACTTGATGGTGTTCATGCCCAGGCGGTGGGCCAGGGGCGCGTAGATCTCGAGGGTCTCGCGGGCCTTCTTCTCCTGCTTCTCCCGCTTGAGATAGCGCATGGTGCGCATGTTGTGCAGCCGGTCGGCGAGCTTGATGACCAGGACGCGCGGGTCCTTGGCCATGGCGACGACCATCTTGCGGACGGTCTCGGCCTGTGCGGCCTCGCCGAACTTGACCTTGTCGAGCTTGGTGACGCCGTCGACGAGCAGGGCGACCTGGTCGCCGAAGTCGCGGCGCAGGGTGTCCAGGCCGTACTCGGTGTCCTCGACGGTGTCGTGCAACAGACCGGCCATGAGCGTGGCGGGGTCCATGCCGAGCTCGGCGAGGATGGTGGTGACGGCGAGCGGGTGCGTGATGTACGGGTCGCCGCTCTTGCGCTTCTGTCCGCGGTGCCAGCGCTCGGCGACCTGGTAGGCGCGCTCGACCTGGCGGAGCGTCGCGGTCTCGATCTTCGGGTCGTTGGAGCGGACGATCCGAAGCAGCGGTTCGAGGACCGGGTTGTACGGGGAGGAGCGCTGGACGCCGAGGCGGGCGAGGCGGGCCCGCACACGGTTGGACGAGCCGCCGCCGGAACGGGCCACGGGGGCAGGCGCGGGCTTGGGCGTGGAGGCCGGTGCCGGGGCGGGGGCCGCGGGCGCGGGCCTGCTCTCCGCGGGCTTGTTCTTGGGCGTCGCGGGTTCCGCCGCGGCCTTCTCGGCCTGCGGGTCGGGCTGCGCGGCGGAGAGTGGCTGGGCCTCGTCTGGCAAGAGCGCTCCTCGTGCGGTTCCGGGTCCCCCGGTCAGGCCCGGAAAGGCCATGGTATCGACCCGGGAGCCACCGTGCTCACGCGTGCGGGGGGTGAGACGGGCACCACGCGCCGGATGGGTCCCGTTCCGGGACATACCGGGAAAACGGCGGGGGCGCCCCGGGGATTCCCCGGGGCGCCCCCCTCACTGCACATGGTGCGGTGTCAGACCGTGATCAGCGCCTCCAGCGGGGCGCCGCGCAGCGCGGGCTCCAGTCGGGCCCGCCCGGCGAGGAAGCCGAGCTCCATGAGGACCGAGACACCCGCGACCTCGGCGCCGGCCCTCCGGATGAGCTCCAGCGAGGCCTCGGCGGTGCCGCCGGTGGCGAGGACGTCGTCGATGACCATGACGCGGTCACCCGCGGCCAGGTCCTCGGCGTGCACCTCGATCTCGGCGGTGCCGTACTCCAGCTCGTACGCCTGCTTCAGCGTCGCTCCGGGCAGCTTGCCGGCCTTGCGGACCGGGATGAAGCCCAGGCCCGCGCGGACGGCCACCGGGGCGGCGAGGATGAAGCCGCGCGCCTCGAGGCCGACGATCTTCGTCGCACCGTGCGTGGTGCACAGCGTGGCGAGGGTGTCGGTCAGGGCGGTGAACGCCTCCGGGTCCGCGAGCAGCGGGGTGATGTCCTTGAACAGCACGCCCGGCTTCGGGTAGTCGGGGACGTCACGGATCCGGCTGAGCAGCAGGCCCGCGGTGTCCTGCGTCACGTCGGTCATCCGTGGCGCTCCGACGACCTGCCGCGGCGGCCGCGCTGGCCCACCATGGCGGTCCGGTCCTCGTCCTCGAAGCCCTCGGCGCTGTCGTCGGCGTCGGGGCCGTCCAGGGACTCGCCCTTGGCGGCCGCGGAGGCCCGCTTGGCGAGCACCCGCTTCCTGAGCGCCTTGATCGCCGGCTCGCGCTCCTTGAGGTCGGCGACGAGCGGGGTGGCGATGAAGATCGAGGAGTACGCACCGGCGGCGAGACCGACGAACAGCGACAGCGAGATGTCGTTCAACATGCCGGCGCCGAGGACACCGCCACCGATGAAGAGCAGACCGGCGACCGGCAGCAGGGCCACGACGGTGGTGTTGATCGAACGGATCAGGGTGCCGTTGATCGACTTGTTGGCCAGATCGCTGTACGTGTAGCGGGTCTGCTTGGTGATGTCCTTCGTTCCCTCCTTGAGGGAGTCGAAGACGACGACCGTGTCGTACAGCGAGTAGCCGAGGATCGTCAGCAGACCGATGACCGTACCGACCGTGACCTCGAACCCGACGAGCGAATAGATGCCGACGGTGATGGTCAGGTCGTGGATCAGGGCGATGAGCGCCGCTACCGCCATTCTCCACTCGAAGGCGATGGCCAGATAGATCACCACGAGGATCATGAAGACCGCGAGACCGGTCCATGCCTTGGTGGCGATCTGCTCACCCCAGCTCGGACCGACCAGCTCCGCCGCGATCTTGTCCTCGGCGATGTTGAGATCCTTGGCGAGCTCCGCGCGGACCTGGTCGGACTTCGCGGTGTCGAGACCGCCGACCTGGATGCGCAGCGCGCCGCTGCCGAGCTTCTGGACGAGCGCGTCGTGGCCGGAGGCCTCTTCCGCGTACTCCTGGGCCTGGGAGACGGAGACTTCCGACTTCGGGGTGGTGAAGACGGCACCGCCCTGGAACTCGATGCCCATGTTCAGGCCGCGGACGGCCAGGGCGACGATGGCCGTGATGGTGATCAGGATGGACAGGCCGTACCAGAGCTTGCGGTTCGCGATGAAGTCGTAGGCGACCTCACCGCGGTTGAGCCGGGCGCCGAGACTGTCGCGCTTCTTCGCCATCTCACGCCTCCTTCGGGTCGACGGGGGCGGAGACACGGCGGGAGCGGCGCAGCGGCGGCTTGGCGCCGAGGCGCTTCGGGTCCAGTCCGGACCAGGCGTGACCCTCGCCGTAGAACTTGGTCCGTGCGAGCAGCGTCATCAGCGGCTTGGTGAAGAGGAACACGACGACCACGTCGAGCAGGGTGGTCAGACCGAGCGTGAACGCGAAGCCCTGGACCTTGCCGACGGTGACGAGGAAGAGCACGGCGGCGGCGAGGAACGACACGAAGTCGGAGACGAGAATCGTGCGGCGGGCACGGGGCCACGCGCGCTCGACGGCCGGGCGGAGCGTGCGCCCCTCGCGGATCTCGTCGCGGATGCGTTCGAAGTAGACGATGAACGAGTCGGCGGTGATACCGATGGCGACGATGGCGCCACAGACGGCCGGCAGGTTCAGCGCGAAGCCGATGGCCGGGCCGAGCAGGGCCATGATCACGTACGTGAGGATTGCCGAGGCCAGAAGGCTGAGCAGCGCCACGAAGGACAGGCCGCGGTAGTAGATCACCAGGTAGAGGACGACCAGGGCCAGACCGATCGCACCGGCGATCAGACCCGCCTCCAGCTGCTCGCCGCCGAGGGCGGCGGTGACCGTGTCGACGCTCTGGGTGTCGAAGGAGAGCGGCAGGGCACCGTAGGACAGGATGTTGCCGAGGTCCTGGGCCGACTGCTGGTTGAAGCTGCCGGAGATCTCCGCGTTGGCGCTCAGCGTGGTGCGCACCGACGGTGCCGAGACGACCTCGCCGTCCAGCACGATCGCGAACTGGTTCTGCGGCTCCTGCTGCTGCGACAGCTTGCTGGTGATCTGCGAGAACTTCTTGGCGCCCTCGCTCGTGAACTCCATGTTCACGATCCACATGCCGCGCTGCTGGTCGAAGACGCCACTGGCGTCGTCGACGTCCTTGCCGTCGACCTCGGCCGGGCCGAGGAGGTACTTCTCCCACTGGCCGATGGCGTTCTTGCCACAGGCGACGGTGGAGGCCTCGGGCTTGACGCCCTGGCCGGCGGCGGCGCGCTGCTTCGGGTCGAGGCAGTTCAGGGCCGCGAACTTCTGCTCAAGGGCGGAGGCCGCGGGGTCGGCGCTCGGCGTGGCCGAGGGCTTGGGGCTGTCCGAGCTCTTCGGGGTGGCGGAACCGCTCGCGGTCGGCGTGGGGCTCGGGGCCTTCAGGGCCTCGGAGACCGCGCGGCCCTGGGTGGAGGCGCTCGACGACGGTGTGGCGGACTTCTCGTCCTTCTTGCCACTGTCGGCGGTCGCTCCGGAGGCCGAGGGCTTCGGCGAGGCGGAGGAGCTCGCGTCCGGCGCGGGCTGCTGCGAGGGCGCGTAGGTCAGAACGGGCCGGAAGTAGAGCTGGGCCGTGGTGCCGACCTGCTCACGGGCCTGCTTCTCGTTCACACCCCGGGGGATGTTCACGATGATGTTCTCTTGGCCCTGTGTCTGGACCTCGGCCTCGGAGACACCCAGACCGTTGACACGACGCTCGATGATGCCGACCGCGGTGTTCATGTTGGTCTCGTTGACGGCGTCTTCCTGACCGGGATCGGCCTTCGCCTTCAGCGTGATCGACGTACCGCCCGCGAGGTCGATGCCCAGACGCGGCGTGGTGTGACCGGACCAGAACATTCCGCCCGTGAGCGCGACCATGGCGATCAGGATCAGAGCCAGGGCACGCCCCGGCCTGCTCTGGCCCCCCGCCGGCCGTCGGCCCTTCTTCGGTGCTGCCACCTTGTCGTTTCTCCCTGTCCAACCGCCCTGCGCCGGGTGTGCGCGGTGCGGCCACGAAGTGTGTGTGGGGACCTGCCCCCGCAGACGTGGAACCGTGCCGGGGACCGTGGACGCCGGTGGGCGTCCTCCGGTCCCCGGTCGCGACTACTTAGCCTCGGTCTCGCCGCCGGCCTTGTCGTCCTTCTTGACCTCGGCGTCGGCCTCGACGGCCTCCACCTTCTTGGTCAGGTCCGGCTTGGCGTCCTCGGCGACCTCGTCCGACGTGTCGGCGTCGACCGACTCGGTCAGCGAGGAGGCGTCGTCCGGGACGACCGTCTCGGTGTCCGGCTCGTCGCCGTGGACGATGCGGTTGTACTCGTCGTCCGCGAGGACCGCGCCGATGGCGTTCTTCGCGTAGACGGCGTGCACGCCGGGAGCGACCTCGAGGAGGACGGTCTCGTCGCCGATCTCCTTGACGGTGGCGTACATCCCCCCGATCGTCCGCACGCCGGTGCCGGGCTGCATCTCGTCGCGCATCTGCGCGGCCGCCTGCTGCTTCTTCTTCGCAGAGCGGGTCATCAGGAACATGGCCCCGATGAGGACGATGAAGGGGAGGAGGGTCACGATACTCACGGGACGGGTTTCCTTCGCACGGACGCGGAGATCCCGCGGCCTGATCTTCGGGGGTGGGCGTGCCGGCCAGAAAGGTCGGCATCGGCGGAGTCTAGGCGAGTCCGCATCATTGGAACAACGTCCAGCATCGCACCGTCGTTCCTCGTCCGACGAGTCTCCGCGCCGTCACGGCGCCGTCACGCCCCGAAGAGCCCCTGTTGTCCGCTTCCTGGCGCGCCCGGGGCCGCTGCCTGCGGCGGAACGAGTCCGAGATGGGTCCATGCCGCGGGAGTGGCGACCCGACCACGGGGCGTACGCGCCAGGAGTCCCTCTCGTACGAGGAAGGGTTCGGCGACCTCCTCGACGGTCTCCCGCTCCTCCCCCACCGCGACCGCGAGGGTCGACAGGCCGACCGGGCCACCGCCGAAGAGCTTGAGCAGGGCCTCCAGGACGGCGCGGTCCAGACGGTCGAGACCGCGGCTGTCCACCTCGTACACCGCGAGTGCGGCGGCGGAGATCTCGCGGTTGATCACGCCGTCGGCCCTGACCTGGGCGTAGTCGCGGACGCGGCGCAGGAGACGGTTGGCGATTCGAGGGGTGCCCCGGGAGCGGCCGGCGATCTCGGCGGCTCCGGCGGGGTCGATCTCGACGTCGAGGAGTCCGGCGGAGCGGTGGATGACGCGCTCGAGCTCGGCGGGGTCGTAGAACTCCATGTGGGCGGTGAAGCCGAAGCGGTCCCGGAGCGGGGGCGGCAGGAGTCCGGCCCTGGTGGTGGCGCCGACCAGGGTGAAGGGCGGGAGCTCCAGCGGGATGGCGGTGGCGCCGGGGCCCTTGCCGACGATCACGTCGACGCGGAAGTCCTCCATCGCCATGTAGAGCATCTCCTCGGCGGGGCGGGACATGCGGTGGATCTCGTCGAGGAAAAGGATCTCTCCCTCCTGGAGGGAGGAGAGGATCGCGGCGAGGTCTCCGGCGTGCTGGATGGCGGGGCCGGAGGTGATCCGGATCGGGGCGTTCATCTCCGCCGCGATGATCATCGACAGGGTGGTCTTACCGAGGCCCGGAGCGCCGGAGAGCAGGACGTGGTCGGCGGTGGCTCCGCGTTGGCGGGCGGCCTTGAGGACCAGGTCGAGCTGCTGGCGCACCTTCTCCTGGCCGACGAACTCGCTGAGGTCCTTGGGCCGCAGGGCCGCCTCGACGGCCTGGTCGTCACCGTCGGCGGAGGCGCCGACGAGGCGTTCCTCGGCTGCGGGTGCGGTCTCGTCGTCCCAGTTCACGGTGTCTGCCTTCGTGGTGTCGTGCGGTACGTGTCTTTGGGGGGCGGGGGCTCAATCGCCGGCGGGGCTGAATCTTCCGCCGGGCGGAAAATCAGCCCGTCCGGCGATTGAGGACACGGCCGCAGGCCGTACGGAGTCTGGGGGCTTGCCCCCAGTTCGGGATGGGGGTCCCCCCGGACGAAGTCTGGGGGGAGGGCGGGGTGGGGAAGAGGCCCCGCGCAGCGGGCATGTCAGCGTGACCGGTTCAAGGTCTGGAGGGCGGCCCTCAAGAGCTGGGGGACCGGGGCCGAGCCGCCGGAGGCGATCGCCGCCTCCGCCTGGGGCGTGACCGCCGACACCGCCTCCTCCGCCTCGCGGCTCGCGTAGCCGAGGCCGATCAGCGCGGCGGCCAGCTGCTCCGTCCACGGCGCCGGACCGGAGGCCGCCGCCCGCTGCGCGCCGACGAGGCCGCCGGTGCCGAGCGGCTGCCCCAGCTTGTCCTTCAGTTCGAGGAGGAGCTTCTGCGCCCCCTTCTTGCCGATGCCGGGGACGGCGGTGAGCGTCTTCTCGTCCCCGGTGGAGACGGCGAGGCGCAGCGCGTCGGGGCTGTGCACGCCGAGCATGGCCTGGGCGAGGCGGGGTCCGACACCGCTCGCGGTCTGGAGCAGTTCGAAGACCTGCCGCTCGTCGTCGTCCGCGAAGCCGTACAGCGTCAGGGAGTCCTCACGAACCACCAACGACGTGGCCAGCCGCGCCTCCTGACCGATCCTCAGGCCGGCGATGGTGTTCGGCGTGCACTGGACGGCCATGCCGACGCCGCCGACCTCGATGACCGCGGTGGTGGGGGCGAGCGCGGCGACCGGGCCGCTGACAAAGGCGATCATGCGGAACGGCCTTTCGTTGCGTGATGGGCGGCGACGGCCTGCTGGAGTCGGTTCTGGGCCGGGGCTCGCCAGATGTGACAGATGGCCAGGGCGAGGGCGTCGGCGGCGTCGGCCGGCTTGGGCGGGGCGGAGAGCCGGAGCAGCCGGGTCACCATGGCTCCGACCTGGGCCTTGTCGGCGCGTCCGCTGCCGGTGACGGCGGCCTTGACCTCGCTGGGGGTGTGCAGGGCGACGGGGATGCCGCGGCGCGAGGCGCAGAGCATGGCGACGGCGCTTGCCTGCGCCGTGCCCATGACCGTACGCACGTTGTGCTGGCTGAACACCCGCTCCACGGCGACCAGTTCGGGCGAGAAGCGGTCGAGCCACTCCTCGATGCCGCGCTCGATGCCGACCAGGCGTATGCCGATGTCGGCGTCGGCGGCCGTCCGCACGACGCCCACGCCGAGCATGGTCAGGGGCCGCCCTGCGACGCCTTCGACGACGCCGACACCGCACCGGGTCAGCCCCGGGTCAACCCCCAGCACGCGCACCTGAGCCCCTCCCTGGACCGTCTTCGTAAATCTGTTTGTGCAGGCTATCCGCTGCCACTGACAACGCCGCACGAACGACAGCGGGCCGACGGGGGTGTGTCCCCGTCGGCCCGCTGCGAGAAACGACCGCGCTCAGGCGTCGACCTTCTCCATGACCTCGTCGCTGACGTCGAAGTTGGCGAAGACGTTCTGCACGTCGTCGCTGTCCTCGAGCGCGTCGATCAGCTTGAAGATCTTGCGCGCGCCCTCTTCGTCGAGCTCGACCTGCATGGTCGGGACGAAGTTGGAGTCGGCGGAGTCGTAGTCGATCCCGGCCTCCTGGAGGGCGGTGCGGACCGCGACCATGTCGGTGGCCTCGCTGATGACCTCGAAGCTCTCACCGAGGTCGTTGACCTCCTCGGCGCCCGCGTCGAGCACAGCGCCGAGGACGTCGTCCTCGGTCAGTTCGGCCTTGGGCAGCACGATGACGCCCTTGCGGTTGAACAGGTACGAGACCGAGCCGGGGTCGGCCATCGAACCGCCGTTGCGGGTCATGGCGACGCGGACGTCGGAGGCGGCACGGTTGCGGTTGTCGGTGAGGCACTCGATGAGCACCGCGACACCGTTCGGGCCGTAGCCCTCGTACATGATCGTCTCGTAGTCGACGCCGCCGGCCTCGAGGCCGCCGCCGCGCTTGATCGCCGAGTCGATGTTCTTGTTCGGGACGGAGCTCTTCTTCGCCTTCTGTACGGCGTCGAACAGCGTCGGGTTACCGTCCAGATCGGCACCGCCGGTCCGGGCGGCGACCTCGATGTTCTTGATCAGCTTCGCGAAGAGCTTGCCGCGCTTGGCATCGATCACGGCCTTCTTGTGCTTCGTCGTAGCCCATTTAGAGTGGCCGGACATCTGCCTGTCTCCTTCGCGTAACCCATTTCTGAACGAACCCCAGAGATCCTACCGGGACCTCGTCACACCGCGGCGCGCACCATGTCGACGAACAGGGCGTGAATGCGGTGATCGCCGGTGAGTTCGGGGTGGAACGAGGTCGCCATGGCCTGACCCTGCCGTACGGCCACGATATGACCCTCGTGCTCCGCGAGGACCTCGACCTGGGCACCGACGGACTCGACCCACGGGGCGCGGATGAAGACGCCCTCGACGGGGCCGTCCTCGATGCCGGTGACGGTGACACCGGCCTCGAAGGACTCGTTCTGCCGTCCGAACGCGTTGCGCCGGACGATCATGTCTATGCCGCCGAAGGTCTCCTGGCCCGAGCGCGGGTCGAGGATCTTGTCGGCGAGCATGATCAGGCCGGCGCAGGTGCCGTACACCGGCAGTCCGGCGGCGATGCGCTCGCGCAGCGGCTCCATCAGGCCGAAGAGCTCGGCCAGCTTGGAGATGGTGGTGGACTCGCCGCCGGGTATGACGAGGCCGTCGACCTCGGCGAGCTCCTCGGGGCGCCGGACCGGCCTGGCCACGGCGTCAGCCGAGGCCAGGGCGATCAGGTGCTCCCGTACGTCGCCCTGGAGGGCCAGGACACCGATCACGGGTGTGCTCATGGGTGATTACCAGCCACGGTTGGCGTAGCGCTCGGACTCGGAGAGCTCGTCGCAGTTGATGCCGACCATGGCCTCGCCCAGGTTGCGGGAGGCGTCCGCGATGATCTTCGGGTCGTCGTAGAAGGTGGTGGCCTTCACGATGGCGGCGGCGCGCTTGGCCGGGTCGCCCGACTTGAAGATGCCGGAGCCGACGAAGACGCCCTCGGCGCCGAGCTGGCGCATCAGCGCGGCGTCGGCGGGGGTGGCGACACCACCGGCGGAGAACAGCACGACCGGCAGCTTGCCGAGCTCGGCGACCTCCTTGACGAGCTCGTACGGGGCGCGCAGGTCCTTGGCGGCGGCGAACAGCTCGTTGTTGTCGAAGCCGCGCAGCTTGGCGATCTCGTTCTTGATCTGGCGCAGGTGGCGCACGGCCTCGACGACGTTGCCGGTGCCGGCCTCACCCTTGGAGCGGATCATGGCCGCTCCCTCGGCGATGCGGCGCAGGGCCTCGCCCAGGTTGGTGGCGCCACAGACGAAGGGGGTGGTGAAGGCCCACTTGTCGGAGTGGTTGACCTCGTCGGCCGGGGTGAGGACCTCGGACTCGTCGATGTAGTCGACACCGAGGGACTGCAGGACCTGGGCCTCGACGAAGTGGCCGATGCGGGACTTGGCCATGACCGGGATGGAGACCGCGCCGATGATCTCTTCGATCATGTTCGGGTCGGACATGCGGGCGACACCGCCGTCCTTGCGGATGTCGGCGGGGACCCGCTCCAGGGCCATGACGGCCACGGCGCCGGCGTCCTCGGCGATCTTCGCCTGCTCGGCGTTGACCACGTCCATGATCACGCCGCCCTTGAGCTGCTCGGCCATGCCGCGCTTGACGCGCGCGGTGCCGGTCTCGGGAGACTGGGTGCTGTTGGGAAGCGTGGTGGACACGGGGACCTCACTCGGGAAAGCGGTGTTGAGACAAGAGTGAGGAAACAGGCCACCACCAGTCCACATCAAGGGCCAATGCGTAGGCGGTGGATCGTTTTCGCTGTTTTCGCAGGTTACGGGGGTCAGGCCGGGCGATCGGCAAGGGCGACGGGCGGTTCGTCGTCCATTTCGAAGGCCAGCGGGAACGGAGCGTGACCGGCAAGCCGGAACCAGCGCACCGTGCGGTGGCGGCGCAGGGCTCGGGCGGCGCGTACGGCGTCGTTGTGGAACCTGCGGGCCATCGGCACGCGGCGGACGGCTGCCGCGAGCTCGTTGGCGGCCTCCT
This sequence comes from Streptomyces sp. NBC_01353, assembly GCF_036237275.1. Classification (GTDB taxonomy): domain Bacteria; phylum Actinomycetota; class Actinomycetes; order Streptomycetales; family Streptomycetaceae; genus Streptomyces. The sequence continues at coordinate 7,056,784 of NZ_CP108352.1, read as the reverse complement.
CGCCGCCGGGGGCCGCCCGTACCGCCTCGACCTGCTCAGGCTCCCCGAACACGGCGCGCAGGGCCTGGCTCAGCTCGCTCTCCGCGACCTCGCGCTGGTCCTCCTCGGCCTGCCGGGCGGCGTGCGCGGCCTCGTAGAGCACGATCGAGGCGGCCGGGTCGAGGACCCCGGACGTGGCCAGTTCCTGGGCGACCGAGGCCCGGCGGAGCAGCTGGGCGTCGAGGGCGGCGCGGGCCGCGTCGATCCGCGCGTGCAGCCGGTCGAGCCGCCCGGCGGTCCAGCTGAGGTACAGGCCGATCGCGATGAGCGCGACGACGGTCCAGATCAGGGTTTCGGTCACGGGCGCACAGGCTACCGTCGCGGTGGCAGGCCCCCTTCCCACAGGTCACGGTCGTGGGCGAACCGGACCGTTGCCGTCCGCCCGTCGGAGAGCGTCGAGCCGGTCGAGCCAGGGGCGGTACGGGACACCGAACTCGGCCGCGAAGTCGTACGTCTGCCCGGCGGTCACCGGCTCCACGCGCGCGTGGGGCCCGCCCCGACTCTTCGGCCGGCCGCACCCGCTGAGGACCGGGCCGGGTCCTGGGTCGGCCGGACTCCCAGGCCCCGAAGCCCGCTCAGTCCCTCGACGCCAGACCGAACCTGGCCCGCAGCCCCGTGCGTTCGTCCGTCGCCACCGAGGCCGCGCCGTCCGTCACCGTCTCGTAGACCGCGAGGATGTCCGCGCCCACCGTCGACCAGTCGAAGCGCCGTACGTGCGCGCTGCCGCGCTTGCGCAGCTCGTCGCGCCGTACCTCGTCCCCGAGCAGCCGGATCGCCGCATCGGCCAGCGCGTCCGCGTCCTCGTTGGCGAACAGCTCGCCCGCCGCTCCCTGGTCGAGGACCTGGGCGAACGCGTCCAGGTCCGAGGCGAGGACCGGCGCTCCCGCCGACAGCGCCTCGACCAGGATGATCCCGAAGCTCTCGCCACCCGTGTTCGGCGCCACGTAGACGTCGACGCTGCGCAGCAGTCGCGCCTTGTCCTCGTCGCTGACCATCCCGAGGAACTCGACGCGCGACCGCATCTCCCGCGGCAGCGAGGCCACCGCCTCCTCCTCGTCGCCGCGCCCGGCGACCAGGAGACGGGTCTCCGGCCGCTCGGCGAGGATCTTCGGCAGGGCCTTCATCAGGACCGGGAGGCCCTTGCGCGGTTCGTCGATCCGGCCGATGAACCCCAGCGTGCCCCCCCGTCGCTCACCACCGCCCTCGCCGGAGCTTCGCGCCCCTTCTGTCTGCCACTCCTCCTTCGGCTCGGCCCGCGCGAAGAAGTCCACGTCGACGCCGTTGGGAATGACGACGGCGTCGCCGCCCAGATGCTCGACCAGCGTGCGGCGCGCGTACTCGCTCACCGCGATCCGCGCACTGATCTTCTCCAGGGCGGGTTGCAGGATCGGGTAGGCCGCGATCATCGCCCGTGAGCGCGGGTTCGAGGTGTGGAAGGTGGCCACGATCGGCCCCTGTGCCGCCCAGCAGCTCAGCAGCCCGAGCGAGGGCGAGGCCGGCTCGTGGATGTGGATGACGTCGAAGGTGCCGTCGTGCAGCCAGCGCCGCACGCGCGCCGCCGACAGGAAGCCGAAGTTGAGCCGGGCCACCGAGCCGTTGTACGGCACCGGCACGGCCCGCCCCGCCGAGACGACGTACGGCGGCAGTGGCGTCTCGTCGTCGGCGGGCGCGAGGACGGACACCTCGTGACCCAGCCGGATCAGGTGCTCCGCCAGGTCGCGGATGTGGAACTGGACGCCGCCCGGTACGTCCCAGGAGTACGGGCAGACGATGCCGATCTTCACGTCCGCCCTTCCTCCCCGCGCTCCTCCAGGTCCGCGAGCCACAGTCGTTGCAGCATGTGCCAGTCCTCCGGATGGTCCGCGATACCGCCGGCGAAGGCATCGGCCAGCGCCTGTGTCATCAGGGACGTCTTTTCAACCCGGGTACCTGTCTCGGGTACGTCGATCGGTGCGTGCACCCGCCCCTTCATGACCGGGGTGTCGTCGTACCAGAGGGTCACGGGCAGCAGCAGCGCGCCCGTCTGCTGGGCGAGCATCGCCGGACCGGCCGGCATGCGCGCCGTCTCGCCGAAGAACTTGACCTCGATGCCGGAGGCGGAGAGGTCGCGGTCTGCGACCAGACAGATCAGGCCACCGGCCCGCAGCCGCCGCGCCAGCGTGCCGAAGGCGGATCCGCCGGTGTGCGGCAGGACCTCCATGCCCAGCGACTCGCGGTAGGCGACGAAGCGGTCGTACAGCGTCTCCGGCTTGAGCCGCTCCGCGACCGTGGTGAAGGGCACGCCGAGCGAGCGGGTCACCCACACGCCCGCGAGGTCCCAGTTGGCCAGGTGCGGCAGCGCGAGGATGACGCCGCGCCCCGAGGCCAGGCCGTCCTTCAGAAGGTGGACGTCCTTGATGTCGAAGCCGTCGTCGACGCGTTCCTTGGTCCAGGTCGGCAGCCGGAAGGACTCCATCCAGTACCGCATGTACGAGCGCATCCCGGCCTTCGACAGCTCGGCGAGCCGCTCGGGTGTGGCGTCGGGGACCACGCGCGCGAGGTTGGACTCCAGGCGCAGCACGCTCTTGCCGCGCCGCTTCCAGGCGTAGTCGGCGATCCGCCGGCCGAGCCCCGTCGCCACGGGCTCCGGCAGTTTCTTCACGGTCGACCAGCCGAGCCCGTACAGCCCGTCGGTCAGCCGGTCCTTCATCCCACTCGCGCCACTCATGACGTCGCCTCGTTCCCCCCTGCGGCGGACGCGGCCGCGTCCGCCTCCGCCGACTCCCGTCGTACCGTCACCACGCGCTGCCCCAGCGTCACCGCGGAGCCCACGGCGACGATCCACAGCGCGATCGGCAGCAGCACGTCGATGCCGGGCACGCCGAAGGCGTGCAGTCCGGCGAGACCCGCGGCGACCAGTGAGATCACCAGCCGCTCGGCCCGTTCCACCAGGCCGTTGACCGCGACCGGCAGGCCAATCGATTCACCACGCGCCTTGGTGTACGAGACGACCTGGCCGCTGGCCAGGCAGAAGATGGAGACCGCGCACAGCACGTTGTCGTTGCCCGTACCCGCGTACCAGAGCGCGAAGCCACCGAAGATGGCGCCGTCGGCGACCCGGTCGAGGGTCGAGTCGAGGAACGCGCCCCACCGGCTGGAGATCCCGGCCTGCCGGGCCATGTTGCCGTCGACGAGGTCGGAGAAGACGAAGAGCGTGATGACGATCGTGCCCCAGAAGAACTCTCCCCTGGGGAAGAAGACCAGTGCACCCGCCATCACTCCGGCCGTGCCGATGAGCGTGACCGCGTCGGGGCTGACGCCCCGGCGAAGCAGAAACGCGGCGAACGGTGTGAGGACACGCGTAAAAAATGCACGCGCGTACTTGTTCAGCATGGCCTTCCCGAGGTTCGGTGGGCCGCGCGGCCCCTACGACCACCGGCCCGCCCATCGTAGCCAGGACCACCCTGCCGTTCCGTCGGCCACCCGCCCTGTCGCGTCGTGTACGACGTATGGACGCGCCCTGACGTCGGTGCAAAGCTCGAAGGACCACCGCGGGCATCGCCGGAGCTGCACGCGATCCCCTCCCGCGCCGACTCCCTCGCGCCCGCGCCCCGCCGCACCGTACAGGCGGCCCACGCCGCGCGACCGGTGCAAGCGATCGGGAGGAACAGACCATGGGCGACAAGGCGAACGCACACTCCGGAGCCGCCGGCAGGGCTCCAACGGCCGACCGGCCCTCGGCCGTACGGAACGTGGTGCTGGTCGGCCACAGCGGATCGGGAAAGACGACGCTCGTCGAGGCGCTCGCGCTGACCGCGGGGGCGGTCAACCGGGCAGGGCGCGTCGAGGACGGCGGAACGGTCTCCGACTACGACGAGATCGAGCACCGCCAGCAACGTTCCGTACAGCTCTCCCTCGTCCCCCTCGAATGGGGCGGGTGCAAGATCAATCTCCTCGACACCCCGGGATATGCCGACTTCGTCGGGGAGCTGAGGGCCGGTCTGCGCGCGGCGGACGCGGCCCTCTTCGTCGTCTCGGCCGCCCAGGAGGCCGACGCGATCGCGGGGTCGACCCGCATGGTCTGGGAGGAGTGCGCGGCGGTCGGAATGCCCCGCGCCATCGTCGTCACTCACCTGGACACGGCTCGCACCGGCTTCGACGAGCTGACCGCCGTCTGCTCCTCGATCTTCGGCGGCGACGACCCCGATGCCGTACTCCCGCTCTATCTGCCCGTCCACGGCCCCGAGGCGCCGGACGGCCACGCCCCGACCACCGGCTTGGTCGGACTGCTCTCGGAGCGGATCTTCGACTACTCCACGGGCGTACAGCAGGAGAATCCGCCGGACGGCGGTCAGCAGGAGCTGCTCGCGGAGGCCCGTAACCGGCTGATCGAGGGGATCATCGCGGAGAGCGAGGACGAGACCCTCATGGACCGGTATCTCGGCGGCGAGGAGATCGACATCAAGTCGCTCATCGACGACCTGGAGAAGGCCGTCGCCCGTGGCACGTTCCATCCGGTGCTGGCCGCGGCGCCCGCCGCGGACAGCGGTAAGCAGGGGCTCGGCACCGTCGAGCTGCTCGAACTGATCACCGGCGGCTTCCCCACCCCGCTGGAGCGCGAGGCGCCCGCCGTCACCACTCCCGACGGCGTCCCGCGGCCGGCGGTCACCTGCGACCCCGACGGTCCGCTCGTCGCGGAGGTCGTGAAAACCGCCTCCGACCCCTATGTCGGCCGGATCTCGCTGGTCCGGGTCTTCTCCGGCACCCTGCGCCCCGACGAGACCGTCCATGTCTCGGGGCACGGGCTGACCGACCGGGGTCACGAGGACCACGATGTCGACGAGCGGGTCGGCGCGCTGACCTCGCCCTTCGGCAAGCAGCAGCGCACGCTCAACCGGGTCATCGCGGGCGATCTCGCCTGTGTCGCCAAGCTCGGCCGCGCGGAGACCGGTGACACCCTCTCCGCCAAGGACGACCCGCTCCTGATGGAGCCCTGGACGATGCCCGATCCGCTGCTGCCGCTCGCGATCGAGGCGCACAGCAAGGCAGACGAGGACCGGCTCTCCCAGGGCCTGGCCCGGCTCGTCGCCGAGGACCCCACCATGCGCCTGGAGCAGAATCAGGACACCCGTCAGGTCGTGCTGTGGTGTCTCGGCGAAGCCCATATGGACGTGGCCCTGGAGCGGCTGCGCCACCGGTACGGAGTGCAAGTGGACGCGGTGCCGCACAAGGTGTCGCTCCGTGAGACCTTCGGCGGGCCGTCGGCCGGCCGGGGCCGGCATGTGAAGCAGTCCGGCGGACACGGCCAGTACGCGATCTGCGAGATCGACGTGGAGCCGCTTCCCCCGGGCAGCGGCATCGAGTTCGTCGACAAGGTGGTGGGCGGGGCGGTGCCGCGCCAGTTCATCCCCTCCGTCGAGAAGGGGGTACGCGCCCAGGCCGCGCGCGGGGTCGCCGCCGGATATCCGCTGGTCGACGTGCGGATCACGCTGCGCGACGGCAAGGCCCACTCGGTCGACTCCTCCGACGCCGCCTTCCAGACGGCGGGCGCGCTCGCGCTGCGCGAGGCGGCAGCCGAGGCGAGCATCCAGCTTCTGGAGCCGGTGGCCGAGGTCCAGGTCCTCGTCCCCGACGAGTACGTGGGGCCGGTGATGAGCGATCTGTCGGGGCGGCGCGGACGGGTCGTCGGGACCGAACAGGCCGGTCCCGGCCGGACGTTGGTCCGCGCCGAGGTCCCTGAGATCGAAATCGGCCGGTACGCGATCGACCTCCGGTCCGTCTCGCACGGCACCGGCCGCTTCGACCGCGCGTACGCCCGTCACGAGGCCATGCCGCCCCATCTCGCGGACAAGATCCGCGGGCAGGCGGAGAAGTGAGCCCAGGGCCTGTCCGACCCTGATCCGCCGGACAGGCCCCAGTCACCTCCCCCGTCTCTCTCACCCCCTCCCCCACGGCCGGATGTCGCCCGTCCGACTCCCGTCCGACGGGCGGCATCCGGCCGACCCGTGACGCATCCGCCGGTACCCGGCTACGCTGTGGTGCCCAGCTCAGCAGGTGTGCGGGGCGCGGTAGTTGGGAACAGGCCGCAGAGGGATACGCGGTGAACCACGCGGGCACGCGGCGATGGGGGCATCAGGTGACGATGGGCAGTTTCGGACCCGGGGCGCAGATTCCCCTCCAGGGCTCCGACGGACAGACGGCGGCCACGCACGCCCTCGCCTCCGCCGCGTACCGCGACGGCCCGGTCGAGGAGATCCTCAACGCCAACAACGACTGGCACAAGTCGACGGTCAAGGAAGGGAAGTGGAAGAAGCTCTTCCGTCCGGACCTCGGTGAAGCCTTCTCGCGGGCGGTGCAGGTACGGACGCTCGGCGGCGCCCGCAAGCCGCTGATCCAGTCGTTCGGCACCGAACCGCAGCCCGTGGTCGAGCACTGCCTGGCCGCCACCGGGATCCGCAAGCAGCGGGATACCAGGCTGACGCTGATCACCCTGGTCTTCGGCATCCTCTTCCTGCCCGGCCTGCTGCTCTGGCTCGGGGTCATCCAGCTGCGCCGCATGGTCGCCGGCACGGAGAACAAGCGCACCAGCGCCGTCGGCACGGCTCTTCTGGTCGGCGCCGGCCTGCTCGCCGCCATCGTCATGATCAAGCTGCCCGTCGACGGGGTGCTGTCCTTGTATCTCCGGGCCATGATCGTGGCCCCGATCGTTGGCTGGTTCCTCGCCAAGCGGGTCTGCGAGTCCACGGCCAAGGATCTGCGCGAGCGCTGGTCCGCCCTGCTGAGCGGCGGCGGCATCGGCGCCAAGGTCCCCGAGGCCGTACCCCAGGACCCGACCGAGAAGGCGGCCGAGGCCCTCCGACAGAACCTGGAGAAGCTCACCGCCGAGCAGCAGTCCAACGTCGTCTTCTACGCGGGCCCCAAGGGAATACTGGGCATGGGCACGCGCTGGGGCAGCTGGACGCTCGCCGAGGAGCTGGTCCCCAAGGAGGGCACGGAGATCCACGACTTCCGCGCCTGGGACGTCGTTCGGAAGATCCACGACCAGCTCACGCTTCTGGAGCGCGGCTCCCTCAAGACCGGTTTCCCCAAGCCGACCGTCAAGCACTGGATCGTCTCCCCGGTCGGCGAGGGTGCCGACGAGGTCGCCCGTCCCGACGGCGAGAACATCGTCCATTTCCAGGTGAAGCCGCACGAGATACAGCGCATCTGCAACGACCAGCAGTTCGGCAGCGGCAATCGCCACTACCTCGGGGTCCAGTTCACGCTCTGGGACGGCCAGTTGGTCCTGACCATGATGATCACGGTCACCTCACTGCTGCACACACTGCGCGTGGAGGTCACCGGCCACGCCCTGGGACCCGTCCACTCCCTCTTCACCACCAAGCCCAAGGCGAAGACCAAGGAGGTCTCCAAGACCGTCCGGTTCTGGGAGACCAGGGAGATCCAGCTGCCGCTGGTCGACACCGACGAGGTGGTGCGGCTGGCGGTGCGCGCCCCGCTGACCTGGTTCCCGCCGATCCTGGACTTCCTCGGCGGCAAGCTCGTCCTGCCCGAGCCCTTCGGGCTGCGGCACGCCTGGGCGGCACAGCCCTGGCGGCACCGCTTCATGGCCGACGACGCCATCCGTACGGCGACACCCGTGATGCGCGCCGTCCACGCCGCGACGATCAAGGTGCTCGAGGAGCACGGCGTGGACACCGAGCGCTTCACCAACCGCTCGCTGATCCTGAGCGGCTTGGTCCAGGAGCCCGGCCCGAAGAAGGCCGACGTCTACGACGCGTAGACGCCGGGGGCCCGGGGGCCGGAGTGCCCAGGGGCGGGGCGCGTCCGGGCTCGCCTCAGGCGAGCTCGGACGAGGCCGGCCAGGCGGCGGCGAGCATGGTGCGGGTGTCGGCGAGGAGCTGCGGCAGCACCTTGGTGTGGCCGACGACCGGCATGAAGTTGGTGTCGCCGCCCCAGCGGGGCACCACGTGCTGGTGCAGATGGGCGGCGATACCGGCGCCCGCGACCGAACCCTGGTTCATGCCGATGTTGAAGCCGTGCGCGCCGGAGGCGGACCGCAGCGCGATCATCGCCCGCTTGGTGAACTCGCCGAGCTCGACGGTCTCCTCCGCGTCGAGATCCGTGTAGTCGGCGATGTGGCGGTACGGCACGACCATCAGATGCCCGCCGTTGTACGGGTAGAGATTGAGCACGGCGTACACCTTCTCGCCGCGCGCGATCACGAGCCCGTCCTCGTCCGACTTCGCCGGGATCGAACAGAAGGGACAGCCGTCCTCGGCCCCTGGCCCGGTCGGCTTGTTCTCGCCCTGGATGTACGCCATCCGGTGAGGCGTCCACAGGCGCTGGAACGCGTCCTGCGTCCCCACTCCGATCTGCTGCTCCGGCTCAATCGTCATGCTGTGCAGCATATTGCTTCGCCCGTTCGGAACGTGTCGCCGGGGCGTTGATCACCCGGCCTCGGAGATGCTGATCCGATGAACGAGTCGCCGGGGAAGCAGGAGCGCTGGGACCGGCGCATGGAGACACCGCTCGCGGTGGCGTCCCTGCTCTTCCTCGCCGGGTACACGGTACGGGTGCTGGCCCAGGACCTGGACCAGGTCTGGCTGGACCTCTGCCTGGCGATCACCCTGGCGACCTGGGGCGTCTTCATCCTCGACTACGCGGTACGGCTCCGGCTCAGCGGCCTCGGCCCGCTGCGCTTCGTCCGCGCGCACCTCCTGGGCACGCTGGTCGTGGTGCTGCCGCTGCTGCGGCCCCTGCAGATGGTGAAGATCTACGACCGGATCCAGCGCCGCCACGACAAGCCGCGCCTGACCCTCTATGCCCGGGTCATGGCCTACTCCAGCATCACGGTCACCCTGCTCGGCTTCGCCGGCGCGCTCGCGGTCTACCAGCACGAGCGCGGGGCGCCTGGCGCCACGATCCGTACCTTCGGGGACTCGATCTGGTGGGCCGCCGAGACGCTGACGACGGTGGGGTACGGGGACGTGACCCCGGTGACCCCGGTCGGCCGGATCATCGCGGTGGGGATGATGGCGTGCGGTGTCGCGCTGATCGGGGCGGTGACGGGTTCGTTCTCGTCCTGGCTGATCCAGTCGTTCAGGCGGGAGGACGAGAAGAGGCCCCCGGGGGATTCCCCGGGGGCCTCCTGAGCTCGCGTGGCGGACCGTCAGACCTGGACGCGGTCCTCGACGATCTTGGCGATCTTGGCGATGGCCTCGTCGACGGGGATGCCGTTCTCCTGCGAACCGTCGCGGTAGCGGAAGGAGACGGCGCCGTTGGCCATGTCCTCGTCACCCGCGATGATCATGAACGGGACCTTCTGCTTCTGCGCGTTGCGGATCTTCTTCTGCATCCGGTCCGAGGAGGCGTCGACCTCGACCCGCAGCCCCTGCTTCTTCGCCTTGGCGGCGAACTCCTGCAGGTACGGGATGTGCGCGTCGCCGATCGGGATGCCGGTCGCCTGCACCGGGGCCAGCCACGGCGGCATGGCGCCCGCGTAGTGCTCGAGCAGCACCGCGAAGAAGCGCTCGATGGAGCCGAACAGCGCGCGGTGGATCATGACCGGGCGCTGCTTGGTGCCGTCGGGGCCGGTGTACTCCAGGTCGAAGCGCTCCGGCAGGTTGAAGTCGAGCTGCACGGTCGACATCTGCCAGGTGCGGCCGATGGCGTCGCGCGCCTGCACGGAGATCTTCGGGCCGTAGAAGGCGGCGCCGCCCGGGTCGGGGGTGAGCGGGAGGCCCTGCTTCTCGGCGACCTGTTGGAGGACCGCGGTGGCCTCCTCCCAGATCTCGTCCGAGCCGACGAACTTCTCCGGGTCCTTGGTGGACAGTTCCAGGTAGAAGTCGGTCAGACCGTAGTCGCGCAGCAGGTTCAGGACGAAGGTGAGGGTCTTGTCGAGCTCCTCCGCCATCTGCTCCTTGGTGCAGTAGATGTGCGCGTCGTCCTGGGTGAAGCCGCGGGCCCGGGTCAGGCCGTGCACGACGCCGGACTTCTCGTACCGGTACACGGTGCCGAACTCGAAGAGGCGCAGCGGCAGCTCACGGTAGGAGCGCCCACGCGCGTCGAAGATCAGGTTGTGCATCGGGCAGTTCATGGGCTTGAGGTAGTAGTCCACGCCCTCGTCGAGCTGCATGGGGGGGTACATGCCCTCGGCGTACCAGTCGAGGTGGCCCGACTTCTCGAACAGCTTGCCCTTGGTGGCGTGCGGCGAGTAGACGAACTCGTAGCCCTCCTCCTCGTGGCGCTTGCGCGAGTAGTCCTCCATGACCCGGCGGATGATGCCGCCCTTGGGGTGGAAGACGGCGAGGCCGGAGCCGATCTCGTCCGGGATGGAGAAGAGGTCGAGCTCGTTGCCGAGCTTGCGGTGGTCGCGCTTCTCGGCCTCGGCGAGGAAGTCGAGGTGGGCCTTCAGCTCGTCCTTCGAGGGCCAGGCGGTGCCGTAGATGCGCTGGAGCATCGGGTTCTTCTCGCTGCCGCGCCAGTAGGCGGCGGCGTTGCGCATCAGCTTGAACGCCGGGATGTTCCGGGTGGTGGGCAGGTGGGGGCCTCGGCAGAGGTCCTTCCAGCACAGGTCGCCGGTCTTGGCGTCCAGGTTGTCGTAGATGGTGAGCTCGCCGCCGCCGACCTCGACGTTGGCACCGTCGTCGGTCGAGGCGGAGCCCTTGATGCCGATGAGCTCCAGCTTGTACGGCTCGTCCGCGAGCTCCTCGCGGGCGGCCTCGTCGGTCACCACACGGCGGGAGAAGCGCTGCCCCCGCTTCTGGATCTCCTGCATCTTCTTCTCGATGGCCTTGAGATCCTCGGGGGTGAACGGCTTCTCGACGTCGAAGTCGTAGTAGAAGCCGTCACGGACCGGCGGGCCGATGCCCAGCTTGGCCTCGGGGAAGAGCTCCTGCACGGCCTGGGCCATGACGTGCGCGGTGGAGTGGCGCAGGATGTCGAGGCCGTCCGGGGACGAGATCTCGACGGGTTCGACGACATCGCCCTCGGCGACGACGTAGGTGAGGTCCTTCAGCTCACCGCCGACGCGGGCGGCGATCACGGACCGGTCGTCGGCGAACAGTGCGCCGGCGGTGGTGCCCGCGCTCACCGCCCGATCCTCGGCTCCTGAGGCGGACTGAACGGTCACACGGACATCAGACACGGATGCTCTTTCCATAAGGGCGCAGGCAGACACGAAGTGCCGGCGTCGACGGTGCGCGGCAGAGACGAGGTGCCGCGTCGCAGTAATCCTAAGGGCTCGGTGCTCCGCCGGCCGCTGAGAGCCGGGCTCACAGCGGCGCGCCCTTCGGCTCACTCGCCAGGCCCATGAGGCCACCGTTGCCAACGCGGCGCCCCGGCGGCACCGGTCCCGCAACGGGTCACTCGCCCGGCCCGCAGGCCTCCTCGAAGAAGTCGAGGTTCTCGTGGAGGGACTTCATCAGCCGGTCCCGCTCCGCCTCGTCGACCTGCACCGGTACGACTCCCGAGGCATCGGTCAGCCGCCGGAACCCTCCCCGGCTCTCCAGCCGTCCCACGACCCGGATCGGCAGCCCCACGAGATGGGCGTGGCCCGCCGTGCGGTACGACTCCTCGTCCAGGGTGACCCGCACGTGCGGCACCTCGGCGCCGCCCAGGACCCGCAGGCGTACCGTTCCCTCGCCGCGCGGGCCGGAACGGCGCATCCGGACGACTGCCCCGGTGATCCGCACCGGTACGGACGGCTCGTCGGTCAGATAGCGGGCGCCGGCCTCGCGCAGCGCGGGCAGATCGCCCGCCGAGAACTCCACGGGCTCGGGCCGCGCCGCGCAGCCCACCGGGGTCCCGGCCGCGGGGGCCCACTCCAGCGCGACCCGGGCGCCCTCGGTGCCCCGCACCAGTGCCACGAGGGCCTCGGTCAGCTCGCGGCTCACCCCGGCCTCCACCGCCGCGTCGAAGGCCTCCATGCCACCGGTCGCCCGCTGGTAGTCGGTGGCCTCCCGCGCCGCGTAGAGCGCGTGGTAGAGCCGTACGGCGATCGCCCGGCCGGGGTCGACGGGGACGAACGCGGTCAGACCCCGGCCGCCCGGCGCCGCCCCCACGACGACGGCCTCCAAGGACGCCTGGGCCTGGCGGCGGTGCCTGGCGCCGTAGTACCCCGCACGGCCACGGACGGCGAGCGCGCCGGCGAGGAGGAGCTGGCGGGCGGCGGACCTGAGCTGTTCCTGGACGGTCCACGGGACGGTGCCCGCGGGTCCGGGCGGCACGTCGCGCCACCAGCGGATCTCGTCGCTGGGCACGGTCAGTCCCACCAAGACCTCTCGGGCGGACGGCGCCGCGCTGTGCTGGAGGGCGGTGAGCGCCTCCCCGAGCAGGTCCTCGCAGTCGGGGAAGGCGCGGCTCTCGGGCACGAGCAGGCTCGTGGCGCCGGTCGAACCGCCCGAAGACGGAGGGGTCCAGCGGCTGTAGCGGCCCGCGGCCCCGCCGCGTCGCCGCCAGCCGTGGCGGGCGAGGAGCGCGCCGAGGACGAGCGGGTCGACCCGTCCGGGGTCCGGCGCGCCCCCGGTCTCGGCCCAGGGGCCGCCGGGGATGTCGCCGGGCGTGGGATGAGGGCGGAACGGTGGCAGCGCGGGCCCGAATCCGGACCCGCCTCCTGGTTCCTCGATCGGTCGGTGCATCAAGGTCTCCCTCCCACGCCGACCCGGGTCATGATCTCGCAGAGCGCCCGGTCGTCGAAGATCCGTGCCGTCGGTATGCGCACGGTCGTCCGGCGCCGTCCCGTGACCGGGTGGCCGGCCAGGTTGATCCAGTAGCAGCAGTGCCGCAGGTCGAGCCGGTCGTGGCCGGCCCGCAGCCAGTCGTCCTGGGAGCGCGGCACGATCATCACGACCAGGATCTTGTGCACCGAAACGGGGGTCCGCGCCAGCTTCACCAGGTGGTCGTTGTCGAGGGTGAAGGAGAACGCGGGCCCAGGCGGCCGCGGCGCCAGCTGGTAGGTGCACTTGAGCTGCACCTTGATGGTCACTTCGTCGTCGACGGTGTGGCCGGGAGCGCTGTGGCTCACGTGCCAGTCGATTCCGTTGTCCGGAAAGGGCTGCGACAGCGAGCAGCCCGCCGCGGCCGCGACCGCGTGGAGATATCCGACCTGGAGCGTCTCCATGCAGGCGGTGGTGGCGAGTGAGCCGCGCAGTGATGCTGCCCGCTGGGGCGGCAGCCCTCCCGATTCGGGCTGGGCGAGCGCCATGTCAATTCCCTTCCCCGTCATCTGTGTTGTCACCGGCCCGCGTACGGCGCAAACAGCCCGGGTATCACCGATTCGGGCAGGGGGATCGCCATCTGCCGCATAGGTGCGAGGAGTTCGGGGATGACGACGCACTGGTACGACGGGCCCCTGGCCGCATTCGACACGGAAACCACAGGAGTCGACGTCGAGGAGGACCGGATCGTCTCGGCCGCCCTCGTCGTCCAGGACACGGCCGGGGGGCGTCCGCGGGTGACGCGCTGGCTGGTCAATCCCGGGATTCCGGTGCCCGCTGCGGCCACGGAGGTCCATGGTCTGACGGATGAACATCTGCAGCGGCACGGGCGCTGGCCCGCACCCGTGATGGAGGAGTTGGGGCGGGCGCTCGCCGAACAGTGTGCGGCGGGCAGGCCGTTGGTGGTGATGAACGCGCCGTTCGATCTGACGATCCTGGACCGCGAGCTGCGGCGCCATCGCGCCTCCTCGCTGGGTCGCTATCTGGAGAACGCGTCGCTGTGCGTGCTGGATCCGCGGGTGCTCGACAAGCATCTGGACCGCTACCGCAAGGGCCGCCGGACGCTGACGGATCTGTGTGCGCAGTACGGCGTGGAGCTGGACGGCGCGCACGACGCGGCGGCCGACGCGGCGGCGGCGCTGGATGTCGTACGGGCGGTGGCGCGGCGTTTCACGTCCCGGCTCGAGCGGCTGTCGCCGGCGGAGCTGCACACCCTGCAGGCGGTGTGGCACGCGGCGCAGGCGCGCGGGCTGCAGGCGTGGTTCACGCGCAACGGGACGCCGGAGACGGTGGATCCGGCGTGGCCGCTCCGTCCGGAGATGCGGACGGCGGCGTGAGGGACGGCTGCGGTGAGGCCGGGAATGCGGAAGGCCGGTCCGTCTTTCGACGGACCGGCCTCTCCCGGTGGGCGATACTGGGATCGAACCAGTGACCCCTTCGGTGTGAACGAAGTGCTCTCCCGCTGAGCTAATCGCCCGGGAACGGGTTGAACCATACAGGTTTCCGCGGGCTTCCTTCAAACCGGCCCGCTGTCCCCCGTCGTCGGCCGGGACGTGCCGCCCTCACGGGGCCCCGCCAGTCTGGCCGCCAGGCCGCGCCGACCGGCGCGCATCATCAGGGCGTGGTTGGCACGGAAGACGGGCCGGCCGGGGACCGCGAGGCGGCGCATGAGGGGGCTGGTCACCTCGACCTCCTGCTCGTAGACCGCGCGGGTTCCCGTGCTGCGGGAGGTCAGGGTCCAGCGTGCCCAGCCCTCCAGATCGCCGCGCAGCGAGACCTCCAGGACGCGGGCGACGGGGTCCCGGCGCCGGGCTTCCGCGGTGACCACGAGGTCGTACGGGAGCAGGGAGCGGAAGCGGGCCGTGCCGGTGAGCTCGTCGACGGGGACGACCTCGCGGACCTGGGGCCACCACCGGGGGTACTCCTCGGCACGTTCGAGCACGGCGTAGACCGCGTCGGGCGGGGCGGCCAACTGCCAGACGCTGCGGAAGCGGTAGCGGCACCAGTCCATGTCCCCAGTGTGTACGTACTCAGGCGGGGATATGAGTACCCCCGCGCATACCCCTTCCGTGGGTCCGGGGCCACACTCCGCACATGGACAACGCCCTGCCACCCGCGGACGAGCTGCGGCTCGTCGACCGCGAGCTGGCACAACTCGACGCTCGCCGGTCCCAGTTGCTGGCCCGCCGGGCCTGGCTGCTGCGGGTACTGCAGCCGCCCATGACGTTCCCGGCCCCGCCACGGGCCGCCTCCGGGCCGGTGGCGGACTCGACCCCGCGCAGTGCGCAGAACGTACTGCTCACCCTGGGCGGGGTGCTGCTGACGATCGCGGCGCTCGCCTTCACGCTGGTGAGCTGGGGTTCGATGGGGATCGGCGGCCGTGCGGCCGTCCTGGGCGTGGTGACGTCGGCCGCGCTGGCCGCGCCGGTGCTCCTGCTGCGCCGGGGCCTCGGCTCCACGGCGGAGTCGGTGGCGGCGCTCGGCCTGGTGCTGATGGTGCTCGACGCGTACGCGCTGCATCGCGTCGCACTGCCCGGCACCGACCCTCTCGGATACACCGCGGTGGCCTCGGCGGTCCTCGCCGGCGCCTGGACGGCGTACGGCTCGGCGCTGGGACGGCTGCGGATACCCCTGCCGGTGGCGGTGGTGACGGCGCAACTGCCGCTGCCGCTGGGCGTGCTGGCGGCGGACGGCAGCGCGCTCGCGCTGGGCTGGGCGGCGCTCGTGACGGCGGTGATGGATCTGGCCGTGGTGCTGTGGGTGAAGCCGGCGGCGGTACGGACGACGGCGGGCATCGGCGCCGGGGTGCTGGGCGGCTGGGCCCTGGTGACGGGCGGCAGCCTGTCGCTGTCCTCGGCGATTCCGGCGGGTGCGCTGCTGCTGGCCTGCGCGGGGGTGGCGCTGACCCTGGCGATGGGGGCACCTCCCAGCGGTAGCTGGGCGAGGGTGGCCAAGGCCGCGGAGGCCGCGTCCGTGGTCGCGGGGCTCGCGGTGATCGCGGCGGTGGGCGGTGTGCTGCGGGTGGTGCTGCCGGGCGACTGGGAGGTGCCGGGGTACGTGCTGTGCGCGGTCGCCCTGGCGGCGGTCCTGCGGTCCTCGGCGCCGCGTGCCGTGAAGCGGGGCCTGGCGGGCGCGGGGGCCGGCGTGCTGGCGCTGGGCGTGGCCTGGGCGCTGCCGCCGGTGGCGGCGGCGCTGCTCGCTCCCCTGGCGCGGACGACCCCGGTGTGGTCGGGCACGCACACGGACGACGTGCTGACCTGGTACCCGTCGACGGCCCCGCTGGTCCTGCTCGTCGCGGCGGCGGCCCTGTCGGCGGTGCCGCGCCTCTGGACCCGCTGCGGCGCGCTCCTCCTCACGTGGTCGTTCCTGACGGCCCTCCCGCTCTCCCTGCACCTCCCCTACGCACCCACCCTCGGACTCCAACTCCTGACGACCGCGGCGGCCCTGTTCCTGGCGTCCCGCCCGGGGACGCCGGCACGGGGAGTCCCGGTTCCGGCCGTGGCCACGGCCGGAACGGGCGAGACGGACGGCGCCGAGACCGGCGACGCGGCCACGGGTGCCGAGGCCGGCGAAGACGCCGGGCCGACGCCGCAGGCCACAGCTCCCGCTTCCGGCGCCGCCGAGGCCTCCGGTCCCGCCCCGCAGGGCCAGTGGGCCGGTTGGGGACCCGGGGCGGGCCCGGGTGTCGTCGGTGTACCGGCGTCGCCGCGGGAGGTTCTCGGATGGAGTGCACTCGGCTGCGGGCTCGCGACGGCGGCGAGTACGGTCGCGGCGGCCCTGGACACGCGAGCGGCGACGTTCACCGTGCTGGGCGTCCTGCTCGGGCTCTTCGGCGCGGTCGCGTTCCTCGCCGAGGGCGCGCGGCGGGCCGTGGCGGCCTGTGTCGCGGTCGGTACGGCGGCGGGCCTCGTGCGCGCCGGGGCGGCCGCCGCGGAGCTCCAGGACCACCAAACTGCTCTCGCCCTGCTCGTGGTCCCGGCGGCCGCCGCCGCGGCGGGAGCCCGGCTGCGGCGCCATCCGGTCGCCCTGCCCCTGGAGATCAGCGGTGCGGCCGTGGCGGTCCTCGCGCTCGCCCTGGCCGCCTCGCGGCCGGCCGTTCTCGCGCTCGTCCTCGCCCTGTGCGGGGTGGTCGCGGCGGCGACGGCCGTCCGCCCCGAGCGGCGCCCGTTCGCCTCGTGGACGGCCGCGGCGCTGTTCCTCGTCGCGACCTGGGTGCGGCTCGCCGTGTGGGACGTGGAGACCCCGGAGGCGTACACGCTGCCGGTCACCGTGCCCGCACTCGTGGTCGGCGTGCTGCGCCGGCGCCGCGACCCCGAGGCCTCGTCCTGGGTGGCGTACGGCCCCGGCCTCGCGGCGACGCTGGTGCCGAGCCTCTTCGCCGCCTGGGCGGACCCCGACTGGCCGCGCCCGCTGCTCCTCGGCCTCGCCGCGCTCGTGGTGACGCTGCTGGGCGCCCGGTTCAGGCTGCAGGCGCTGCTCGTGCTCGGCGGCTCGGTGCTCGCCCTCGACGGGCTGCACGAGCTGGCCCCGTACGTGGTCCAGGTCGTCGGCGCCCTCCCCCGCTGGCTGCCCCCGGCGCTGGCCGGACTGCTGCTCCTCGCGGTGGGCGCGACATACGAACAGCGGCTGCGGGACGCCCGCCGGCTCCGGGAGCGGCTCGGCCGCATGAGGTGACGGGGGAACGCCGAAGGCCCGGAGACTGGATCCAGTCTCCGGGCCTTCGGTCCGGGTGGTGGGCGATACTGGGTTCGAACCAGTGACCTCTTCGGTGTGAACGAAGCGCTCTCCCACTGAGCTAATCGCCCGGGCGCACCGCAAACATTACCCCATGTCAGAGGGGCGCCCGACCGCCTTCAGGTCAGTCGTTGATCTTCCACGGCATGACGAAGCCGTACTTCCAGAGATAGAAACCGAGCAGCACCGCGATGATCACCAGACCGATCGTGGTCAGGATGATGTTGCGGCGCCGGACCTTCGGATCGAGCGCCCGCTGAGCGGCCTCGGTGACCTTCCGCTTCGTCCAGCGGAGCACGAGCTGCGCCCAGACGAACTCGGTGGCCCAGATCGCCATACCGCCGAAGATCACCAGCCAGCCGGGGCCGGGCAACGGGAGCATGACGACGCCCGCCCCCACGACCGCCAGTCCCACGATGAAAACGCCGACCTGCCAGCTCAGGTGCAGGGTCCGACGGGCCTTGATGAACTCGGGGGCCCGGGATCCCAGCTCGGATTCCCCGTTGACCGCGGACTCCCCGGTGCGCTCATCACTCTCCGCATTCATACGCCCCAACCTACCGGATTCACGACCATCACCAGAATGGCCGTATTACCCCAAGTCACACACCCCCGAACGAGCTACCTGAACGATCACAAAACAGACAGAGGGGTTTACAACGGCACCGTAGGTGGCATGTCGATTTCGCCGACGTGCGAATCCCCGAGCGCACACTGAGCGAAAGGCCCTGGCGCTTATGAACACCACGGTCAGCTGCGAGCTGCACCTGCGCCTCGTTGTGTCGAGCGAGTCCTCACTGCCTGTACCCGCGGGCCTGCGGTATGACACGGCCGATCCGTATGCCGTGCACGCCACCTTCCACACCGGAGCCGAGGAGACGGTCGAGTGGGTCTTCGCCCGCGACCTTCTCGCCGAGGGGCTGCACCGGCCCACCGGCACCGGCGACGTCAGAGTCTGGCCGTCCCGCAGTCACGGTCAGGGCGTCGTCTGCATCGCGTTGAGTTCCCCCGAGGGCGAAGCCCTGCTCGAGGCCCCGGCGAGGGCCCTGGAGTCGTTCCTGAAGCGGACCGACGCCGCCGTGCCACCGGGCACCGAGCACCGCCACTTCGACCTCGATACAGAGCTCTCGCACATCCTGGCCGACAGCTGAGCCAGGCCGAGAGCCGCACGGCGCCGTCCGACTCGGGGAGACGGCGCCGCGCGGACAAACCCATACGGCAGACATCGGCGCCCTCACCGCGCAGCCGGCGCGAGGAGGACGCCGATGCCCGTTTCCGGGTCACGGACGGCGGGTCGAAGCATGGTTTCGGCCCCGTTCCGGCCCGCTTTCGGACCGCTCCGGGCGACACGCGGCGAAGCCGCTAGAGTCAGCGCAATTCGCGGGCGCCCGCCCGCAGCCGGCCATGGAGCGAATCGTGCTGATCCCCCACGACACCCGGATCGCCCTCGACACCGTCGTCGATCTGATGAACACCGCCCCCCAGGGCGACCGTGACGACGAACTCGCGGACCTCCAGTCGCTGCACACCTTCGTGCGGGCTCATGACATCAGCGGCGTCGGCGAGCTCGACGAGAACGACCTGCGGGGCGTGCGCGAGGTGCGCGCCAGGTTCACGGCCGTCTTCGCGGCGCCGGACGCCCGGATCGCGGCGACGCTGATCAACCAGCTGGTGGCGGCCGCGGGCACGACCCCACAGCTCACCGACCACGACGGCTACGACTGGCATGTGCACTACTTCGCGCCGGGCGCGTCGATCACCGACCACCTCGCCGCGGACTGCGGCATGGCGCTGGCGTTCATCGTGGTGGCGGGCGAGCAGGAGCGCCTGCGGCGCTGCGAGGCCCCGGACTGCGGCCGGGCCTTCGTCGACCTCTCCCGCAATCGTTCCCGCCGGTACTGCGACAGCCGCACCTGCGGTAACCGGCTCCACGTGGCCGCGTACCGGGCGCGCCGCAAGGAAGCCGCCGGCTGATCCAGCCCGATCCGGCCCCTCACAGCAGGAACAGATCGTGCACGGCGGCCATCAGGAGCAGACAGCCGATGACCGCGAGGAAGATCATCAGCGGCGGCTGGGAGAGCGCGAACAGGCAACCGCGCGGCTCTTCGGTGGGGGCGGGGGCGTGATCCCGCGAGGTATCCAGCATCTCGGGGGCGATCATGGCGCAGCGACACCCGGGACCGCCCGCAACACGCCCCTCGGGGAGGGCCGTTCATCCCATCCCGTGGATACCGAGCCCGTCAGATCCCGTGCTTCTTCAGGATCGCCTCGATGTCGCTGAAGTCGTCCCCTGCCTGCTTGGCCTGCGGCTTCGGGGTCGTCCCGCGCTGCCCCTGCCCCAGCGCGGGGGCCGAAGCGGCCGGTGCGGCGACGCTATCGGGCCGGGCGCCCTCGGTCGCCTCCGTGCGCCCCTTCCTGCGCCGGTCGACGGCGCGCGTGGACATGAAGAGCAGCCAGGCCGCGCCGAGCACACCGAAGCCGGCCCAGGCGGTCGGGCTGAAGGCCGTGTCGAAGGCCCACTCCACCGCCCCGGTCATGACCAGGCCGATGGGCACGAGGGAGTAGGCGGCGATCCGCGTCGCGGCGAGGAAACGCTTGCGGTACGCCGTGATCGCGGCAATGCCCAGTCCCGCCACGGACACCGCGGAAAAGATGGTCTCGGCGAGCATGCGATCCTCCTGGGCCAGGGCGATACGTCCCTTCCATCCTGCACCGGTGAGGCCGCTCACGGCCATCTTCCGGGCGGACCTCAGGGAGATCTCCGGGTCACCCCCTGCGGATCTCCTCCCCAGGTCCCGGTTGGGCCCGGTCTCCGGCGGCTGGAAGACTGCTCCCATGAGTGACTCCACCACCCCGTCCACCTCCCCCGTCGCCGTGGAGGCCTGGTTCGACCTCCAGTGCTCCGACTGCTTCCGCGCGCTCGACGACGTGCGCGCGCTGCGCGAGAAGTACGGCGAGCGGATCGACGTACAGCTTCGGCACTTCCCGCTCGAGAAGCACAAGCACGCCTACGCCGCCGCCCAGGCCGCGGAGGAGGCGGCCGACCAGGGCAAGGGCTGGCCGTACGCGGAGGCGCTGCTCACCAGGACGGCGGAGCTGGGCGACCGGGGCGAGCCGGTCCTCCTGGACGTCGCGAGCGAACTGGGCCTGGACGCGGAGGAGTTCGACACCGCCCTGATCGACGGCCGGCATCTGCTGACCGTCGACGCCGACCAGGCCGAGGGCAAGGCGATCAAGGTCACCGGTACGCCGACCTATGTCGTGGGCGGCGAGCGCCTGGACGGCGGCAAGAGCCAGGACGGCCTGCGCGAGCGCGTCGAGGCGATCGTCGACCGCCTCCTCGCCGACTAGCCCGCCGGTCACGGCCTAGAGCAGCCGCTTGTAGCTGTTGACGCGCGTCGTCCGGTAGCCGAGCGACTCGTAGAGCCGGATCGCCGGCGTGTTGCCCGTGAAGACATGGAGTCCCAGCAGGCGCTCGCCGGCGTCGATCGCGACCCGCTCGGCGAGCAGCATCAGGGCGCGGCCGTAGCCATGGCCCCGAGCTCCCTCCGCGACCTCGATGTCGTAGACGTAGCTGCCCGAGACCCCGGGCTCCAGCTCACGGGCGGCGGTCCACACCTGACCGACGACCTCGCCGTCCCGCAACGCCAGGTTGATCGCCGTGCCGGGCGTGGCCAGTCCCTGCGGAAGCAGCTCCCGGTGGCTGGCCTCGGCCTTGGCCCGCGCCTGGTCCTGCGCCACACCCCGGTCGATCCAGCTCTGCGCGAAGGCGTCCCTGGCCGTCGCCTCCCAGTCCCCGTACTCCGCCTCGGTCATGGGGCGGACGGTGACGCCCTGGGGCAGCTCGGGCGGCTCGCCCGGCAGCTCCTTGACCATGTTCCGGCTGCGTTCGGTGTACCCGAGGGCGTCGGCCATCCGCAGCGCCGCCCGGGCGTCCGCCGGTACGGAGATCTGGACCTCGCCGCAGCCCCAGCCGCGCAGCACCTCCTCGGCGGCGAGCGCGGCGACCGTGCCACGGCCGCGGCGGCGGTCCTTCTCGTCGATGCTCAGGGCATCGATCACACCGGCCGCGGCGCCGAATCCGGGGGCGGTGGCGAGATGCACGGAGCCGACGCGACGGCTGTTCACGCAGACGTCGTAGGTGCGTGAACGGTCGCCGCCGGGGGTCTGCTGAAGCGGCCCGGTCGGCCGCAGGGTGGTGGTCATCATCGGTGTTCTACCCACCCGGCGGCCGTCCGTCATCCGGTTTAGAGGTGCGGGTCCCTGCCGGCCGCCGCGCGCTCGTCGAAGATCCGCATCGCCTTGGCGGTCACGGGGCCCGGGGCGCCGGTCAGCTCGCGCCCGTCGACCCGGTGGACGGACTGGATGTCGCGGAGGGTCGAGGTCAGGAAGATCTCCTCGGCGCTCTCCAGGACGTCGAACGGAAGGTCGGTCTCCTCCGCGCCGGTCCACTGCACCGCGAGGGCGCGGGTGATGCCCGCCAGGCAGCCGGACGAGACGGGCGGGGTGTGGATCCGGCCGTCGATCACGACGAAGACATTGGACCCGGTGCCCTCGCAGAGCCGACCGACGGTGTTGGCGAACAGCGCCTCGGAGGCGCCCTGTTCACGTGCCCTGGCCAGGGCGACGACGTTCTCGGCGTACGAGGTGGTCTTCAGGCCGGTGACCGCGCCGCGCTCGTTGCGGGTCCAGGGGACCGTGATCACGGCGGTCGAGTCCGCGCGGCGGCCCGTCTCGCCGAGCGCCACGACCAGGCCGGCGCCCTCGTCGCCGCGCTCGGAGCCGAGCGGGGAGATTCCGCCGGTGTACGTGATGCGGAGCCGGCCCAGCTCCATCGGGTTGGCCTCGAGGACGGCGGCGCAGGCGCGGCGGACCTCGTCGAGGTCGGGGTCGGGCAGGCCGAGCCCGCGTGCGGAGCGGGTGAGGCGCTCCAGGTGGAGAGTGAGGGCGAAGGTCTCGCCGCGCTCGGCCTTGACCGTCTCGAAGACGCCGTCGCCGACGGTCAGACCGTGGTCCAGTACGGAGACCCGGGCTTCCGCCGCGTCGTACAGCCCGCCGTTGACCCAGAGTTTCATCGAGATATGGCCTTTCCACTTGCCTCGTACGTGCCCGACGCTACCGCCAGCAGGCGGGACGCCTTCAATTCGGTCTCCGCCCACTCGCGCTCGGGGTCGGAGCCCCAGGTGATGCCGGCGCCGGTGCCGAAGCGGAGCACGCCCTCGGCACGGTCGATCCAGAAGGTGCGTATGCCGACGGCGAGCTCCGCGGTGCGCCGGTCGGCGTCGACCCAGCCGATGCCTCCGCAGTACGGGCCGCGGGGCGCGGTCTCCAGGGCCTTGATGATCCGCAGGGCGCTCGACTTGGGGGCGCCGGTGACGGAGCCGGGCGGGAAGGTCGCGTCGAGCAGTTCCCGCCAGCCGACGCTCTCGTCGAGGTCGCCGCGGACGGTGGAGACGAGATGGACGAGGCCGGGGTGGGCTTCGACGGCGCACAGCTCGGGGACGGTGACCGAGCCGCTCGCGCAGACCCGGCCGAGGTCGTTCCGCACGAGGTCCACGATCATCACGTTCTCGGCGTGGTCCTTCTCCAGGAGGCCGTCGGCGGTCCGCGCGGTGCCCTTGATGGGGCCGGACTCGATGGTGCGTCCCTCGCGGCGCAGATAGAGCTCGGGGGAGGCGGTGGCGATCTCCACCCCGTGGGCGGGCAGCCGAATCGTTCCCGCGTACGGGGCGGGGTTGCCGCGGGCCAGGACGGCGGTGAGGGCGTCGACGTCGGCGGCGTGCGGGTCGGGCAGCGGCGCGGACATCACACGGCAGAGGTTGGCCTGGTAGACCTCGCCCCGCACGATGTGCGCGCGGATCGCGCGGACGCCGGCGATGTACGCGGCGCGGTCGAGCGAGGACGTCCAGTCACCCACTGCAGGCCCGCGCCAGGCTCCGGGGTCGGGCGCGCGGACGGGGTCCGGTCGTACGTCGCCGAAGCGGGCGCAGGTCAGACGGCCCTCGAAGTCCGCGGAGACGGCCCAGAAGCCGGCGGAGTCCAGGGCCTCGGGATCACTGGTGACATCCCGCAGGTCGGTCGCGACGAGGCCGCCGAAGCGGGCCAGGGGAGCAAGGTCGTGCACGGATCGAGTCTAGGCGGGTGGGTGAGGGATGGCGGGCGTACGCCGGGGCGCTCGCCGGGGGCGGCTGCGAGCCACGTCGGGAACACGAGGAGTGAACGCCGCGCGAACGCTCCTGGCCGCCCGGCTGGGTACGCAGCTCAGCACGCTGCGGAAACGCGTTTTTGTGCTGGCCCAGGAATCCGCTAGAGTTCAACACGTCGCCGGGACGCGCAAGCGGAACGGAAACGACAAGCGGACGTGGCTCAGTTGGTAGAGCATCACCTTGCCAAGGTGAGGGTCGCGAGTTCGAATCTCGTCGTCCGCTCGATGTGGGGGATCTTCCCGAACCCCCGTATTCACTCCTGGTGGAGTGGCCGAGAGGCGAGGCAACGGCCTGCAAAGCCGTCTACACGGGTTCAAATCCCGTCTCCACCTCCAAGCGCGATTAGCTCAGCGGGAGAGCGCTTCCCTGACACGGAAGAGGTCACTGGTTCAATCCCAGTATCGCGCACGCAGAACAACCGAAGATCCGGTCCGCATGGACCGTCCCGCGCGATTAGCTCAGCGGGAGAGCGCTTCCCTGACACGGAAGAGGTCACTGGTTCAATCCCAGTATCGCGCACGCAGTAACAGCTGGTCCTGTATGGTTCGGGACCGTCCCGCGCGATTAGCTCAGCGGGAGAGCGCTTCCCTGACACGGAAGAGGTCACTGGTTCAATCCCAGTATCGCGCACCACCCCGAAGCCCCCGGCCGCATCTCGCGGCCGGGGGCTTCGTCGTGCCCGCTCCCGCTCAGGAGGAGAAGAGCATCCGGCCGAAGCCGCGCTGGTGGTGGTGACCGCCGTGGTGGCCGCCGTGGTGCGGGGCGCCCCAGGCCGGGGCGGCGGGGGCGGCCTGCGCCGGGTAGGCAGGCGGGGCGGGCGGGGCCTGCTGCACCCACTGGGACTCGAGCCGGGTCAGGGCCTCCAGCTCGCCGTAGTCCAGGAATATCCCGCGGCAACCGCTGCACTGCTCGATCTGGACACCGTTGCGGTTGTACGTGTGCATGGCCGCATGACACTTGGGACACTGCATGTTCGGCTCAACTCCCTGCCGTTCGGATGGTGCTCTCAGCTTAGGAGGACGCAGGCGGGGTCAACTCGGTTCGGAGCGAACCTATTCGGGCGCAGGTGTCGATCATCACTTCCTCGACCTCGTCGAGGGGGCGCTTCTCGGCGGTGGACTTGGCGAGGGCGAGGGCCGCGGTCTGGACGGTCAGGGCGCGGGCGGGGACGTCGAGTTGGGCCCAGGGGTCGCGGGCGGCGACGGCGGGGCCGTCGGCCTGGTGGTACGCGTCGAGGAAGCGGGACCAGACGTCCGGGGGCAGGATGCCGGCGGCGAACCAGGCGGCGGGCCGGGCGAGGTCCCAGGCGGGGTCGCCGAGGCCGAGGTCGTCCACGTCGATGAGGAGCCAGGGGCCGTGGGGTGTCCGTGGATCGCGGACGAGCTGGCCGAGATGGAAGTCGCCGTGGCAGAGGAGGCGGCGGTCGGCGGGCTCGTCCGGGAGGGTGCGCCAGGCGCTCAGCACGGCCTCGACGGCGGTGCGGGGTGCGCCGTCGGTCCGGCGCATCCGCTCGACGGCGAGGGCGGCCTTGGCGGGGGCGCGCATGGCCGGGAGTGCGGGGGGCGGCGGGGTGCGGTGGAGCCGTGCGAGGAGCCGCGCCGCGTCCTCCCAGGGGGCGGCGTCGGGATCGGCGGGGTCGACGGGGGTGCCGTAGGGCCAGGCGGTGAGGGGGCGGGCGTCGTGGGTGGGGGTTGGTTGGGCCTGGGGCGGCAGGAGGATCCCGTCGAGCGCGTCGAGCGCGGCGACGGCGATGCGGGCGGCGTGCTGGTGGAGGTCGATGCCGGGGGCGTGGGCCTTGACGACGACGGCGCCGTGGCGCACGACGGTGCCGTCGTCACGGTCGGCGAGAACGCCGGTGGTGTGCGGGGCGCACCCGCAGGCCGGGTCGGCGCGGTGCGCGGCGTCGCGCGCGAGGGCGCTGAGCTGTTCGAGTTGGGCGTGCTCCACGCGGGGAGCGTACGCGCTGCGCTGCCGACGGAGGGGGCTCCCCTGCCCCACCCCTCGCCTGAACCCTGCCGAAGGCTGGTGGGTGCTGAACTCCCCGGGGGCTCCGCCCCAGGACCCCGAAGCGGCGGCTTCACGCCGCGGGAGGCCGAGTGTGCGCCATGCCCGGGCCGATGGAGCAGCTTCCCGCCGCCCGGGGGCGGGGCGGCGCTCGCGCCGGGGGAAGGCGAAGCGGCGCCGACGTGGCCGGCCTCGGGTCCGCGCCGGCCGGGCCCGGCGGTTGGCCTACCGCACTCACGGCATCGGGCTGCCGGAAAGCGCGAGGGCCGGTCAGCTCCCCAGCTGACCGGCCGCACGCTGCCGTCCGCCGCACCCCCGTCCCCACGGGGTTGTTGGCCGGATGTCCCCGACCCGGGCCGCTCTCCCGGGTCCGGGGCGCCGCTCAGCGCCCCAGCATCACGCCCACGGACGACGCCTGTGTGACCACTGCGTCCCAGCCGCCGAAGACGACGACCAGCAGGGTCGCGAGAGGAAGGACCATGGCGGTCGCCACCAGGGGGTGACGGCGGCCCGAAGGTCGGGTGCTGATCCGCGGTGCCGGGTACGCCATGGGTCCTCTCCTGTCTCGTCTGGCAGCGGCGGGTGTCTGACCTCGGGGGACGAGTGCTGCACCCGCCGCTTGACCTCAACACTAGGGATCCGATGCCGCCCGGACGTCATGCCCGCGTACCGATCTCCGGGCCTCCATGAGGATGACGAGTACCCCCACGGCGTACTCCCCTGGGTGGAGAGACCGCCCTAGGACTGAGGGTCTTCCCTGAGGGGTACCGGCTGCTCGACCAGTGCGAGGACCCGGCTCGCCATGAAGCGGGCCGTCCGCACGACCACCCCGGTCCTCGTGACTTCGCTCACTTCCACCACCCCTCGCCGCACCGCCGTCTCCACCCTCCGGCCCGCCCGGCTTGCCACCACTTCGTACGTCCGTGTCGTGGCCCCCGCATCCACGACTATCTCCACACGATCACCCTTCATCGACCGAATCCCCCTTCTACGATTGGATGTTGGAGAATCCCGCGGCTCGGACGGGCGTCCACTGCGCCGTCCTGACCACCCCTCAAGTGTCCTCCCCAGCACTGACAATCGATCCCTGCGCGAGGGCGCGGCCTATGAGCACACCGGGGCGGCAATACGTAAGCTGTGCCACGTCGAACGGACGAGGGGACGGACATGGCGATGATGCGGCTCCGGCGCGAGGATCCGCGGATCGTCGGGTCGTTCCGGCTCCACCGGCGACTCGGCGCCGGCGGTATGGGGGTCGTGTACCTGGGGTCCGACCGCCGCGGTCAGCGCGTGGCGCTGAAGGTGATCCGGCCCGATCTGGCCGAGGACCAGGAGTTCCGGTCGCGCTTCGCCCGCGAGGTCTCCGCGGCCCGGCGGATCCGGGGCGGCTGCACCGCCCGGCTGGTCGCCGCCGACCTGGAGGCCGACCGCCCCTGGTTCGCCACCCAGTACGTCCCCGGCCCCTCGCTGCACGACCGCGTCGCCGAGGAGGGCCCGCTGCGGGCCGCCGACGTGGCCGCGATCGGGGCGGCGCTCTCGGAGGGCCTGGTCGCCGTCCACGAGGCCGGGGTCGTCCACCGGGACCTCAAGCCCTCGAACATCCTGCTCTCCCCCAAGGGACCGCGGATCATCGACTTCGGCATCGCCTGGGCCACCGGCGCCAGCACCCTCACCCATGTGGGCACGGCCGTCGGCTCCCCCGGCTTCCTCGCGCCCGAACAGGTGCGGGGCGCGGCCGTCACCCCGGCCACGGACGTGTTCTCGCTCGGCGCCACCCTGGCGTACGCGGCGATGGCGGACTCGCCCTTCGGACACGGCAGTTCGGAGGTCATGCTCTACCGGGTGGTGCACGAGGAGCCCCAGCTGAACGGCGTACCGGACGCGCTGGCCCCGCTCGTCCGGGCCTGTCTGGCGAAGGATCCCGAGGAGCGTCCCAGCACCCTGCAACTCTCCATGCGGCTCAAGGAGATCGCGGCCCGCGAGGCTCAGGGACTGCCCGCCGCCCGCCCGCCGGTGCAGCGGGAGCGTACGGAGCAGTCGACCGACAGCCGTCCGACGGAGCGGTACACCGAGCGCACCACGCAGGGCCGGGCCCAGGGTCCGGCCTCGCGGCCGTCCGCTCCCCGCACGGGCGGCGGCTCTTCGCGCGCCTCGCAGTCCCGGCCCAACGGGCGTCCCGCGCCCTCCCGGCCCGGCGGCGCGCGCACGACCTCGACGGGCCGCCGCCCCGCCAATCCGCGTCTGCTGCGCCAGCGGCTCTTCGTCTTCGTCGTGGTGACGCTGGTCGTGGCCCTGGGCATCGCGGCCGCCCAGGCGCTCCAGGGCTGAGGGGCCCGGACCTGCCGGCGGATCAGTCGCGGTCCGCGCGTCCGGTACGGGCGTACCTGCCCGGGGTGACGCCCCAGACCCGCTTGAAGTGCCGGGTGAGGTGGGACTGGTCGTAGAAGCCGGTGGCGCCGGCCACCTCGCCGGGCGGCCGGCCGTCGAGGAGCAGCCGTCGGGCGAGGCTCACGCGGCGGGACATCAAGTACTGGTGGGGCGCGATCCCGAACGCGGCACTGAAGGCACGGACGAGATGTGCGGGATGGGCGTGGAGGACGGACGCGGCCTCCTGGAGCGTGGTCCCTTCGCGCAGCCGCGTGTCGAGGAGGTCCCGGAAGTCCTGGGCGATTCCGCCGTCGCGCATGGCCCGGTCGGGTCCTGCCGCAAGGTCGGCGGCTGGAGCTGTGCTCAGGTGGGTGCGCAGCCGCCGGCCGATGAGCGCCAGACGGCTCTCCGCCTCCAGTTCGTCGCCCGGCCGTGCGAGCGCGGTGTGCAGCTGCTCGACGCGGCGGCGCAGCACGGGGTCGGCGAGGTCCGGTCGGTCGACGGCCGCCCCGATGAGGCCCTCGTCCAGTTGCGTCAGGTCGAGGTAGAGCACGCGCTTGCGGAAGCCGTGGGCGGTGGCGGGTGAGCCGTTGTGCGGGACGTACGGCGGGAGCAGGCTGACGGTCCCGTTCGGGGTGCCGCGCTCATGGCGGTCCAGGTCGTAGCGGACCGCGCCGTCGTCGACGATCAGCAGCGTCCAGTCGTCATGGACGTGCATCGGGTACGCGTGCTCGGTGAAGCGCGCGTGGAAGACCTCCGTGACCCCCGGAACCGACGGGCGCCATGCGGAGATCTCCTGCCGGGACGTCATGCAAAGAACGTACAAGACGGCGACCGTGCGGATCCCGCAGTCTCGACGTATGAGAACGAACGACGAGAACGGAACGCCGGTCGAGGCCGGGAACGATGCGGTGGACACGAGCGCACCGGTGCGCTTCGACACGAAGATCGCCGTGCTGCTGCGCGCCGACCTGGAGCCCTGGCAGCGGCTGAACGTGACGGCCTTCCTGGTCAGCGGCATCGGCACGGCGGCGCCCGAGGTGATCGGGGAGCCGTACGAGGACGCCGACGGCACGAAGTACCTGCCGATGTTCCGTCAGCCGGTGCTCGTGTTCGAGGGGACGAAGGAGGTGCTCACCGCCGCCCACGGCCGGGCTCTGTCCCGTGGACTGCCGGCGGCGGTCTTCACCTCGGACCTCTTCGGCACGGGCAACGACCGGGACAACCGGGCGGCGGTCCGGGCCGTGGGCAGGGACGCGCTGGATCTGGTGGGGATGGCCGTGTACGGGCCGCGCAACGCGGTGGACAAGGTCCTCAAGGGCGCACGGATGCACCCCTGAGCGGACGGCCCAGGGCCGTAGGCCCTAGGGCCCGGCCATGATCCGCCGGACGCCCCCTAGTCCTGGGGCCGGCCCGAGGCGACCGCGTAGAAGGCGACGGCGGCGGCCGCGCCCACGTTCAGCGAGTCGACTCCATGGGCCATCGGGATGCGGACCCATTCGTCGGCGGCGCGCAGCGCCTGTGTGGACAGGCCGTCGCCCTCCGCGCCGAGCATCAGGGCCGCCCGCTCCAGCTTGTGCGGGGCCGCCACGTCGATCGGGGAGGCCTTCTCGTCCGGGGTGAGGGCGAGGAGCTTGAAGCCCGCCTCCCGTACCGCCTCCAGCCCACGCGGCCAGGTGTCCAGACGGGCGTACGGGACGGAGAAGACCGCGCCCATGGAGACCTTCACGGACCGGCGGTACAGCGGGTCCGCGCAGTCCGGGGAGAGCAGGACCGCGTCCATCCCGAGGGCGGCGGCGCTGCGGAAGATGGCGCCGATGTTGGTGTGGTCGTTGACCGACTCCATGACGGCGACCCGGCGGGTGGTACGGAGCAGGTCCTCGGCGCTCGGCAGCGGCTTGCGCTGCATGGAGGCGAGGGCGCCACGGTGCACGTGGTAGCCGGTGACGCGTTCGGCGAGCTCCGGCTGCACCGCGTACACGGGCGCCGGAACCTCGTCGATGACGTCGCGCATGACGTCGACCCACTTCGCGGACAGCAGCATCGACCGCATCTCGTACCCGGCCTGCCGGGCCCGACGGATGACCTTCTCGCCCTCGGCGATGAACAGGCCCTCCGCGGGCTCGCGTCGGCGGCGCAGCTCGACGTCGGTCAGCCCGATGTAGTCGCGCAGGCGCGGGTCGTCGGGATCGTCGATGGTGATGAGTTCGGCCACGAGGTGATACTGCCTTGTCCGGGGTGCGGTGCCAATGTGTGCGGCGGGGGTTCGATCACCCCTGGTTACTTCACGAGCTTGTCGGGGCCCTCTCCGACGACCTCTCCGATGACGATGACGGCCGGCGGGCGGACCTCCTGCGCCGTGACCGTCTCCGCGACCGTGGCGAGCGTGGCGTCCACACGGCGCTGGGCGGCCGTGGTGCCCTCCTGGACGAGGGCGAGCGGGGTCTCGGGGGCCTTGCCGTGGGCGATCAGCGCCTCGGCGATCTTCCCGATCTTGTCGACGCCCATCAGGATCACGAGCGTGCCGGTGAGCTTGGCGAGCGACGCCCAGTCGACCAGCGAACGCGGGTCGTCGGGGGCGACATGGCCGCTGACCACGGTGAACTCGTGCGCCACACCGCGGTGGGTGACCGGGATGCCGGCCGCGCCGGGGACCGAGATCGAGCTGGAGATGCCGGGGACGACGGTGCAGGTGATGCCCTCCGCCGCCAGCGCCTGGGCCTCCTCCATGCCGCGGCCGAAGACGAACGGGTCGCCGCCCTTGAGTCGTACGACGGACCTGCCGGCCTTGGCGTGCTCGATCAGCGCGTTGTTGATGGCCTCCTGGGCCATGAACCGGCCGTACGGGATCTTCGCCGCGTCGATCACCTCGACGTGCGGGGGCAGCTCGTCGAGCAGGTCGCGGGGGCCCAGGCGGTCGGCGATGACGACGTCGGCCTCGGCGAGCAGTCGGCGGCCGCGGACCGTGATCAGGTCCGGGTCACCGGGGCCGCCGCCGACCAGCGCCACGAAGGGGGTACGGGAGCGGTGCTGCGGGGCCGCGAGCGAGCCGTCCCGCAGGCCCTCGACGATCGCGTCGCGCACGGCGGCGGAACGGCGCGGGTCGTGGCCGGTGAGCACGGCGACGGTCACACCCTCGCTGCGGCCGGTGGCCGGGGTCCAGGCGGTGGCCGCGTCGGCGTCGTCGGAACGTACGCACCAGGTCTTGGTGCGCTCGGCCTCGGCGGAGGCGGCGGCGTTGGCGACGGGGTCGCTGGTGGCGACGAGCGCGTACCAGGCGTCGGCGATGTCCCCGTCCTCGTAACGACGCCTGACCCAGGTGATCTCGCCGGCCTCGGCCATCGCCTCGACGGAGGGGGTGGCGGACGGGGAGACGAGGGTGATGTCGGCGCCGGCGGCGATCAGGGCGGGGAGCCGGCGCTGGGCGACCTGGCCGCCGCCGAAGACGACGACGCGACGGCCGGAGAGGCGGAGTCCTACGGGGTAGGCGGGGTGCGCGGCGTGCTCGGCCATGGGTGTGCGGCTCCTCGGAGGGGCGAAGCGTGTGCGGGGCCGCTGCGGCGGTGAAGCGGCTGGTGGGGGCGCGGTTCGTTGACCGGTGCCAACGATATCGGTCACCGGGGGTGGGTGACCTGTGACGGATGTCCCTCAGGGCCGGGCCCTCGGACCTGACGGCCCTTGGACACGCGCCGCCCCCGTGGGCCGTGCCCACCTGTTCCGCCGGGGCGGAAGGGTGGGCACACCGGTCACGGGGGCAGGCGGGGGTTACTTCTCCGTCACGCCCGCCGAGTCGAACGTCGCCACCTCGTGCATCGCGCGGGCCGCGCTCTGGACGACCGGGAGGGCAAGCAGGGCGCCGGTGCCCTCGCCGAGGCGGAGGTCGAGGTCGACCAGCGGGCGCAGGCCCAGCTTGTTGAGCGCCGCGACATGGCCGGGCTCCGCGCTGCGGTGGCCCGCGATGCAGGCCGCCAGGGACTCGGGCGCGATCGCCCGGGCCAGCAGGGCCGCCGCGCCCGTCGAGACGCCGTCCAGGACGACCGGGGTGCGCAGCGAGGCCGCACCCAGGATCAGGCCGACGAGCGCCGCGTGCTCCAGGCCGCCGATCGCCGACAGGACACCGATCGGGTCCGCCGGGTCCGGCTTGTGGAGGTCGAGGGCGCGACGGACCACGTCCACCTTCCGCGCGTGCATCTCGTCGTTGATGCCGGTGCCGCGACCGGTGACCTCGACCGGGTCGACCCCCGTGTACACGGAGATCAGGGCCGCGGACGCGGTCGTGTTCGCGATGCCCATCTCACCGGTCAGCAGCGCCTTGTTGCCCGCCGCCACCAGGTCCCGCGCGGTCTCGATGCCCACCTCGATCGCGGCGAGCACCTCCTCGCGGGTCATCGCGAGACCGGTCGTGAAGTCGCCCGTGCCGGCGCGGACCTTGCGGGGCAGCAGCCCCGGCGTGGACGGCAGGTCGGAGGCGACGCCGACGTCGATGACGCACACCTCGGCGCCGACCTGGTTCGCGAAGGCGTTGCAGACCGCTCCGCCACCGAGGAAGTTCGCGACCATCTGGCCGGTCACCTCCTGGGGCCAGGCGGTGACGCCCTGGGCGTGCACACCGTGGTCGCCGGCGAAGATCGCGACGGCCGCGGGCTCCGGGATCGGCGGCGGGCACATCCGGGAGAGCCCGGAGAGCTGCGCGGAGATGATCTCCAGCATGCCGAGCGCCCCTGCGGGCTTCGTCATGCGCTTCTGCCGCTCCCACGCCTCGCCGAGCGCCTTGGCGTCCAGCGGGCGGATGTTGGCGATGGTCTCCTGGAGCAGGTCGTGCGGCTCCTCGCCGGGCAGCGCGCGGCGGCCGTACGTCTCCTCGTGGACGACCCAGGACAGCGGGCGGCGCTTGGACCAGCCCGCCTGCATCAGCTCGGGCTCCTCGGGGAACTCGTCGACGTACCCGACGCACAGGTACGCGACGACCTCCAGGTGCTCGGGGAGGCCGAGCGAGCGGACCATCTCGCGCTCGTCGAAGAAGCTGACCCAGCCGACGCCGAGGCCTTCGGCACGGGCGGCGAGCCACAGGTTCTCGACGGCGAGCGCGGAGGAGTACGGCGCCATCTGCGGCTGCGTGTAGCGGCCCAGGGTGTGCCGGCCGCCCCGCGTGGGGTCGGCGGTGACGACGATGTTGACCGGGGTGTCGAGGATGGCCTCGATCTTCAGTTCCTTGAACTGCTTCGCCCGGGCCTTGGGCAGCGACTGCGCGTAGGCCTCACGCTGGCGCTGGGCGAGCTCGTGCATGCTCCGGCGGGTCTCGGCGGAGCGGATGACGACGAAGTCCCAGGGCTGGGAGTGGCCGACGCTGGGGGCCGTGTGGGCGGCCTCCAGGACGCGGAGCAGCACCTCGTGCGGGATCGGGTCGGACCGGAAGCCGTTGCGAATGTCGCGGCGCTCGCGCATCACGCGCAGCACGGCCTCGCGCTCGGCCTCGCCGTACCCGGGCGCCGGGGCGCCGGGCGCCTCCGGCTCCTGAGCCTCCTCGGCGTCCTCGGCCGAGGGCTCCTCGGCCACCGGCTCGTCCGCCGACGGCTCTTCGACGGCGGGCTCCTCGACGGCCTCCACAGCCTCAAGGGGCTCCACGGCCTCGACGGGTTCCACGGCCTCGACGGCCTCGGCCTGGGGCGACGGCTCGGTCTGCTCCTGCTCGCCGACCTCGGCGACCGGCTCCACCACGGCGACCGCCTCCACCACGGCGGGCTCGTCCACGGCGGGCTGCTCGGCGACGGGAACCTCGGCGACCGGCTCCCCCTCGGGCTCCGGCGCCACCTCGGCGACGGGCTCGACGGCCGGCTCGGCCACGGGCTCGGCGACAACCTCAGGGACCGGCTCCGGCTGAACCTCGGCCACCGCCTCGACAACGGGCTCAGCCGCAGCCTCGACCTCGACCGGCGGTACGGGAACGGCGGCGGACGGACCACCGTCGCGCGGGGCGGGGACGGCCGCGGAGACCTCCTCCACCGGCACCTCGGCCGTGACGGGAACGTCGACCGGGACCTCGACCGGGACCTCGGCCACAACCTCGACCGCGGGCTCCTCGGCGACCGGCTCGACGACCTGCACCTGTACCGGCTCGGGCTGCGGCTCGGCCTCGGGCAGGGGCTCCGGTGCCGGGACCGGCTCCGCCGCTGCCTCGACGACCTCGACGACCTCGACCACTGGCGTCGGCGCCAGGTGCGGGGTGGTCGGGACCGTGCCCTCGACCTGGACGAACTGGCCGACCGTTTCTGCGGGTACCGCCTGCGGCGCAGGCTCGGGCGCCGCGACGGGCCCCTGGGGCTGCGGGTCCCACGGCACGGCGCCCTGCGGCGGGCTCTCGCCGAGCTGGGGGGCGACCGGCGCGACCGGCTGCTCCTGCGGGATGTCGAGGTACTCGGGACCGGTCGTCGGCGGGCCCTGCATACGGGCGGGCATCGGCGCCGGCATCGGGGTGGGCGTCGGGGCGGCGACGGGGGCGCCGACCGGTGCGGCCGCCGGGACGGGCATGGGAACGGACGCGGCTGCCGGTACGCCGGCGGGTCCGCGGTCGGCGAGCGAGCGCACGACTCCCCCGCTGGCCTCGGGCACGGGCGGGCCCATGTGCAGCGGACGGCGGGCGGGCGGCGGGACCGGAGCCGCGGCGGGCTGCGGTACGCGTACCGCGCTGAGGTCGACCGAGCCGGAGTCGCGGCCGGCCGCCTCGTGGGCGCCGGTGTCCAGGATCCCGGGCTCGTAACCGTGGTCGGTGAGGACCGGCTCCTGCGGGGCCACGGGCACTCCGTGCGCCGGTGTGGAGACGGCCTCGTGGACGACCGGCGCGACCGGAGCCGTTGCCACCGGCGCCTGCGCGGCGAGGGCGTCGGCGATCGGACCCGCCAGCGGGTCCGTGAGCGGGTCACCCACGTGCTGCGGCTGCCCCGGCATCATCCCGGGCACCGGTACGGCGACGGGCGGCACGGGCACGGCGCCCGGCTGGTGCTCGCTCCACGCGCCCTGCGCGCCCGGCATCAGGAGCAGGTCGTCGTCCTCGGCTGCGTTATCGGAGGGGTCCAGGAAGGTGTACGCGCCCGGAGCGGGGATGCCCGGCTGCTCGACCATGCCTGCGTTCTCCGGCAGCCCCTCGCCCGGGACCTGGCCGGTGTCCGTCATGCGTACCCCTCGCCCATCGGTTGTGCTCCTTCAGACCTTCACCCGTCAACAAGAACGAGCGTGCGCGCCGTGCGGCACGAATGACGCGCGGACACCCCAGCATTGTCGCGGCCATCGGCCGTCATGACAGGCGGATCCGCCACGGTTTGCTGTGGACTGCGCCACGTCGCGCGTCCCCCGGTTGCTCCGTACCACATCAGCGACCCAATGGGGCCCCTACTTCCGGACATTGACGAACAAAGTATTGAAGGTCCGGCTGCGGTACAACAATCCGCCAGCCTACCTGGCCCTGCGGCGCGGCAGGGTCACGGGTGGGGATTCCCGGACACCCCCTAGGGGGAGGTCGACCGGCGCCCGGAGATCAGGAAGACGACGGTGCGGTCACGTTCCGACCAGTCGGCCGGGTCGAGGCCGACGCTCTGCAGCAGGGCGCATTCGACGATGTAGCCGCCGTCGGTGAGCGCCGCGCCGATGGCCTCCGCCTCGTCGCGGGTGGAGGCGTGGGTGACGATCCGTTCGGGCCTGCGGTCGGTGCAGGCGGTGACGACGGGGACGCCGCCGCCGCCGATCCGTACGACATCGGGTTCGGGGAGCCGTTCCAGTACGTGGGGGGCGCGGCCGCGCACGGCCTGCAGCTGGACACCGTCGCGGCGGGCGGCGGCCTCGGTGCGGGCGCAGGCGTCCGGGTCGGCGTCCACGGCGATGACGGCCGCGCCGAAGCGGGCGGCCTCGACCGAGAGGGCGCCGCTGCCGCAGCCGATGTCCCAGACGAGGTCGCCGACGCGCGGACCGAGGCGAGCCAGTTGGGCGGCGCGCAGGACGGGGGTCTCCCCGCTGCCGGTGCCGGTACGCGAGCCGGTGCCTATTCCGCCGCCCGTCTCCTCCGGCGGCAGTGCCCAGCCCCGTACCTTCGGCGTCTCGTGCCCCATCAGCCAGCCCCCGCCCTGTCCCCCGGCGGATCCGCCGATGACGATCACGACGTTCGGGTCGCGCCAGGCGTGGTCGGCGGCCTTGTCGGAGGTGAGGACGGTGACCTGCTCACGGTCGGTGCCGAGCTCCTCGCAGATGACGAAGGTCCGGTGCACGCCGTCGAGGAGGAGGGCCAGTTCGGCGGGGCCGGCGCCCGGCGAGGTGAGGACGGCGACCTTGGGGTGGGCGCGGCAGACGTTCACGGCGCGGCGCAGGGTGCGCTGGTGCGCGACGACGATCCGGGCGTCGTCCCAGGGCATTCCGGCGCGGGCGAAGGCGGCGGCGACGGAGGAGACCGCGGGGACGACCTCGACCTCGAGGCCGTGCTCGGGGGCGCGCAGTGTGCGGACGACGCCGAAGAAGCCGGGGTCGCCGTCGGCGAGGACGACGGCGGTGCCGCGGTGGCCGGCGATGCGGCGGGCGGCGAGGTCGACGCTGCCGAGGCGGATGCGCTCGGCTCCCGGCGGCACCTCGGGCAGGGCGAGGTGGTGCGGTGCCCCGGCCACGAGGGTGGCGGCGGAGAGCGCGGACCGGGCCGCTGCGGTGAGGGGCGAGCCGTCCCAGCCGATCACCGTGACCCGGTCGGCCATCGTCGTCTGTCTCCTGAGGTCTTTGTCGCAGGTCGGGGGGTGTCGAGGGTACCCCGGAGCAGGTGGCCCGCTCAGCTCCAGTCGGTGAACGAGGAGTATCCGGCCTCGGCCATCTGGTCGGCGACGCCTTCGAGGTCCTCGGGGAGCAGGCCCCACAGGATGAAGTCGGTGCGAAGGTCGGCCCAGTCGCCGTCCTCGGTGCGGGTGCGGGCTATGCAGGCGCCGCGCAGGATGCCTTCGCTGATGCAGCCGATCTTCTGCGCGACCTGCTGGGAGGCGGTGTTGTCGGCGGCGGTGCGCAGCTCGATGCGCTCGAAGCCCTGGTCGCCGAAGAGCCACTGGGCGGTGGCGAGGGCGGCTTCGGAGGCGTAACCCTCGCCACGGGCCCAGGGGGCGACGATGTACGACATCTCGGTGGACCGCACCCGCCAGTTGGTTTTGCCCAGCTGGATGATGCCCACGAGCCGCTGGGTGAGGAACTCGGTCACGGCGAGGTCGAGCCCGCGGCCTGCGGTGCGCTCGGTGGGCGCGTACTCCGTGATCCACCGATGCGCGGCCTCTTCGGTGAACGGCTGGGGGACGGCGGTCCAGGCCGCGACCATCTCGTCGTTCATCATCTCGGCGAGCGCCGGAGCGTCGGCCTCTTCGAGCGCGCGCAGCACCAACCGGTCCGTGTTGATGGAGATGTCCGGAAAGGTGTGAGTCATGCGCAGCTCCATGCCGAGGACCGTCCGAATCGACCGTGAACGCACAGCATGCAGTATGAAGCCGTAGGTGTGCATGGCCGGGTCCGATGTGGCGTCAGATGAGGCGGGGAGCGCCGAAGGCCCCGCGCATCGGACGGGATGCGGGGGCCTTCGTCACAAGAACTGTACTGCGAGCCTTACTTGGCGGCAGTGCCGAAGGCCGGGACGACCGCACCGTTCTTGTAGGTGTCCTCGATGTACTTCTTCACCTCGGGCGAGTTGAGGAGCTTGACGAGCTTCTGCACGCGCGCGTCCTTCTCGTTGCCCTCCTTGACGGCGAGGAAGTTGGCGTAGGGGTTGCCCTCCGCCTTCTCCAGGACCAGGGAGTCGGTGGCCGGGTTGAGCTTGGCCTCGATGGCGTAGTTGCCGTTGACGACCGCGGCGTCCACGTCGTTCAGGGCGCGGGGCACGGTGGCGGCCTCCAACTCCTTGAACTCCAGGCCCTTCTTGTCCGTGATGTCGGAGAGCTTGGCGTTGGAGCCGACGCCGTCCTTGAGGGTGATGAGCCCGTTGTCGGCGAGCAGCTTGAGCGCACGGCCGCCGTTGGTGGTGTCGTTGGGCACGGCGATGGTCTGGCCGGCCTTGATGTCCTTGAGGTCCTTGACCTTCTTGGAGTAGAGGCCGAGGGGCTCCAGGTGGACGTTGACCACCGGGACGATGTGGGTCTTGTTCTTCAGGTTGAAGTCGTCGAGGTACGGCTTGTGCTGGAAGAAGTTGGCGTCGACCTGGCCGGTCTCGGTGGCGGTGTTCGGCAGGACGTAGTCCGTGAACTCCTTCACCTCCAGCTTCAGGCCCTCCTTCGCGGCGAGGTTGTCCTTGACGTAGTTGAGGATGTCGGCGTGCGGCGTCGGGGACGCGGCGACGACGAGCGCCTTGTCGGCGGAGCCGGCCGAGTCCTTCGAGGAGGACGGGTCCGACGACGTGCCGCAGGCGGAGAGGCCCAGGGCGAGTGCGGCGGTGGCGGCGATACCGGCGGTGAGCTTGATGTTCTTACGCACGAAAAGTGCCTCTTTCTGGTGGTGCGGTGGACGCCTGGACAACAAGTCCGGGCTCTTCTTCGAAGGACGAAGTCTGTGGGGTGCGCCGTGGTCAGGCGGTGCGTCCTCGGCGGGCGAGGAGGCGGACGGCGAGGTCGCCGATGAGCTGGACGACGGTGACGATCGCGATCAGGACGACGACGGTGACCAGCATGAACTGGGTGTCGAAGCGCTGGTATCCGTAGGTGATCGCCTTGGAGCCGAGGCCCTCGCCGCCGACCGCGCCGGCCATGGCGGAGTAGCCGACGAGCACGATGACGGTGGTGGTGACTCCGGAGACCAGCGAGGGCAGCGCCTGCGGCAGCAGCACCTTGCGGATGATCGTGGGCACGGAGCCGCCCATGGACTGGACGGCTTCGACGAGTCCGTGGTCGACCTCGCGGACCGACGTCTCGACGAGGCGCGCGAAGAACGGGATGGCGCCGATGGCGAGCGGCACGATCATCGCGGTGGGGCCGATGAAGGTGCCCACGACGAAGGTGGTGAAGGGGATCAGCGCGATCA
This sequence comes from Streptomyces sp. NBC_01353, assembly GCF_036237275.1. Classification (GTDB taxonomy): domain Bacteria; phylum Actinomycetota; class Actinomycetes; order Streptomycetales; family Streptomycetaceae; genus Streptomyces. The sequence goes on along the minus strand of NZ_CP108352.1, from coordinate 7,017,720 downwards.
GCAGGATGATGAACGGCAGCGAACGGCCGATGTTCACGATCACGCCGACGACCTTGTTGACCACGGTGTTCTGGAGCAGCCCGCCCTTGTCCGTGAGGACGAGGAGGATGCCGAGCGGCAGTCCGCCGAGGACGGTGACGAGCGTGGCCCACAGGACCATGTAGAGGGTGTCGACCGTGCCCTGCTCCAGCAGGGGCTGCATCTCCGACCAGGTCACTTGGCACCTTCCTTGACCAGTTCCGCGGTGGGGGCGGTCTCTTCGTCGACGGCGTCGACCTGGAGGCCCTGTTCACGGAGGAAGCCGACGGGCACGACGTTCTCCTCGTACCGTCCGGGCAGTTCGATCCGCATCCGGCCGATCTGCTTGCCGCCGACGGTGTCCATCGCGGCGCCGAGGATCGAGATGTCGATGTTGTACGTGCGGGAGAGCTGGGAGATCACCGGCTGCGTGGCGGCCTCGCCGTGGAAGGTGACGTCGACGACCGTGCGGTCGGGGCCGGTGGCGGCGCCGCTGACGGGGAAGAGCTCGGCCGCCAGCTCGGAGCCGGGGGTGGCGAGCAGTTCGCTGACGGTGCCGGACTCGACGATCCGGCCCTTCTGCATCAGCGCGGCCGAGTCGCAGATCGTCTTGACGACGTCCATCTCGTGCGTGATGAGCAGGACGGTGAGGCCGAGCTGCCGGTTGAGGTCGCGCAGCAGCTGGAGGATGGAGCGGGTGGTCTCCGGGTCGAGGGCGCTGGTGGCCTCGTCGGAGAGCAGCACCTTCGGGTTGCCGGCCAGGGCGCGGGCAATGCCGACGCGCTGCTTCTGACCGCCGGACAGCTGACCGGGGTAGGAGTTGGCCTTGTCGGCGAGGCCGACGAGGTCGAGGAGTTCCAGGGCGCGGCTGGTGCGCTCGGCGCCGGAGACGCCGAGGATCTCCAGCGGCAGCTCGATGTTGTCCTTGACGGTGCGCGAGGACAGCAGGTTGAAGTGCTGGAAGACCATGCCGATGCTGGAGCGGGCGCGGCGCAGGTCCTTGCCGGCGCGGCGGCCGTTCGCCGCCAGCGCGGTGAGGTCGACGCCGTCGACGGTCACGGTGCCGGAGGTGGGGCGCTCCAGGAGGTTGACGCAGCGGATGAGCGAGGATTTGCCGGCGCCGCTCTGGCCGATCACGCCGAACACCTCGCCCTCGCGGACGTGGAGGTCGACGCCGTCCAGAGCGGTGACCTGGCGGCCTCGCGACTCGTAGACCTTGGTCAGGCCCGAAGTGGTGATCACAGGGGTTTCCGTCACTGTCGAGTGCGCGGCGCGGGGTCCGCCGGGCACGGGGCATTCGTCGTTCGGACAGTCAGGCGCGAAGTGGGCTGGTCCAGCGGGTGGCCGGAAGGCAGCGCGTGCGCGGGGGCGGGCACGGTCCGGCGCCGGAAGGGCGGGCGGATCGGCTCGGCCGTCGGGGTCTCGCTTCGGGGCGCAAGTCCCCCAGCCTTCGGCCGGGGGTGCCCCCACAGTCGGTTGCCCTCAGAAGGCGCACATTCGACACATACAACGAGCACCGGGCGTGCTGATCGCCTCGGTCGCAAGGGTGCGGCTGCTCGTCGTGGTCATGTCTGCAAGTAAAGCACGCACCTGTCAGGCCGAATCGGGGGCGTCCGAATAGCGGACATCGCCGAGACGCCATGCGGACACTTCGCTCGGCCGTCACGCCCCGGCGGTGACTTCCGGTCCCCCGTCCGTGGCCTGCGCGGACACCTCCGACAGGTCGGTCACGACGACATCGGCGTCGAGCTCGGGACGGTCTGGGTTGTGGTCAAGGCCACGGTCCTCCCGCCCGCCGCCCGGCCGTGCCTCACCGAGCGGCTTCGTGGCTCTCGACCCTACGGGGAGTGGGGGGGCCGAGCGCATCGGGCCTTTTGGCCCGTAATACCCTCGGCCCATGCTTGACGCCCTGACGGTCGCGGTCTCGGTGGCCGCGCTCGCCCTCGCCGCCTGGTGCGGTTTCGCCTTCACCCGTGATCAGCCCACCAAGGACTGGCACTTCATCGGCATGGCCGTGGTGACCTTCCTCGCACTCGTCCAGCTGATCGTCGGCATCGTGCAGCTCTCGCGCGGCGAGAAGGCCGAGGAGGGCACGACGATCTTCGTCGCGTATCTGTTGGGCTCGCTCTGCGCCGTCCCGGCGGCCGGGTTCATGTCACTCGCGGAGCGGAGCCGCTGGGGCTCGGCGACGGTGGCGGCCGGCGCGGTCGTGCTCGCGGTGCTCGAGGTGCGTCTCTTCGACATCTGGACGGTGGGCTGAGATGAGTGCGACCGAGGGAGCCGGGCGCCTGGTCAAGGGCCCCGGCATGCTGCTGGTCTGGCTGTACGGAGTGATGTCGGTCGGCGCGGTCTCGCGCTCGATCTACCAGATCGCGACCGAGTTCGACCGGGCGCCGCTGGCGTACGCGCTGTCGGCGGTGGCGGCCGTGGTGTACGCCTTCATCACGTACACGCTGGTCAGGGGCGGGGAGACGGCCCGCAGGGCGGCGCTGGTGTGCTGCGCCGCCGAGCTGGTGGGCGTATTGACCGTGGGGACCTGGACGCTCGCGGACCCGTCCGCGTTCCCCGACGCGACGGTCTGGTCGGACTACGGCTACGGCTACATCTTCATCCCGGTGCTGCTGCCGGTGACCGGGATCTGGTGGCTCCGCCGTTCCCGTGCGAGCGCCTAGGCGTACGCGGTCTTCCGGGGCGAGCGCCTAGGCCGCTTTCTCCAGGGTCACGAGGGTGAGTCGCGGTCCGATCTCGCGGGTGGCGACCGGCTCGTAGCCCTTGCTGCGGTACAGCCGGAGGTTGCCCTCGCTGCGGTGGCCGGTGAAGAGCTGGAACCGCTTGGCGACGGGGACCGGGTCGCCGGCGAAGTGGCTCTCGATGGCGTCGAGCAGCCGACCGCCGAGGCCGTGGCGCTGCATCCGCGGGTGGACGATGAGCTTGGCGATCCGTACGGTGCCGGTCTCGTCGACCCGCCCGCGTACAGAGGCGACGACCTCGTCCCCGAGACGTGCCACGAGGCCGTACCCCTGGGCCAGTTCGGCCCGCAGGGCGTCCAGGGTCTGGGTGAGCGGCTCGATGGAGTAGTCGCCGTAGAGCTCGGCCTCGCTCTGGTAACAGAGGTACTGCAGCTTGAGTATGTACTCCGCGTCCTGCGCGTCTGCCGCTGAGATGGTCACGCTCATGCCCATGTGCGCATGCCTCCCGCTCACCTGGTCCACCGGTCGGTCTACCGCACCCTTCCCCTCAAGGTCGATGCGGGAACCTCTGCAGCCAGCATTCTGCGCAGGCATCCCAGGCAACGGGAACGCATCGGCCCCAGACTGCCCTGTGAGATACCCAACTCCCCTGCGATTTCCCGGTAGGTGGGGTCGGCCGGGTCGAGCATCGCGGTGAGCAGCCGCGGGCAGTGGCCGGGGGTACGGCGGACGGCGGCGCGCACGACACGGCGGCGTTCGGCCACGAGGGCGGAGCTCTCGGGCGAGTCGTGCGGTTCGGCGGCCTCCTCGCCCTGGTAGGGGCGTTCCCGCAGGGCGGCGCGGCGGGCGCGGCGGGCCTCGGCGCGGACGGCCCGGCGCAGCCAGTCTGCGGGGTGGGTGGGCGCGTCGTCCTTCTCGAGGCGCTCCAGGAGCCTCAGCCAGACCGCTTGTTCAAGGTCTCCGGCATCGACGCCGGCGGCCGGGGCCTCGGCCTTCGATTCCGCCGCGAGGAGGGGGGCGAGGGTGCGCAGGAGGTGGGTCATGCCCGGCATGATGCGGGTCCGGGGCGAGGCGGTTGCGGGACGGGGCGTAAACCACCCGGTCGGGCGTTCCGACCGGGTGGCGCTGGGTCAGCTCTGCGTGAAGTCCGCCGCCGCGAGGAGTGCCGTGTCCGGGTTGTCGGAGAAGATGCCGTCGATGCCCGTGGCCAGGTAGGCCTTCAGGGCGCCGAAGACGTCTCCGTAGGCGTTCGGGTCCGTGCCGCGGCGGAACTCGGCGGGCAGGAAGCTGTTCTCGTTGCGCTGGGTGTACGGGTGGAGGATGAGGCCCGCCGCGTGTGCGTCGCGCACCAGCGTCGTCGGGGTGCCGAGCCGACCGCTCGCGTCGCGCGGGATGACCAGGTCCAGGGTCGGGCCGATGCCCTGGGCGTACGAGGAGATCCAGCGCAGTCCCGCGGGCGTGACCAGGTCGGCGACCGTGCGCGGGTCACCCGCCTGGACGAAGTCCCAAGGGCGGCTGTTCGCGGCGGAGAGCAGGACCACGCGCGGGGAGTTCACCAGTTTGGCGAGGCGCTGGATGCTGCTCGGCTCGAAGGACTGCAGGAAGACCGCGGAGTCGGCGCGGTGACGCCCGTACCGGCGCAGCAGCTTGGTGAGGCGCTCCTCCAGGCCGAGGCCCAGTGCGCGGAAGTAGGTGGGGTGCTTGGTCTCGACGTGCAGCCAGACCTCGCGGCCCCGGCGGCGCCCCTCCTGCTCGGCCCAGCGCAGCACCTCCTCGAAGGTGGGGATCTGCCAGCGGCCGTCGTAGAGAGTGTTCTCCTGACGGGTGCCGGGGATGCGTTCCTTTGTGCGCAGCGTCTTGAGCTCTGCGAGGGTGAAGTCCTCGGTGAACCATCCCGTCAGGGAGACCCCGTCGACGGACTTGGTGGTGCGGCGGGAGGCGAACTCGGGGTGGTCGGCGACATCGGTGGTGCCGGTGATGTCGTTCTCATGGCGGCAGACCAGGTGGCCGTCCTTGGTGGGGACGAGGTCCTGCTCGATCACATGGGCGCCGAGGTCGAGGGCGAGCTGGTAGGAGCCGAGGGTGTGCTCGGGGCGGTAGCCGCTGGCGCCGCGGTGGGCGATGACGGTGGGCACGGGGAGGGAACGGAAGCCGTGGCCGTGTCCCCGGCCCTGGCTCTCCGCCGCCTGAGCGGCGCCCGCGGGAAGGACCGCCGAGGCGCCCAGTACCGCCGCGCCCGCCACCCCGAGGACCGTCCGCCGGGCCGGGCTCCGGTGCTCACCCTGTGTCATGAAAGGCTCCTTCGAATTGTGATGTCCCGCACCTGTCAACGGCTGCTCCGACCGTAGGCAGTCACCCCCTACCTGCGGCAGACCCTGGCCGAACATGGCGGAAACACACGTCAACACTGTGTATCCACTCGGTGAACCCGATGTGCGCAGGGGGGTGACCCGCGAGTATCGTCCTCACCTGCACAGTCCCCCACACACATCGACGCCGACCGTCCCGATACCGGAGGAACCGTTGTCCCGTCTCGCACTCATCAAGGCTGTGCTCGGACCGATCCTGCGCCTGATGTTCCGCCCTCGTGTGGAGGGCGCCGAGAACATCCCGGGGACGGGTCCGGTGATCCTGGCGGGCAACCACCTGACCTTCATCGACTCGATGATCATGCCGATCTGCACGGACCGCCCGGTCTTCTTCATCGGCAAGGACGAGTACGTGACGGGCAAGGGGTTCAAGGGCCGGCTGATGGCCTGGTTCTTCACCAGCGTCGGCATGATCCCGGTCGACCGCGACGGCGGCCGCGGCGGTGTCGCGGCGCTGATGACGGGCCGCCGGGTGCTGGAGGAAGGCAAAATCTTCTCCATCTATCCGGAGGGCACCCGCTCCCCCGACGGCCGGCTGTACCGGGGCCGTACCGGCATCGCTCGCCTCACGCTGATGACGGGCGCGCCGGTGGTGCCGTTCGCGATGATCGGCACCGACAAGATCCAGCCGGGCGGGGCGGGGCTGCCCCGGCCGGGCCGGGTGACGGTGCGCTTCGGCGAGCCGATGGAGTTCTCGCGGTACGAGGGCATGGACCGCGACCGCTATGTGCTGCGGGCGGTGACGGACTCGGTGATGTCCGAGGTGATGCGGCTGTCCGGCCAGGAGTACGTGGACATGTACGCCACCAAGGCGAAGGCCGCGTAGCGGCTACGGAGTGAACGAAGGGCCCCGCACGGCAGTTGCCGTACGGGGCCCTTCGCTTGTGACGCCTGCGCGTCAGTGCTCGACGCCGTCCTCCAGCTTCTGGCCCTTCAGGAGGAACCAGGCCGCGACCGCCGTCGCGAGGAGGACCGCCGCGCCGACGCCCGCCGCGATGCGCAAGCCGTCCACGAAGGCCACCTGGGCCGCGGAGACCAGGGCGGTCGCCACGTCCGGCGCGAGGCCGGCGGTGGCCTCGACCGCGCCGCCGAGCGACTCGTGCGCCGCCGCGGCCGCGTCCGATGGGACGCCGGCCGGGGTCGCGAAGCCCTGGTAGACGCCGGTGACGATCGAGCCGAGGAGCGCGATACCGAGCGCCGCGCCCAGTTCGTATGCGGTCTCGGAGACCGCGGAGGCCGAACCCGCCTGCTCCTTGGGCACGCTGGAGAGGATCACGTCGGCGGTGACGGTGAACGAGAATCCGGCGCCGAGGCCGACGACGAGCAGGGCCGCGCCGAGCAGCGGGTAACCGGTCTCCTTGTGGACCAGGGTGATGACGGCGAGCGCGAGGCCGATCGCGCCGAGACCGCCGGCGACGATGGCGCGTACCGAGAACCGCCGGGCGTACCGGCCCGCGATCAGACCGGTGACCACCGCGCCGATGGCGGCGGGCAGTTCGGCAAGCCCGGCCTCCAGCGGCTCGCGCCCCTGGACCAGCTGGAGGAACTGGGAGAGGAAGAAGACCAGTCCGGACAGCCCGAAGACGGTGAGCAGGTCGGCCAGGACCGCGCCCGAGAAGCCCCGGTGCTTGAACAGCCGCATGTCGAGCAGCGGCGACGTCAGCGTGTGCTGGCGCCGGACGAAGGCGTACAGGGTGACGGCGCCGATGACGGTTGCCGCCACGACCTCCCACGTCAGGCCGTGCGAGGCGACTTCCTTGATGGCGTAGACGACTCCGATGACACCGACGAGCGAGAGTCCGACGCTGATCAGGTCCCAGGGGCCTGCGACCGGGTTCTTGGACTCGGGCAGCAGCTTGATGCCGACGAGGACCAGGGCTGCCATGACGGGCAGGTTGATGAGGAAGACCGAGCCCCACCAGAAGTGTTGGAGCAGCGCTCCGCCGACGACCGGGCCGACCGCCGCGCCGGCCGAGGCGGTGGCGCCCCAGATGCCGATGGCGAGGCTGCGCTCCTTGGGGTCGTGGAAGATGTTCCGGATCAGCGCCAGCGTCGACGGCATCAGCGTCGCACCGGCGACACCGAGGAGCGCGCGGGCGACGATCATCATCTCGGGGCTGGTGGCGTACGCGTTGAGCACGGAGACGGCGCCGAAGGCCGTCGCACCGATCAGAAGCAGCTTCTTGCGGCCGATCCGGTCACCGAGCGAGCCCATGGAGACGAGCAGGCCGGCGATGACGAACGAGTAGATGTCGCCGATCCAGAGCAGCTGCGTGCCGGACGGCTTGAGGTCCTCGCTGAGCGAGGGCGTGGCCAGACCGAGTACGGTGGCGTCGACCGCGACCAGCAGGACCGCCAGGACGAGCACCGCGAGCGCGAGCCATCGCCCGGGACTCTTCGCCTCCGTCCCCTTCGTGAGGTTCAGCTGCTGGGTGGTACTCATTTCTCCACGCTCCGTCGTGCGCCACCGAGCAGCAGCTCGGTGATCATGTACTGAAAGTCGTTGGGGGCGACCCTGCCGTCCATCACGGACCAGGCGCAGGCCGAGACGAGGCCGTAGAGGGCCTCGGTGAGCCAGGCGGGGCTCAGGTCGATCCGGAAGGTGCCTTCCTCCTGGCCGCGTCTGAAGAGGGCGCTGACCCTCGCGTCGAGCCGGGCCCAGCCCTCGTCGACGTCGTCGCCCTCGAAGAGCTGGTTCTCCGTGACGAGGAAGGCCAGCAGCGGCGCGTTGGGTTCGGTTTCGACGACAAGCCGTCGTAGCGCCTCGTCCGCCGGACCGTCGTCGAGGCGTGCGGCGTCGCACGCGGCCTCGAACTCCCTGAGGCCCATCGCCTCCAGCGCCCTGACCAGCGCGTCCCGCCCGGCGAAGTGCCGGTGCAGGGTGGCGCGGCCGATGCCCGCGGCCCGGGCGACCTCGTCCATGGTGGCGGTCGATTTCCGGGAGAGCAGAGCGGCTGCGGTGCGGAGCACCTGGGTGCGGTCGACTGACATGAGACGACCATACACCGAATGAGACAGCGGTGTCTCATTCGATAAATCAACGCCTCACGATGGCGCGGAAGGAATGCTGTGGACATGACGAAGCCGCTGCTGCTGATCGACGTGGACGGACCGCTGAATCCCTATGCGGCGCGGGCCCAGCGCCGCCCGGAGGGGTACGGCACACATCGGATGAGCCCCACCGGCTGGACGGGGGCGAAGCCGTTGCGGGTATGGCTGAATCCCGCCCACGGGGCCGAGCTGCTCACGCTGGCCGAGGCGTACGAGCTGGTGTGGGCGACGACCTGGAAGGACGAGGCGAACGACTGGATAGGGCCGCACCTCGGACTGCCCGGGCTGCCGTTCATCGACTGGCCCCAGATGCACGGAAAGGCCCCTCGCGGGACCTTCTGGAAGACGCAGTACATCCTGGAGTACGCGGCCGGGCGGCCGTTCGCCTGGGTGGACGACGACATCACGTCGTACGACCACGAGTACGTGGACCGGAACCACCTCGCCGCCGCCCTGTTGCTGCACATCGATCCCCGCATCGGACTGATCCGGCCGGACTTCGACGCGCTCGCGGACTGGGCGGCGGCGCTGTGACGCAGGTGGGTGCTACTGCTTGGCGGTGGCCCAGGCGTGCTGGATCACCAGGTCCGCCTTGACCTCCAGGAGCTGTGCGGCGACGGCCGAGGGGGCGGTGCCGCCGCGGCCGTCACGGGAGGCCAGCGCACCCGGCACGTTGAGGACCGTGCGGACCTCGGGGGTCAGGTGCTCGGAGATCTTGGCGAACTGGTCGTCGGTGAGCCCGTCGAGCTCGACACCGTCGGCCTCGGCGACCTTCACGCACTCGCCCGCGACCTCGTGCGCCACCCGGAACGGCACGCCCTGCTTGACCAGCCACTCGGCGATGTCGGTGGCGAGCGAGAAGCCGGCCGGCGCCAGCTCCTCCATGCGCTCCCGGTTGACGGTGAGCGTGGCCATCATGCCGGTGAAGGCGGGCAGCAGGACCTCCAGCTGGTCGCAGGAGTCGAAGACGGGCTCCTTGTCCTCCTGGAGGTCACGGTTGTAGGCGAGCGGCAGGGCCTTGAGGGTGGCCATCAGACCGCTGAGGTTGCCGATGAGGCGTCCCGACTTGCCGCGCGCCAGCTCGGCGATGTCCGGGTTCTTCTTCTGCGGCATGATCGACGAGCCGGTGGAGAAGGCGTCGTGCAGGGTCACGAAGGAGAACTCCTTCGTGTTCCAGATGATGATCTCCTCCGCGATCCGGGAGAGGTTGACCCCGATCATCGCGGTGATGAAGGCGAACTCGGCGACGAAGTCGCGCGAGGCCGTGCCGTCGATGGAGTTGCCCGCCGAGCCGCGCTCGAAGCCGAGGTCCTTGGCGACCGCCTCCGGGTCGAGCCCGAGCGAGGAACCGGCCAGGGCGCCGGAGCCGTACGGGGAGACGGCGGTCCGGGTGTCCCACTGCCGCAGCCGCTCCGCGTCCCGGGAGAGGGACTGGACGTGGGCGAGGACGTGGTGGGCGAAGAGCACCGGCTGGGCGTGCTGGAGGTGGGTCCGGCCCGGCATGGCGACGTCCGGGTGCGCCTCGGCGAGGCCGACGAGGGCGTCCTGGAGGTCGGCGACGAGACCGCCGATGATGCGGGCGTGGTCGCGCAGGTACATCCGGAACAGGGTGGCGACCTGGTCGTTGCGGGACCGTCCGGCGCGCAGCTTGCCGCCGAGGTCGGGGCCGAGACGCTCCAGGAGGCCCCGCTCCAGGGCGGTGTGGACGTCCTCGTCGGCGATGGTGCCGACGAACTCGCCCGAGGCCACGTCCGTTTCGAGCTGGTCGAGGCCCGCGAGCATACGCGTCAGCTCGTCCTCGGTGAGCAGCCCGGCCTTGTGGAGCACGCGCGCGTGGGCACGGGAACCGGCGATGTCGTACGGCGCCAGACACCAGTCGAAGTGGACCGACGCGGAGAGCTTCGCGAGGGCCTCGGCGGGGCCGTCGGCGAAGCGGCCGCCCCAGAGCCGGACGTCACCGTTGTTGCTGCTCACTGCTGTGCTCCTCAGGACAAGGGTGGAGATGTGCGACCGCCTTCCCCACGGCGGGTGGACGACCGGGGAGGCGGCTGTGGAACGACCAGGGGTTGCGCGAGGTCACGCTCGACGACATGCATGAGTATGCATCCCTCCGCATGATTCGTCAATGCGCCCCCCTAGTCACGGGAAAACCCCTGGTGGAGGGGGTGGGGTGGAGCTACGGTCCGTCGCATGACCATTCATCAGCGGCAGCACGAGGACGACACCGGTCGGCATGCGCCGACCGGGCCGGGCGGGAGCGTCGCCTCGCGTGTGGCGCGCGGCGAGAGCCCCGGTCGGGTGCTCGGGCCGGGCGGACCGGCGCTGTGGCTGGAGTTCGACCGGGGCGTGCGCGAGGAGTACAGGTACCGGCAGTTGGCGTTGCCCCACCACACAGGACAGGGAGAGATCTCCGGACCCGAGCTCGCGCTGACGCTCTGCCATTCCTCGGGGCGGGTGCGCGAAGCAGCACTGGAGCGGGCGTCCGAGACACCGCCGGGGCAGCTCGCCGAGGTGCTGCCACTGGTGGCGGTCCGCTGTGCGGACTGGGTGGAACCGGTACGGAAGCGCGCCCTGGAAGTGCTGGAGGCCGGCCTGCGGCGGCCGGTCCCCCCTGAGGCACTGGCCGCCACCGCCGGTGTGGTTCTGTCGGCGGCCCGGCGGCTGCACGGCGCAAGAGCGCTCGAAATCCTGGAGGCGGCCGTGGCGGCGGCCGCTCCGCAGACCTTGGACGTCCTGCTCGCCGCACCCCACCGGCCGACGCGCCGCTTCGCGTACCGAAGGGCGATCGCGGACGGGCGGCTTCCTCCCGCGCGGAGCGCGCGTGCCGCTGCGGCGGACCCGGACGTGGTGGTGCAGGACGAGTGCGCACGGGCCGTGCTGACCGCCGTCCGCGAGGGGGCTGACGCCACGCTCCTCGATCCCCTGCTGAAGGCCCCGTGGCCCGGCGTCCGGTCGGACGCGGTGACGGCGCTGCACCGGGCGGGACGGGGCGGGGAGGCGGAGCGCTTCCTCGCCGACCGCTCGGGGACGGTGCGCGCCTGCGCGCGCTGGGTGGTGCGGCAAGCCGGTGGGAACCCGGCGGAGTGGTACCGGCGACAGTGCGGAGGGGCCGCGCCGTTGCCCTACGCGCCGGTCGGTCTCGCGGAGTGCCAGGAGCGAACGGACGAGGACACCGTCCTGCTGCGGGTGCTGACGGGCCATCCGGTGGCGCGGGTGCGGGCGTCGGCGGTGGCGGGGCTGCGGGTGCTGGAGCCGGGGGACTGGCGCGGGGTGCTGCGGCTGCTCGACGATCCGTCGGCGGCCGTGGTCCGCGAGGTCGCACACACGCTGGCCGAGCATGCCCTCCGGGTGCCGGAGGAGGAACTGCTGGCGCGGGCCGCACCGGACCGGCCGTACCCGCAGCGGGCGGCGGCGCTGCGCGTGGCGTCGGAGCGCCACGACTCGGTGCGGCTGCTCTGCGCGCTGCGCATGATGGACGACCCCAGCCCGCGGCTGCGCGAACGGGCCGCGAAGTCGGCCAACCGGGCCTGGTACAACGCCGACCCCCGAACCGCGGAGCAGGGCGAAGAGATGCTGACGCTGCTGGAACGGCACCGCGACGCCTTCTCGGTGTCGATCCACTCCTGGATCCGCGGCGGGCTGCTGCGCGCCGCCGCCCGGCGCCAGGGCGCGCGGCCGATCGGGAGACAATGACCGTCATGGGAAAAACGCATGAGCGAATAGACGGACGGCTCCGCGCCTTCATCGAGGCCCAGCCCATCTTCTTCACCGCCACCGCGCCGCTCGACGGCGACGGCACCGTCAATCTCTCCCCCAAGGGGCTGACCGGCTCCTTCGCCGTGATCGACGAACTGACCGTCGCTTACCTCGACTTCGCCGGCAGCACCGCCGAGACCGTCGCGCATCTGCGGGAGAACGGTCGCATCACCCTCATGTGGTGCGCCTTCCAGGGGCCGCCGAACATCGTGCGCGTCCATGGGCGCGGCGAGCCCGTGTTCCGGGACGACCCGCGGTGGGAGGGGCTTCTGGCGCACTTCCCGGGCATCGATGTCACCCTGCACGGGCTGCGTGCGATCGTCGTGGTCACCGCCGAGCTGGTCCGGGACAGCTGTGGGTACGGGGTGCCGTTCATGGCGTACGACGAGGACCGCGATCTGCACGGGAAGCGGTTCGCTCGCGAGAACGACACCTCGCTCAGCGAGTACTTCGCGAAGAAGGAGCACATCGCGTCCAGCATCGACGGGCTCCCGGGGCTTCCGCTGCCCCTGCCGCCGCTCACCCGGCCGGGTCGATGAGGACCGGCGGGGCACGGACCGACGTCGATCGGTCGGTACGCGCCCCGTCGGCGTGACCTCAGCGGTCGTTCTGCGCGAGCCGCAGCAGGTGGTCGGCCAGCGCCTGGCCGCCCGCCGGGTCGCGGGAGATCAGCAGCAGCGTGTCGTCACCCGCGATCGTGCCGAGGATCGCGTGGAGTTCGGCCTGGTCGATGGCCGACGCGAGGAACTGGGCCGCCCCCGGCGGGGTCCGCAGGACCACCAGGTTCGCGGAGGCCTCGGCGGAGATCAGCAGTTCGCCGGAGAGCCGCCGCATCCGCTCCTCCTTGGCGGACTCGCCGAGCGGCGCCTGCGGAGTGCGGAAGCCGCCCTCGCTGGGCACCGCGTAGATCAACTCGCCGCCCGTGTTGCGGATCTTCACCGCGCCGAGCTCGTCGAGGTCGCGGGAGAGCGTCGCCTGGGTGACGCTCAGCCCGTCGTCCGCGAGGAGCTTGGCCAGTTGGCTCTGCGAGCGCACCGGCTGCCGGTTGAGGATGTCGACGATCCTGCGGTGGCGTGCGGTGCGGGTCTGCGGAACGGACGGCCCGAGGTGCTCGGATTCCTGCGCGTCGGTCATCGTCGTCTCATTCTCCGGTTCATCCTTCCCCGTTCACCGCTTCGTCGAGGACACCGGGCAGCGCTGCCAGGAACGCGTCCACCTCCGCGTCTCCGATGATCAGTGCCGGCATCAGCCGTACGACATCGGGGGCGGGCGCGTTCACCAGGAGACCGGCGTCCTGAGCCGCCTGCTGCACCTGGGGCGCGAGGGACTCGGTGAGCACGATACCCAGCAGGAGGCCCGCACCACGGACATGGGAGACCAGCGGGTGGTTCAGACCCTCGATTCCACCGCGCAGCTTCTCGCCGAGCCGCTTGACCTCGTCGAGCGTTCCACCGGTCGCGAGGGTGTCGAGCACGGCGAGGCCGGCGGCGCAGGCGACCGGGTTTCCACCGAAGGTCGTGCCGTGGTGGCCGGGCTTGAACAGCTCGGCCGCCTCGCCGAAGGCGACGGTCGCGCCGAGCGGCAGCCCGCCGCCGAGGCCCTTGGCCAGAGTCACGATGTCGGGGTCGACCCCGTCGTGGCCCTGGTACTCGAACCAGTGGCCGGTCCGGCCGATGCCCGTCTGGACCTCGTCGAGGACGAGGAGGGTTCCGGTGGCGCGGGTGATCTCGCGGGCGGCCTGGAGATAGCCGACGGGCGGGACGACGACGCCGTTCTCACCCTGCATCGGCTCGATGATCACCAGCGCGGTGTCCTCGGTGACCGCGGCGCGCAGGGCGTCGACGTCTCCGTACGGGACGTGCGTGACGTCGCCGGGCAGCGGCAGGAACGGGGTCTGCTTGCCGGGCTGGCCGGTCAGCGCGAGCGCACCCATCGTCCGGCCGTGGAAGCCGCCGTGGGTGGCGACCATGTGGGTCCTGCCGGTCAGCCGGCCGATCTTGAAGGCGCCCTCGTTGGCCTCGGCGCCGGAGTTGCAGAAGAAGACCCGCCCGGGCCGGCCGAAGAGCTGGAGCAGCCGCTCGGCGAGGGCGACCGGCGGCTCGGCGACGAAGAGGTTGGAGACATGGCCGAGCGAGGCGACCTGCCGCGAGACGGCCTCGATGATCGCCGGGTGGGCGTGGCCGAGGGCGTTGACGGCGATGCCGCCCACGAAGTCGAGGTACTCGGTGCCGTCGGCGTCCCAGACCTTGGCGCCCTCGCCGCGGACGAGCGGCAGCCGGGGCGTGCCGTAGTTGTCCATCAGCGAGCCCTGCCACCGCTGGGTCAGTTCCGCGTTGCTCATTCCCCGTCCCCCGTCGTCTCGTCGGGCACGACCATCGTGCCGATGCCCGAGTCGGTGAAGATCTCCAGCAGGATCGAGTGCTGGACGCGGCCGTCGATCACACGGGCCGTGGTGACGCCGTTGCGTACGGCGTGCAGGCAGCCCTCCATCTTGGGGACCATGCCGCTGGAGAGGTCGGGCAGCAGCTTCTCCAGCTGGCTCGCGGTGAGCCTGCTGATGACCTCGTCGCTGTGGGGCCAGTCCTCGTAGAGGCCCTCGACGTCGGTCAGGACCATCAGGGTTTCGGCGCCCAGCGCCGCAGCGAGAGCCGCAGCCGCCGTATCAGCATTGACGTTGTAGACATGTCCGTCGTCCTCGGAGCGGGCGATGGAGGAGATGACCGGGATCCGGCCGTCCTCCAGGAGCGCCTCGATGGCGCCGGTGTCGATGGCGGTGATCTCGCCGACCCGGCCGATGTCGACCTGTTCGCCGGCGATGACCGGCTGGTGCTTGGTGGCCGTGATGGTGTGCGCGTCCTCGCCGGTCATGCCGACGGCGAAGGGACCGTGCTGGTTGAGCAGCCCGACGAGCTCGCGCTGGACCTGGCCCGCCAGGACCATCCGTACGACGTCCATGGCGTCCTCGGTGGTGACGCGCAGGCCGGCCTTGAACTCGCTGACGATGCCGTGCCGGTCCAGCGCGGCACTGATCTGGGGTCCGCCGCCGTGCACGACGACCGGCTTGAGGCCGGCGTGGCGCAGGAAGACGACGTCCTGGGCGAAGGCGGCCTTGAGCTCGTCGTCGATCATGGCGTTGCCGCCGAACTTGATGACGACCGTCTTGCCGTTGTGGCGGGTCAGCCAGGGCAGCGCTTCGATGAGGATCTGGGCCTTGGGGAGCGCGGTGTGCTTACGGGTGGGGTTCGTGGAGTCGCTCATGACGAGTACGCGCTGTTCTCGTGGACGTAGTCGGCGGTGAGGTCGTTGGCCCAGATGACGGCGGACTCGGCACCGGCGGCGAGGTCGGCGGTGATGGTGACCTCCCGGAAGCGCATGTCGACGAGGTCGCGGTCCTCGCCGACCGAGCCGTTCTTGCAGACCCACACGCCGTTGATGGCGACGTTGAGCTGGTCGGGGTCGAAGGCCGCCTGCGTGGTGCCGATGGCGGAGAGCACCCGGCCCCAGTTGGGGTCCTCGCCGTGGATGGCGCACTTGAGGAGGTTGTTACGGGCGATGGAGCGGCCCACCTCGACGGCGTCGTCCTCGGTCGCGGCGTTGATCACCTCGATACGGATGTCCTTGCTGGCGCCCTCGGCGTCGCCGATGAGCTGACGCGCGAGGTCCTGGCAGACGGTCGTCACGGCCTCGGCGAACTCCTCGTGCGCGGGGGTGATGCCCGAGGCGCCGGAGGCGAGGAGGAGGACGGTGTCGTTGGTGGACATGCAGCCGTCGGAGTCGACCCGGTCGAAGGTGACCTTGGTGGACTGCCGCAGGGCCGTGTCGAGGTCCTTGGCGGCGACGTCGGCGTCGGTGGTGAGCACGACGAGCATGGTGGCGAGACCGGGGGCGAGCATTCCCGCGCCCTTGGCCATGCCGCCGACGGTCCAGCCCTCCTTCGTGACCACGGAGGTCTTGTGGACGGTGTCGGTGGTCTTGATGGCGATGGCGGCCTTCTCGCCGCCGTGCTCGGAGAGCTCGCCGACGGCCTTCTCGACGCCGGGGAGGAGCTTGTCCATGGGGAGCAGCAGGCCGATGAGGCCGGTGGAGGCGACGGCGACCTCGCCGGCGCCGACCTCGAGGAGCTCCGCGACCTTCTCGGCGGTGGCGTGGGTGTCCTGGAAGCCCTGCGGGCCCGTACAGGCGTTGGCGCCGCCGGAGTTGAGGACGACGGCCGCCAGCTCGCCGGTGGTCAGCACCTGCTGGGACCACAGGACGGGCGCGGCCTTGACGCGGTTGGAGGTGAAGACGCCGGCGGCGGCGCGGCGGGGCCCGTTGTTGACCACGAGGGCCAGGTCCGGGTTGCCGTTCTCCTTGATTCCGGCGGCGATGCCCGCTGCCGTGAATCCCTTCGCTGCGGTGACGCTCACGGAGCGACTCCAATCGTGGAAAGTCCGGTGTCCTCAGGGAGCCCGAGGGCGATGTTCATGCTCTGCACCGCGCCGCCGGCGGTGCCCTTGGTGAGGTTGTCGATGGCGCTGATCGCGATGATGCGGTTCGCGGTCTCGTCGTACGTGACCTGGATCTGAACGGCGTTGGAACCCTGAACGGACGCCGTCGACGGCCACCGGCCCTCGGGGAGCAGGTGGACGAACGGCTCGTCCGCGAAGGCCTTCTCGTACGCGGCCCGTACCGTCTCGGCCGTCGCCCCGGGCTTCGCCGGCGCGGAGCAGGTGGCGAGGATGCCGCGCGGCATCGGGACGAGCGTCGGCGTGAAGGAGACGGTGACCCGCTCGCCGGCCAGGGGGCTGAGGTTCTGGCTCATCTCGGGGGTGTGCCGGTGGCCGCCGCCGACGCCGTACGGGGTCACGGAGCCCATGACCTCGCTGCCGAGCAGGTGCGGCTTGAGGGCCTTGCCCGCACCGGAGGTGCCGCTGGCGGCCACGATCACGGCGTCGGGTTCGGCGAGACCGTTCTCGTACGCGGGGAAGAGCGCGAGCGAGACGGCGGTGGGGAAGCAGCCGGGCACCGCAATGCGCTTGGACCCCTCCAGCGCGGCACGGGCACCCGGCAGTTCGGGCAGGCCGTAGGGCCAGGTCCCGGCGTGCGGGGACTCGTAGAACTTCTCCCAGTCGGCGGCGTTGTTCAGCCGGAAGTCGGCGCCCATGTCGACGACGAGGACGTCGGGGCCGAGCTGCTCGGCGACCGCGGCCGACTGGCCGTGCGGCAGCGCGAGGAAGACGACGTCGTGCCCGGCCAGCTCCTCGGCGGTGGTCGGCGCGAGGACGCGGTCGGCGAGCGGGAGGAGGTGGGGCTGGAGGGCCCCGAGCTTCTGTCCGGCGTTGGAGTGGCCGGTCAGGGTGCCGATCTCCACCTGGGGGTGGGTGAGGAGGAGACGCAGGAGTTCTCCACCCGCGTATCCACTCGCGCCTGCCACTGCTGCTCGTACCGTCATCGAAACCCTCCTCCTGGATGGCATGACTATACGCAGACCCGCAGTTTTATGCAAAGCATGTCCACTGATCCACGGAAGCAAAGAATCCGATTCGTGGCCGCATCCGCAGGCCCATGGGGAAACCTCCCGGACCACCGGCATCGCCGCACGCTGCGCTGCACCGCTTCGGGAGGAGCCTGTCCGTCCACAGCGGACGACACATGACAGACAAACGACAAAGGCAAGGAGGTTCACCCACTCCTTGCCACTCTCAACATATAGCACGAGGGGGGCCTTGCGGCAAGGCCCCCCTCGTGGCGCAGAATCTCCGGGTCAACGCCGGGACCTGCGGGAACGCAGTGTTCGCGGCGTACGTGAGCATTCTTTGAACGGGGCGGTTTCCATGATGGACGTGATCGTGGTTGGCGGCGGACCGACCGGCTTGATGCTGGCCGCCGAGCTGCGGCTGCACGGTGTGCAGGTGCTCGTGGTGGACAAGGAGGCGGAGCCGACCCGGCAGTCCCGCGCGCAGGGTCTGCACGTGCGCAGCATCGAGGTCATGGACCAGCGCGGTCTGCTGGAGCGCTTCCTCTCGCACGGGCAGCAGATCACGGCCGGCGGCTTCTTCGCCGGGCTCAGCAAGACGTGGCCGACACAGCTGGACACGGCCCATTCGTACGTCCTCGCCATCCCGCAGCAGGTCACCGAGGGTCTGCTGGCCGAGCATGCCACCGAGGTCGGCGCCGAGATCCGGCGCGGCTGCGAGCTGGTCGGGCTGCGCCAGGACGACCAAGGGGTGATCGTCGAGCTGGCCGACGGTAAGGAGCTGCGCTCGCGCTTCGTCGTCGGCTGCGACGGCGGCCGCAGCACGGTGCGCAAGCTGCTCGGTGTCGGCTTCCCCGGTGAGCCTTCCCGGGTGGAGACGCTGCTGGGCGAGATGGAGCTGACCACATCGCCGGAGGAGATGGCCGAGGTGGTGGCCGCGGTCCGCAAGACCCAGCAGCGGTTCGGCACCATGCCGCTGGGGGACGGGGTGTACCGGGTCGTGGTGCCCGCCGAGGGGGTGGCCGAGGACCGTACGACGGCGCCGACCCTGGACGAGTTCAAGGTGCAGCTGCGGGCCTTCGCCGGGACGGACTTCGGCGCGCATTCGCCGCGCTGGCTCTCCCGCTTCGGCGATGCCACCCGGCAGGCCGAGCGCTACCGGGTCGGCCGGGTGTTCCTGGCCGGTGACGCGGCGCACATCCACCCGCCGACCGGCGGGCAGGGGCTCAACCTGGGCATCCAGGACGCGTTCAACCTCGGCTGGAAGCTGGCCGCCGAGATCGCCGGCTGGGCACCGGCAGGGCTGCTCGACAGCTACCACGCGGAACGGCATCCGGTGGCCGCCGACGTGCTGGACAACACCCGCGCGCAGATCCAGCTGATGTCGACCGAGCCCGGTCCCCAGTCGGTGCGCCGCCTGCTGGCGGAGCTGGTGGAGATCGAGGAGGTGAACCGGTACCTGATCGAGAAGATCACCGCGATCTCGGTCCGCTACGACTTCGGCGAGGGCCACGACCTGCTCGGCCGGCGGATGCGCGACGTGCAGCTGAAGCACGGCCGTCTCTACGAGCAGATGCACACCGGCCGCGGTCTCCTGCTCGACCAGACCGGCCGGCTCTCGGTGGCGGGCTGGGAGGACCGGGTCGATCACGTCGTCGACGTCAGCGAGGAGGTGGAGGTGCCCGCGGTACTGCTGCGGCCGGACGGCCACATCGCGTGGGTCGGTGATGATCAGAAGGAACTGCTCGGGCGACTGTCCGGCTGGTTCGGCCCCGCGGCCGGCTGAGCACGGGGATGTGGCCCCTTGGCGTCCCCCTCGGTGCGCCCTCGCCTCGTCGCCGGCCCCTGGGCCGAGAAGATGGTGCAGATGTCGTTCTCGGCGCAGGTGGCCGGATCGGTGTCGGCGGCGCGCCGGGCGAGGTCGCCGAGAGCGATGCGGACCTTCCGGAGCTCGGAGATGCGTCGATCGGTCTCTTCGAGGTGCCGACGGACGAGGTCGGTGACGTGGTCGCAGGGGGCTTCGCCGCTGTCGCGGAGGGCGAGGACGGAGCGGATCTCGGCGAGTCGACTGCTGTGAGACGGCCCCATGCGATCCGATCGATCCGATCGGGCGCGGCGGCCGCGTGCGGCTCGCGCCGGACGCGCGCGGGCTGCGGGCCGTCCACCAGGCTGCCGTCACATCCTGCCTCTCGTGCACGTCATCGCACTGACGGAAGCGACGAGGAGTGATGACGACCATGGACGACCACGAGTTTCTCGCCCGGCGGTTCGACGCCCACCAGGACCGGCTGCGGGCCATCGCCCTCCGGATGCTCGGATCGCACGGCGAGGCGGAGGAGGCGCTGCGCGAGGCGCGGGTGCGGCCCGGCGAGGTGGGGAGCTGGCTGGAGGTCGCCGTCGGGCGGGTGTGCGTGGGCAGGCTCCGGACCCGGATGGTGGAGGGGTACGGGCGGGGTGAGGCGCTCCCGGGGCCGGAGGACGGTGTCGACTCCGTGTGGCTGGCGCTGCTCGTCGTACTGGACTCGCTGGCACCGGACGAGCGGCTCGCGTACGCCCTGCACGACCTGTTCGGGCTGCCGCTGCGCGAGGTCGCGCGGATCACCGGCCGTACCCCCGAGGAGGCGGGGCGACTCGCCGGACGGGCGCGGCTCCGGGTGCGGGGCACGGGCGGGGCGGAGCCGGAGGCCGAGCCGGGGCGGCGGCGCACGGTCGTCGAGGTGTTCCTCGCTGCCGCCCGCGCGCGGGACGCGCGGGCCCTCGCCGCCGTCCTGGACCCCGATGTCGTGGCGTACTCCGAGAACGGCCTGGTCCACGGCGCGCCGGCCGTCGCCGAGGGAGCCTCCTCGTTCGCCGGACTCGCCGCGGTGGCGAGACCGGCGCTGGTGAACGGGGCGCCGGGGGTCGTCGCGTTCAGCGAGGGACGCCCTGTCCGCGCGGTGGCGTTCACGATCCGGGGCGAGCGGATCACGGCCCTCGACATCACGACGGACGAGGAGCGGTTGCGGCGGCTCGATCTGGTCTTCCCGGAGTGGTGAGCGGGTGCCGCCGTGCGTGCGGTCCGGCCCGACCTGGCCTTTTCGGAGTGGCGAGCGGGTGCGCCCCCTCACCCGGACGAAAAGTCCGATGCGCGTCCGCCCACCCTCCGTTAGCCTCGACGGCATGTCTACGCCCCGAATCTCCTAGCTCAAGGACCCGCTTCCACGCCACCCGTGTGTCCTTCTGCCTTTTCGGAGCGTTACCCCATGATCACCGTTCGCGGTGCCGACGTGCGCGCCGGCGCCCGTCTGCTGCTGTCCGACATCTCCTTCCACATCGCCCCCGGTGACCGGATCGGCCTGGTCGGCCGTAACGGCGCCGGGAAGACCACCCTCCTCGACACGCTGGCCGGGCCGCGTCGCCCGGCCGCGGGGTCTGTCACCCACACCGGCGAGATCGCTCATCTCCCGCAGGACTCCCGCGCCGCCGATCCGACCGTCACCGTCTCCGACCGGATCCTCTCCGCGCGCGGACTCGACCGGGCCGTGCGCACCCTGCAGGCGGCGGCGCTCGCCCTCGGCGAAGCCGACACCGAGGCCGACGGCGCGCGGACGATGGCCGCGTACGCCCGCGCGGAGGCGGAGTTCGAGGCCCGCGGCGGATACGCCGCCGAGGCCGAGGCGGCGCGGGTCGCCGCCGGCCTCGGGCTGCCCACCGAGGTGATGGGGCGGGCCGTCGGCACGCTCTCCGGCGGCCAGAAGCGCAGGGTCGAGCTGGCCAGGATCCTGTTCGCGGGACACGGCCGCGAGGGCACGCTGCTGCTCGACGAGCCGACCAACCACCTCGACGCCGACTCGATCGGCTGGCTGCGCGGGTTCCTGGCCGCGCACCAGGGCGGTCTGGTGCTGATCAGCCATGACGTCTCCCTCCTGGCGGACACGGTCAACCGGGTGTTCCACCTCGATCCGCAGCGCGCCACGATCGACATCCACAACACCGGCTGGGCCGCGTACCTGGCCCAGCGGGACGCCGACGAGCGCCGCCGGACCCGCGAGCGGGCCAACGCCGAGCGCAAGGCGGCGGCGCTGCACGCGCAGGCGGAGCGGATGAAGTCCCGGGTCGCGACCGCGACGACGGCCAGGAGTATGGCCCGCCGCGCCGACCGACTGCTGTCGGGGCTCGAACCGGCGCGTCGGGCGGACCAGGTGGCCCGTATCCGGCTTCCGGAGCCCGCGCCCTGCGGCCGGATGCCGCTGGGCGCGGTCTCCCTGACCAAGGCGTACGGGACCGGCCGCCCTGTCCTGGAGGGCGTCGACCTCGCCGTGGACCGGGGCAGCCGGCTCGTGGTGCTGGGCCTCAACGGGGCGGGCAAGACGACGCTGCTGCGGCTGCTCGCCGGGCGGGAGCGGCCCGACTCGGGGCGCGTGGTGCGCGGTCCCGGGCTGCGTGTCGGGTACTTCGCGCAGGAGCACGAGACCCTCGACCCGGGCCGCACGGTCCGGGAGAACCTCGCCGCCGCGGCTCCGCAGCTGACGGACACGGAGGTACGAGGGGTCCTCGGGGCGTTCCTGTTCCGGGGCGACGACGCCGAGAAGCCGGCCGGGGTCCTGTCGGGCGGGGAGAAGACCCGGCTCGCACTGGCCGGCCTCGTCCACTCGGGCGCGAACGTGCTGCTCCTGGACGAGCCCACGAACAACCTGGACCCGGCCTCGCGCGACGAGGTCCTGGCCGCAGTGGGCACGTACCCGGGCGCGATCGTGATGGTCACGCACGACGAGGGAGCGATCGACGCGCTGCGCCCGGAGCGGGTGTTGCTGCTGCCGGACGCGGACGAGGACCTCTGGAACGAGGAGTACCGGGAACTGGTGACCCTGGCGTAGCCCCTTCCGGCGGAGCGCCATGTGTCCGGGGCTACGCTCCACCCCATGATCGTCAACGCTCAGACCCGTGTCCGTGTCGCCCGCCCCTCGCACGACCTCGTCGCCGCCGAGCGCTTCTACGTCGAGGGGCTCGGCCTCGACGTGCTGTGGAGGACTACGGAGCGGGTCTCCGGCGAGCACGATCTGGTCATGGTCGGTCCCTCGGACGGCACATGGCACTTCGAGCTGACCCATGACCCCGAGCACCCCCTGGAGCCGACGCCGACCGTCGACGACCTGTTCGTGGTCTATCTGGGCGCGCCGGTCGAGGAGGCCCAGGTGGAGCGACTGCTCGCCGCGGGCGGGACTCGTGTGCCGGCGCACAACCCGTACTGGGACGAGTTCGGGGTCACGGTCGCCGACCCGGACGGCTACCGGCTCGTCCTCTGCTCCCGCGCCTGGAGTCACTAGCGTTCGCGCGCGGGCCGGCGTTCATTGTTAGCTATTTAGCTCATGTGCTAAACATTGCGCGTGACCGAAGACAGCAAGTACGACGACGCGAGCGTCTTCCGCGCGCTCGCCGATCCGACGCGGCGTCAGATCCTGGAGGATCTGCGGGGCGGCGAGCTCGCCGCCGGGGAGATCGCGGGGCGGTTCTCGATCAGTGCGCCCTCCATCTCCCGGCATCTGGGGGTGCTCAAGGGCGCGGGGCTCGTCACGGAGCGGCGTGACGGCAATCGGATCCTGTACTCGCTCGTGGAGGAACGGCTCGCCGCGTGTGTGGGGCGGTTCCTGAGTGCGGTCTGTCCTGAGCAGATCGTTCTGCGCCGCACCAAGTGGCGTGACAACGGGGCCGCTTCATGAGACCGCCCCGGCTTGCGAGCGTCATCGAGCGACGGCTGCTCGTCAACTACCGCGTCGAGCCCGAGGTCGCGGCCCGGCTCCTCCCCGACGGGCTGCGCCCGCAGCTGATCCGGGGGCACGCCGTCGCCGGCATCTGCCTGCTGCGGCTCGGCTCGGTGCGCCCCGCCTGGGCACCGGCCGCGGTGGGCCTGCGCAGCGAGAACGCGGCGCACCGGTTCGCCGTCGAGTGGGACGGCCCGGACGGCACCGAGACCGGGGTGTACATCCCGCGCCGGGACACCGCATCCCGTATCAACCGCTGGGCGGGTGGCCGGGTCTTCCCCGGGGAGCACGGCCACGCGGAGTTCGAGGTGCGCGAGAGCGAGGACACCGTGCGGGTGGCCTTCTCGACCCACGACAGCGACACCCGGGTGGACGTCACCGCCGAGATCACCCCGAGCCTGGAGGGCAGCGAGCTGTTCGCCGACCTCGAGGAGGCGTCGGCGTTCTTCCGCGGCGGCAGCAAGGGCTACTCACCCACCAGTGCCGGACCACACCTCGACGGGATGCGGCTGGACACGGACGCCTGGCGCATCGAGCCCGGCCGGATCACCTCCGCCCGGTCCAGCTACTTCGAGGACCCGGACCGCTTCCCACAGGGGAGCACCGTGCTGGACTCGGTGCTTGTCATGCGTGACGTGCCGGTGCGGTGGCAGCCGCTCCCCCGGCTGCCTTCCGGTCCGGCCGGCCTCCTGTCTGCTTGACGGCCCTCAGCACCACGAACTTCGGGTCGCTCGCGACCAGTTCGCACGAGCCGAAGATGCGGCGCAACGTCACGTGGTAGCCGAGGTGGCGGTTGCCGACGACCCACAGTTCGCCGCCCGGCCGCAGCGCGCGCCGCGCGTCGGTGAACATCCGACGCGCGGTGCGGTCGGTGGTGGCCTGGTGGCTGTGGAACGGCGGGTTGTTGAGCACGACGTCGACCGAGCCGGGCACGAGGTCCGCCAGCCCGTCCCCGACCACGAACTCGGCCGAGCGGCCGGGCTCGGCGTGGGTACGGAAGTTCTCCTCGGCGGAGGCGACGGCCGGGTAGGACTCGTCGGCGAAGACCAGCTCGGCCTCGGGCTCGGTGAGCGCGACGGCCAGGCCGACGACCCCGTTCCCGCACCCCAGGTCGGCGACCCGGGCACGGCCGAGGCCCTTCGGCAGGTGCTGGAGGAAGAAGCGGGTGCCGATGTCGAGGCGGTCGGCGCAGAAGATCCCGGCCTGGTTGGTGACGGTCCGGCCGGCGACGATCGCGGCGTCGGCGGGGAGCTCGTACCGGTACGGCCAGGGGTTGGCCGCCCGCTCGAGTCCCGGATCCGGGGTGCAGAAGATCAGCCGGGCCTTCTTCGCGGCGAGCGAGGTGCGGGTGGGGCCGAGGATCTTCTCGAAGAGCTGGAGCGTGGAGGTGTGGATGTCCTTGACCATGCCGGTCCCGACGATCACGGTCCCCTCGTGCACAGCGGGCGCGAGCCGGTGGAGCTGGTCCTCCAGGAGCGCCAGGCTCTTGGGGACGCGTACCAGCAGGACGTCGACGCGCTCGGGCGGCGGGTCCTGGGTGGTGAGCAGCGAGATCCCGTCCGGCGCGGCCCCGGAGCGGGCCAGGTTCTCCTCGGTGGCCCTGCGGCCGAGGTAGGAGTCGGAGATCTGCGTGAGGGCGGCGGGGCGGCGTGCGGCGAGAGCGGTGGTCAGCGCGCCCCAGCGGTCGCCGACGACGGCGGCCGCGCCGGACAGGTCGGTGTCCGTCTCGGCCAGGTGCCGCAGCAGGTACTCGTCGGACGCGTCCCAGGCTCGCAGGGAGTCGCGCGGGTCCTCGGGGAAGCGGGTGAGCGGAAACTCGCCCCATGACGTGGTCAAACGGTTCATCGTGGTCTCAGGCTAGCCGGTCGGCCGCCTCGGTGATGCCGCCCCACAGCGCGCCGAGGAGGAGCTCGGGCGCCGAGGCGCCGGGCAAGCCCGGCACCGGTCGCCCGCTACTGTCCGACGGTCGCCTGGAGGTGGAGGTGCCACAGGCCGGGGCGGCCGGTGAGGGTGACCGTGGACAGGGGACGGACGTCGACGTTCCAGAACGTGGCGGGGGGCGCCTTGAGCGCGTACACCAGCGCTGCTCGTACGACGGCGGGTTCGGCGACGGCCACGATGGAGCCGTCGTCGGTCGGCCTGGTGTCGAGCCAGCCCCCTATGCGCGAGATGAAGGCGAGGAGGGTCTCGCCACCGTGCGGGGCCGTCCACGGGTCGGCCAGCCAGGCGTCGACGGCGGCCGGTTCGAGGGCGGCGACCTCGGCGAGGGTCAATCCGCGCCAGCGGCCCATGTCGCAGTCGCGCAGCGCGGGCTGAGCCAGCGGGGCGTAGCCGAGGGCCGTGCCGGTGGCGCGGCTGCGGGGCGTCGGGGAGCAGTAGCGCAGCTCGGCCGCGCCGAGCGGGACCAGTGTGTGCGCGGCGAGCTGCACCTCGTACCAGCCGGCCTCGTCGAGCGGCCGGTCGTCGTCGAACCGCTCGGCGAGCAGCGAAGAGCTGCGCGCCGCTGCGACGAGCGTGACCCGAAGACCCATGGCCGCGATCGTGAGGCCGGAAGCCCGGCAGGTCAAGAGGGCATATGCGCGGACTCCGACCGGGGCCGTGGGCCGGGCGGTCAGTGGGCCCCGAGAACCATCCACTTGTCCGGGTTGCGCAGGGCCTCGAAGCCGACCTTCTCGTACACACCGTGCGCGTCGGCCGTGGCGAGCAGGATGCGGCGCAGACCGTACGGCTCCAAGTGGTCACGGACCGCCGTCACGAGAGCGGTGCCGAGTCCCGTACCCCGCGCAGGCCGGTCGACGTAGACGTCGCAGAGCCAGGCGAAGGTGACGTGGTCGGTGACGACGCGGGCGTAGGCGGCGATCTCGCCCGTCTCGCGGTGGTACGCCGCGAAGTTGAGGGAGCCGTCGATGGCCCGGTCCTGGGTGTCGAGGGGGCGGTCGAGCGCCCAGTAGGCGTCGGTGGAGAGCCAGTGGTGGATCCGACCCCGGTCGAGTCGCCCGGGGTCGGTGGAGATCTCGTACGCACCGTGCGTGAGGGCCGGTGGGGTGGTCGGGTTGGTCATGGACGGAAGGCTTCCAGTCCGTCGCCGCGACTGTCACTCGATTTCGGCGCCCGTCTCACGGCGTGAGCTCGTCGACGGCCCGTGCGCCTCAGGGGCTGAACTCGTCGACGGCCCGCCCGGCTCACGGCGTGAACTCGTCGACCGCCGTCCGCAGCCGCCGCACCCCCTCGGCGATCTCGGCCGGTCCCGCCACGCCCGCGAAGCTCAGGCGGATGTGACCGGCGGGGGGTTCGGCGCAGAAGTAGGGGCGGCCGGGGGCGACGGCGACGCCTGCGCGGAGGGCTCCGGCGACGAGGGCGGATTCGGGGAGGGTGTCGGGCAGCCGGAGCCAGAGCTGGTAACCGCCGGAGGGGATGTGCGGGAGTGCCAGCTCCGGGAGGTGGAGGGCGAGGGCCGCGGTCATGGTGTCGCGACGGTTCCTCAACTCCTGGGAGACGGCGCGCAGATGACGACTCCAGGCGGGCGAGCCGACGAGTTCCAGGGCGGCCTCCTGAAGCGGGCGGGCGACGAAGAAGCTGTCGACGACCTGGATGGCGCGCAGCCTTTCCAGTACGGGGCCGCGGGCGGCGAGCGCGCCGACGCGCAGGCTCGGCGAGGTGGGCTTGGTCAGGGAGCAGACGTGGACGACGACGCCGTCCGGGTCCTCGGCGGCGAGGGGTGCGGGCAGCGAGCCGGCGTCCTCGTGGACCAGTCGGCGGGCGAAGTCGTCCTCGATGACGAAGGCGCCGGCCGCGCGGGCGATCCGGACGACCTCGCGCCGCCGCTCGGTGCCGAGGACGGCGCCGGTCGGGTTCTGGAAGAGCGGCTGGCCCACGAAGACCCGGGCACCGGTGGCGCGGAAGGCGGCTTCCAGCAGGTCGGGGCGGACGCCGTCGGTGTCGGTCGGGACGGGGACGGGACGCAGGCCGGCCGCGCGGGCGATGGCGAGCATCCCGGGGTAGGTCGGCGACTCGACGAGGACGTGCGTGCCGGGCGGGGCGAGGGCCCGCAGTGCGGTGGTGATGGCGGACTGGCCGCCCGCGGTGATGAGGACGTCGGCGGCGGTGACGGTGCCGCCGATCTCGCGGGCGAACCACTCGCGCAGCTCGGGCAGGCCGTCGGTGGGCGGCCGGCCCCAGGCGCCGGGGCGGCGGCCCGCGCGAGCCAGCGCGGCGGCCATGGCCCGTTCGGGCTGGAGCGAGGGGTGCAGATAGCCGCCGTTGAACTCGACGACGCCCGGCGGCGGCGCCGACAGCGTCACGAGCACGCCGGACGCGTCGACGGCCCGGGGGACCAGTTCGGTCGCGGAGTCGGCGCTGAGCGCCACCTCCTGCCAGGAGGTGTCCCCCACGACGGGCGTCCGCGTGCGGGGCTCGGCCCGGAACGCCCCGGCTCCCGGCCGGGTGACGACGAGGCCTTCGGCGGCGAGCTGGGCGAGGGCCCTGGTGACCGTCACCGGGGAGACGCGGTAGCGCTCGACGAGGGCACGGCTCGACGGCAGCTTTCCTCCAAGTGAGTAGCGGTTGAGTTCCGCCCTCAGGGAGTTGGCCAGTTCAGCGACACTGCTACGCTCATGCATGACAGCACAGAATAGCGCTACTCCCACTACGGCGATAGCGGTCGGCAGCACCACCGCCGCCACCTCCCCGCAGACCCGCGGCACGCTCCTCGCCGCGCTGGGCGTGGTCTCGTTCTCGCTCACCTTCCCCTCCACCGCCTGGGGCCTGGAGAGCTTCGGCCCCTGGTCCCTGGTGGCCCTGCGGTCGACGCTCGCCGCGCTCGTCGCGGGCGCGTTCCTGATCGCGATGAGGGTCCCGCTGCCCGAGCGCCGCCACTGGGCGGGGCTCGCCGTCGTCGCCGGCGGTGTCGTGGTGGGCTTCCCGCTCCTGACGACGCTCGCCCTGGAGACGTCCACGACCTCGCATGCCGCGGTGGTCGTCGGTCTGCTGCCGCTCACCACGGCGGCCTTCGCCGCGATCCGTACGGGCCGCCGCCCGTCGCGTACGTTCTGGATCGCGGCCCTCGCCGGCGCGGCGGTGGTCATCGCCTTCACGGTCCAGCAGAGCGGCGGCGTCCTGTCCACGGGCGATCTGTACCTCTTCGGCGCGCTTCTGGTCTGCGCGGCCGGATACACCGAGGGCGGCAGGCTCGCCCGGCTCATGCCGGGCTGGCAGGTCATCGGCTGGGCGCTGATCCTCTGCCTGCCACTGATGGTCGTCGGCTCGGCCGTCGGGCTCTCCTTCGAGCCCGTCCGACTGAGCGCCCACGGCGTCATCGGACTGGTCTGGGTCGCGGCCGGCTCCACCTTCTTCGGCATGTACGTCTGGTACGGGGGCATGGCGGCGATCGGCATCCCCAAGGCGAGCCAGCTCCAGCTGGCGCAGCCGCTGCTGACCCTCGTCTGGTCGGTCTCGCTGCTCGGCGAGTCCCTGCCCCTCGCCGCGCCGCTCGCCGCCGTCGCCGTCCTGGTCTGTATCGCGGTGACCCAGCGCGCGAAGAGCTGAACGCGCGCACGCGGGTGATGCGGGTCACAATGGCGGACGTAGACTCCGAAATAGGGCAGGCACGGCCGCGAGGAGGTCACCCCCGATGCAAGCGACAGTGGGCGACAAACTGCTGGTGCACGGCCGGACCGTCGGTCAGCACGACCGTACGGCCGAGGTCCTTCAGGTACTGGGAGAGAACGGCACCCCTCCGTACCGGGTGCGTTTCGACGACGACGGCCACGAGGCCCTGATGTCACCGGGCCCCGACACCGTCGTGCGTCACCACGAGAAGATGTGAGGCGAATCGCCTAGCGCGGTGGGAGGACCGCGGTCGGGTAGTGATCGGCCACCACGGCGGCCATCGCCCCGATCCGGTCCGACGTGACCTGCGACGCCGAGAAGAAGCAGTGCCCGCCCACCCCCGCGTAGTCGTCGGCGAGCGTCAGATGGCGGGAGAGTTCCTGCGGGTCCTGCCAGGCGGTCGTCTGGGTGAGGTCGCCGCACTTGTACAGGGCCTCGCCGATGTAGAGGTCGACGCCGGTGCCCCGCACCACCGCGTCCCACCAGGGCACGAGCGTGGCGTAGTCGGCGGTGGCGAAGCCGATGTTCCAGTACAGCTGCGGGATCACGTAGTCGATCCACCCCTCCCTGATCCACTTCCTCGAGTCCGCGTACAGATCGTCGTAGCTCTGGAACCCCATCGGGGTGTCCGAACCCGCCGGGTCGGTGAAGACGTTGCGCCAGATCCCGAAGGGGCTGATCCCGAAGATCTGCTGCGCGTCGATCTCCTTGATCCGGGCGGCCGTCTCGGAGACCAGGAGGTCGACGTTGTTCCGCCGCCAGGCCGCTCGGCTCGCGAAATCTCCTCCGTACTCCTCGTAGGCGTCGTCGTCGTCGAAGACCTCGCCGGCGACCGGGTACGGGTAGAAGTAGTCGTCCCAGTGCACGGCGTCGATGTCGTACCGGCGGACGGCGTCGAGCATCGCGTCCTGGACGAAGCGACGCACCTCGGGCAGGCCGGGGTTGTAGTAGAGCTTCCCGCCGTACGTCACGATCCACCGCGGGTTGCGCCGGGCCGGGTGAGTGGTGGTCAGCCGGCTGAGATCCGTGTGATTCGCCACGCGGTACGGGTTGAACCAGGCGTGCAGCTCGAGCCCCCGCTTGTGGGCCTCCTCGACGGCCGTCCCCAGTGGGTCCCAGCCCGGATCGCGGCCCTGCACCCCGGTGAGGCACTCCGCCCACGGCTCGTGCGGCGAGGGCCACAGGGCGTCCGCGCTCGGCCGCACCTGGAGGATGACGGAGTTCAGCCTGCGCTCGACGGCCATGTCCAGATGGGCGCGGAGTTCGGCCCGTTGCCGATCGGCGGTGAGGCCCGGGCTGGACGGCCAGTCGACGTTGGCGATCGTCGCCAGCCACATGCCGCGAAACTCACTCGCCGCTTTCCGCTTATTTCGTATCGACGCGGTCATGTCGGCACGGTCCAGGCCGGCGGCACCCGGCGCACCCACGGCATCGGCGGCGGAAAGTGCCGCCAGAGCCGTGCCCGCCACAAACCCTCTTCTGCCGATGGGCCCCATATGTCACCCCTCAGGTGTTGGATACGTCACACGCATGAGCAGATCATGCCCGCCCCGGACGATCGATCATCGGTTAATGAGCGGTAACGTCGTGGGGTCGAGGCGGACGCACCGGAATCACACGGGGCCCGCCGCCAGAGAAGAGCGAAAGGCACGAGGTGACGGACTCCATGGCCGACATTGAGCGCGTCGGAGTGGTGGGCTGCGGCCAGATGGGCGCGGGCATCGCGGAGGTGTGTGCCCGCAGCGGCCTCGAGGTGAAGGTCGCCGAGACCACCGGCGAAGCGCTGGAGATCGGTCGCACGCGGCTCTACAACTCGCTCGCGAAGGCCGCCGAACGCGGCAAGATCAGCGAGGAGGAGCGCGACGCGACGCTGGCGCGACTCAGCTTCACCACCGACCTGGGCGAGTTCGCCGACCGCGACCTCGTCATCGAGGCCGTCGTCGAGAACGAGCAGGTCAAGACCGAGATCTTCCAGGTGCTCGACCAGGTGGTGACCCGGCAGGACGCGATCCTCGCCTCCAACACCTCCTCGATCCCCCTGGTGAAGCTGGCCGTGGCGACCTCGCGCCCCGACCAGGTCATCGGCATCCACTTCTTCAACCCGGCCCCGGTGCAGAAGCTCGTCGAGCTGATCCCGGCCCTCACCACCTCCGAGGGCACGATCAGCCGTGCGCAGGTCTTCGCCGAGAAGCTGCTCGGCAAGCACGCCATCCGCGCCCAGGACCGGTCCGGCTTCGTGGTCAACGCGCTGCTCGTCCCGTACCTGCTCTCCGCGATCCGGATGTTCGAGTCGGGCATCGCGAGCCGCGAGGACATCGACAACGGCATGGAGTTCGGCTGCGCCCACCCGATGGGCCCGCTGAAGCTCGCCGACCTGATCGGCCTGGACACCATCGTGTCGATCGCCGATTCGATGTACACCGAGTACAAGGAGCCGCTGTACGCCGCTCCCCCGCTGCTCCAGCGGATGGTGGACGCGGGCCGGCTCGGCCGCAAGACCGGCTCGGGCTTCTAC
Organism: Streptomyces sp. NBC_01353; assembly: GCF_036237275.1. Classification (GTDB taxonomy): domain Bacteria; phylum Actinomycetota; class Actinomycetes; order Streptomycetales; family Streptomycetaceae; genus Streptomyces. The sequence continues at coordinate 6,986,518 of NZ_CP108352.1, read as the reverse complement.
CCGTACCCCTGAGCCCCACGATCACCGTTCGGCCCGTACACCCGCACAGGTACGGGCCGTTCGGCGCTCTACGGTGCCGTCGGCCGGGCCGGCACGGTCAGCCGAGCCGCAGATGGTGCAGCATCAGCAGCCCCGCGGCCATGTTGGCGGCCGGAATCTCGCCCCGTCCGATCATGTCGGGGACCAGTTTGAGCGGTATCCACTCACGTCGCGAGGACTCGAAGTCGTCCTCGGGCGGGCCGATGTACGTGGCCTCCTCGGTCCAGTAGAGGTGGTGCCGGGCGTCGGTGAGGCCGTTGGACGGCTCGACGGTGAGGAGATGGCGCAGGGGTCCCGGGCGCCAACCCGTCTCCTCCTCCATCTCGCGGGCCGCGGCCGTCACCAGGTCCTCGCCGTCCTCCACGACACCGGCGGCCAGCTCCCAGCCCCAGCTGTCGGTGATGAAGCGGTGCCGCCAGAGCATGAGGACTTCGTTGGCCTCGTTGACGGCGGTCGCGACGGCGACCGGGCGGAGCCGGATCAGATAGTGGTCGAGGTGGCGGCCGTCCGGGAGTTCGACGTCCGCGAGGTTCACCCGGAACCAGCGGTTCTCATAGACAGGTTGTTCGCTCAGTTTCGTCCACTGCACGTTTCTGCCACCTTCCGATTGGTCGGTGGCAATATGGCAGCAGTCCGAGGCTCACAGGGGAACGCGCAACGCTCCGTCGATGAGTTCGGCCGCCTCACGCGCGTCCCCGCAGTCGCTCGCCAGCAGATGTTCCCGTACGAGCCGCAGCCGGTCACGCAGCCGCTGCGACTCCATGCCGCGCGCCCGCTCGGTCATCTCCACGGCCGTCCGCGCCGCCTCGTCGGCCTCGCCCTGCCGCAGCTCGATCTGGCACAGCATCGCCAACCGGTGCACCCTGCCCCGGTCGTGCGCCGGCGTCTCCACGGCTGCCCGCGCATGCTCCCGCGCCCCCGGAAGATCACCCAGACTGAGCAGCGCCTCGGCGACCTGCACATTGACGAGCCCCGGCTGCACATAGCCCGTCTCGGCCGGCTCGTGCCCGAAGGAGATCCGCTCCGCCTCCGCCTCCGCCCGTCTGATGCAGGTCAACGCGGCCGCCCCGTCGCCGAGATGGGCGTACGCCTTCGCCTGCATCGCGGAGAGATCGGCGGCGAGCGCGGGGGTGATCTGCCGCCCGGCCGCCCGCAGCGCCGCCTCGGCGAACGCCACCGCCTGCCGGTACTCCCCCATGAACAGCGACTGGTTGACGAGCAGGGCGATCACATAGGCGCCGAGGCCGCGGTCCCCGCTCGCCTTCGCGAGCCGCAGCGCCTGATGGAAGTAGCGCTGGGCGAGTCCGTGCGCGTCGGAGTCGTAGGCGCAGATGCCGGCCACCGCCACCAGAGCGCCCGTGGCGCGGTGCAGCCGGCGGCCCAGACCGTCGCTGTACGCGCCCCGAAGCAGCGGCGCGGTCTCGGCGTTGAGGAAGCCCACGATCCGCATGCGCGTCGCGATGCCGCCGGCCTTGCGGTACATATGCTCGTAGTGCGCCCGGGCGGCGCCGAGCATCGTGACGTCGGCCATCGACACCCGGGTCCGGCCGTCACGGGACACGTCGGCGTCCTCCGGCGGGTTCTCCCACTCCCAGACCGGCATCACGGCCGGAGTGCCCGTGACGGCCTGCGCGCCGAGTATGTGCGGCCGCTGCTGCTCGTCGGAGCGCCAGAGGGCGGTGGCCCGCTCGACGAACCCCGAGAGCGGCGAACCGTGCGCGAGGGCTCCGCCGCCCGGCACGCCCAGGCCGACGTCGTCGAGGGTGACCGCCCGGTGCAGCCGCGCGGCCAGCACCTCGCAGATCAGGTCGGGGACCTGTCCGCGTGGCCGCTGCCCCTTCAACCAGCGGGCGACGGCCGTGTGTTCGTACCGCAGGGCGAGACCACGGGAGCGGCCCGCCTGGTTCACATGGGCGGCCAGTCCGGCGTGGGAGATGCCAGCCTCGTCGAGCAGGGCGTCGAGCAGGGTGTTGGGCTGCATGAGCCCCTCCGGGTGGCTAGGGGGTGTCTTGTGGATCAGGCCGGATCAGCGAGCGGCGTCTGGTGCGTGCGATCGCAAGGCGGAGGAGGGAGCCAACGCGGAGCGTTGGCGACTGACGACAACGCGGCAAGCGTGCGTGCCAGACGTCGTGAGCCCGGCATGAGCCACAAGACACCCCCTAGGTCCGCGGGCACGCCCAGCGTAGCCGCGGGTGGTTCGCACGGGGTGTGAACGAAGTGCTTGTTCTTCCGGTCCGTGCACTCTGCCGCGGCTGCGTCCGGGCCGGTTGACTGAGCGCCTCGCCGCAAGGCGACCGGGCCGCCGGCTCCCCCTCGTACAGTGCGGCGGCCCCTCCGCGCCACCCGCCCTGCCGATCTGCCCGACACTCCGTGGCAGTGCGGGTGGCGCCGGCCTCATGTCCCATCGCTCACTAGTGAGGGGAGGGCGCAGGTCGGGTACGGCGCAGCCCGGGTTCGGCGGGCTGCGCCGGGACCCGCATCCGGTCGTTGCGGACGACCAACAGGGCGACGTCGTCGGCGAGTCTGCCGCGGGTGTGCCGCAGGAGAGCGGTGTGCACCCGGTGGACGAGCGCGGCGGGCGAGACGGACGCGTCACGGGCGGCCTCGGCCAGGACCGCTTCGAGGGAGAAGAAGCGGCCGGCCCCGTCACGGGCGTCCTCGGCACCGTCGGTGTGCAGGAAGAGCGCCTCGCCCGGCAGGAGCCGGGTGCAGGGGTACGGGGAGAGATCGGCCGGCAACGGGAAGGCACCGAGCGGCGGGAGCGGGTCGCCGACGGGAACGGGCTCCACCCGGTGACCGAGGCGGTACGGGCAGGGGTGCCCGCAGTTGAGCGCGTGCACCTCCCCGTCCGGACGGATCTCCAGGAGCAGCACGGTGACGAACTCCTCGGCCGCGGGATGCTCCGGCTCACGTCCGGCACAGACCGCCGGGTGCTCGTCGCGGGCCCGCTCGCGCAGATGTCTGCCGAGTGCCCGGTCGAGTCGGCGCAGGACGCCGCCGAGTTCGGGCTCGTCGTGAGCGGCCTCGCGGAAGCTGCCGAGCACGGCGACCACGGCGCCGAGGGCGGCGAGCCCATGACCCCGGACGTCCCCGATGACGACCCGTACGCCGTAGGGCGTGGCCACCGCCTCGTACAGATCCCCGCCGACGGTCGCGCCCCGTGAGGCGGAGAGCTGGCCGGCGGCGACGGACAGACCGTCGAGCCGGGGCCCCGGAGGGCGCAGCAGCACGCGCTGGGTGGCGTGCGCGATGGCCCGCATCCGCTCCAGCTCGCGCGAGAGTCCGCGGCGGATGCCGAGGATCAGCCCGGTGCCGACAGTGAAGAAGAGCACGCTGGTCGCGATGCGCATGGGCAAGCCCGGTTGCTGGGCCAGTGGACAGCCGAGTTTCCAGGTCACGGCCACGGCACCCCAGAGGGTGGGAAGGGCGAGTGGTCCCAGCCGGCGCAGCCGGGAGTCGTAGGAGAGCAACGTCCTGGTACGGATCATGCACGGCCCTTCCTGAGGCCCTGCAGCGCCCGAAGGCCCTGCGGCACACAGGCCCGCCCCTGTGGCCGCGTCGATTCTGCCGACCGCACGGGGCACGGGGGAACAGCGACCGGACATCTCACCCGAAGGAGTGAGCACCCCCGGCGCGCCGTGGCGCGCCACCCGTCCGCCACCCGCACAGAAGGCGCAATCCCGCACGGGTGCGCCCCCTCGGCCTCAGGTCGCCGTGCGGCGCACGATGTCGACGACCCGTTGGTAGAGCCGCTCCGCCTCGGTCAGGTCGCCACGCAGGTGCAGGACGGCGCCCAGGGCGTTCAGCGGCGGAGCGAGACGCGGGTCGTCGGGGCCGTAGGCGCGTTCGTAGAGGTGCACCGCGTGACGCAGGGCCTCTTCCGCCTCGGCGGGTCGGCCCAGCGCTTCGAGCAGGATGCCCAGGGCGGACGCCGCATCGGCCGAGGCGGGACCGGCCGTGCCCCGCGCGAGCCGGAGGGCTGCCCGCAGCGCTCGCTCGGCCTCCGCGTAGCGACCGCCGGCCCGGTGCCACCGCGCCCGCGCCAGGTGCTCGCGCACGCGGCGCCGGGGTGTCGTCGTGTCCGTCGTCGTGTCCACGAAGCACCCCTACGCCAGGACCTTCGCCTTCGGCCGGTGGTGCACGGCGTCTCCCGCGAGGTGCCGGACCACGTACTCCGCGTCCCGGCCGGCGCCTCCGACGAGCATCGATGCGAAGGCGTACTGGAAGGCCAGGCCGACGAAGTACAGCCCGGGCGACGAGGGCACCACGCCGCGTTCCTCGAGCGGCCAGCCGTCGTCGTCCGTGACCGGGATGTCGAGGGGATCTCGCCGTGGACCGGCCCGCTGAGCACGGTCGGGTGGCCCGCCGAGCCCACCTCCGGCCTCGGGGAACATCGGTACAGCGGTTATCGGTGAGAACGATCATGGTCGTCTAGCACAGTGATCCACTTCGCTGCTGGGGTTCGGTGAAACGCCTCCGGGCCTGGTCCGGGCCTGGCTACGGTCCGGCTCGTGCCGGTGGAATTTCTGAGTGATGAGCAGGCCGAGGCGTACGGGACGTTCGCTGAGGAGCCGACGAGGCCCGAGCTGGAGCGGTTCTTCTTCCTGGACGACGTGGACCGGGACCTGATCGCCCTGCGGCGGACGGAGCATCACCGGCTCGGGTTCGCGCTCCAGATGTGCACGGTGCGGTACGTCGGCCTGTTCCTGGAGGACCCGCTCGCGGTGCCGTGGCCAGTGATCGAGCACCTGGCCGTGCAGCTCGGCATCGAGAACCCGTCGGTGGTCAAGCGGTACACCGAGCGGCGCCAGACGCTGTACGACCACGCGTGGGAGATCCGGGACGCCTACGGCTACCACCCCTACGAGGACGCCGAGTGGGGCCGGCGGTTCCGTACGTTCCTGCACGGGCGGGCATGGACGCACGCTGAGGGCCCGAAGGCGCTCTTCGACCACGCGGTGGGCTGGCTGCGCCGTCACCGGGTCCTGCTGTCCGGGGTGTCCGTGCTGGCCCGGCAGGTGTCGGAGGCGCGGACGGTCGCGGAGAAGCGGCTGCACGCCACCGTCGCGGGCGCTGCCCGCCGCGCGGACCCGGCGCTGCCCGGGGATCTGGTGGCGACGCTGAAGACGCCGGAGGGCTCGCGGTTCTCGGAGCTGGAGCGGCTGCGCCGGCCGCCGACGCGGACGACGGGCACGGCGTTCGCCCGCGCGCTGGAGCGGGTGGACGAGATCGGCGCGTACCGGCTCGGCAGGCTGAGGCTGTCGCAGATCCCGCCGAACCGGATGGCGGCGCTGGCCCGGTACGCGCTGGGGTCGAAGGCGCCGCTGCTGGAGCGGGCGGCGGAACCGAAGCGCACGGCGATGCTCACCGCGGTGATGCGGCACCTGGAGGCGAAGGCAATCGATGAGGCCCTGGACCTGTTCCAGGTCCTGATGGCCACCCGCCTGCTGAACACGGCGAAGCGCAAGACGGAGAAGGAGCGGCTGTCGACGCTGCCGCAGTTGGAGAAGGCGTCACGGGTGCTCGCGCGGGCGGCGAAGGTGCTGTTCGAGGAGCTGGAGCTGTTCGAGGAGCAGGAGGCGGACCTGGACGTGGCCGCGCTGTGGGCGGCGGTGGAGGAAGTCGCCCCGCGCGCCGCCGTGATGACCGCAGCGGCCACGGTGGTCTCGCTGGTGCCCGAGGACGAGAACTCGGCCGAGGTCGCCATGCGGGCCGCGCTCGCGACCCGGTACGCCACGGTGCGCCCGTTCCTCGCGTTGCTGGGTGAGTCGAAGGCGCTGGACGCGGCGAGCGCGGGCAAGCGGGTCCTGGCCGGGGTGCGCGGCCTTCCGGCGTTGGCGCGGCGGAAGGTGGGGGTCAAGCCGCTGCTGCCGCGCGAGGTGGACGACAAGCTCGTGCCGCCCGCGTGGCGCAAGGCGGTGTATGCCAACCCCGGTCTGCCGCAGGGCGCGGTGGACCGGGACGCGTAAGTGGTGTGCGTGCTGGAGCAGCTGCACCGGGCCCTGAACAACCGCGACGTCTTCGCCTCGCCCTCGCACCGCTGGTCCAACCCGCGGGCCCGCCTGCTGGACGGGCCCGACTGGGACGCGGTCGAGGAGGACGTCCTAGCGGCCCTGAGCCTGGACATGCCCGTGGAGGAGCACCTGGCGGAGCTGGTGCGCGGCCTGGACGCCGGGTGGAAGCAGCTCGCCGAACGCCTTCAGGAGGCGGGACCGGCGGCGAAGGTCTCCATCGATGTGCAGGACGACGGGCGGGTGAAGCTGAATGTCGACAAGCTCGGCGCGCTCGGCGAGCCGAAGTCCCTGACCTGGCTGCGCCAGCGGGTCGAGAAGATGCTCCCGAAGATCGACCTGCCGGACCTTTTGTTCGAGGTGAACGCCTGGACCGGGTTCCTCGACTCCTTCGTCCACCTCGGCGACGGCACCACCCGGATGAAGGACCTGCCCACCTCGGTGGTCGCGCTGCTGGTGTCGGAGGCGTGCAACATCGGCCTGGCCCCGGTGGTGAACCCCGGCTACGAGGCCCTGACCCTAGTACTGGTCGACGTGCACGAGCCGGGCCCGACCTGCGCGCCGACACGGTCACCGCGGCGAACGCGCGGCTGATCGCCCCCCAGGCCGGCATCCCGATCGTGCGTTACTGGGGCGACGGGCTGCTCGCCTCCGTGGACGGGCTGCGCTTCCAGGTGCCGGTGCGCACCATCAACGCCGCCCGTCGCCGAAGTACTTCGGGTTCAAGCGGGGCATCACCTGGCTCAACGCCGTCAACGACCAGGTCGCGGGCATCGGGCAGATGGTCGTCCCCGGCACCCCGCGCGACTCCCTGCACATCCTGGATGCGCTGCTGAACCTGGACGGCGGGGTGAAGCCGGAGATGGTGGCGACCGACAACGCCTCGTACTCCGACATGGTGTTCGGCCTGTTCAAGATTCTGGGCTACAACTTCAGCCCGCGGTTCCGCGACCTGGACGACCAGCGGTTCTGGCGGGCCACGATGCCCGGCGTCGAGGCTGGAACATACGGCGCGGTGGAGGACCTGGCGCGCAACCGCGTGAACCTGAACAAGGTGATCACGCAGTGGCCGGACATGCTGAAGGTCGCGGGTTCCCTGGTCACCAACCAGGTCCGCGCCTACGACCTGCTGCGCATGTTCGGGCGTGAGGGGCGCCCGACTCCGCTGGGTGCGGCGTTCGCGGAGTACGGGCGGATCGCGAAGACCGAGCACCTGCTGCGGGTGATCGACCCGGTGGACGACACCTACCGCCGTCAGATGAACCGGCAGCTCACCGTGCAGGAGTCCCGCCACAAGCTGGCCCGGGACGTGTGCCACGGTAAGCGCGGCACCATCCACCAGGCATACCGAGACGGGATGGAGGACCAGCTCGGCGCGCTCGGTCTGGTCCTCAACGCGATTGTCCTGTGGACGACGAAGTACATCGACGCAGCCGTCGCTCAGCTCCGGGCCGAGGGCCACGAGATCCGCGACGAGGACGTCGCCCGGCTGTCCCCGCTCAAGCACCGCAACTTGAATCTGCTCGGCCGCTACAGCTTCACCGCCAGCGTCCCGGACGCCGGCGCCCTGCGCCCGCTGCGCGACCCAGACGCACTGGAGCTGGACGAGGACGACGACGGAGGCGGGCAGGACTAGGAGACCTGGTCCTGTGTCAGGTGGCGGGGCGGGCGCCGGGAGTGTGGCCGAAGGTACGGCGGAAGACGTCGATGAAGGTGCTGGCGGAAGACCAGCCGCAGCGGTGGGCGACCGCGGTGACGGGGATGTCGTCCGCCAGGAGGATCAGCGCGTGGTGGAGCCTGATCTGAGTGCGCCACTGTAGGTAGGTGAGGCCGAGGTCGTCGCGGAGGCGGCGGGAGAGGGTGCGGGCGCTGGCGCCGATCTGGCGTCCGAGGTCGTCGAGTGAGCGGTTGTCGGCCGCGTCGGCGCGCAGGATGTCGTGCAGTTCGCTGAGCAGAGGGTCGGTGGGGACCGGCAGGTGTAGCGGCTGTTCGGGGGAGAGGGCGAGCTGGTCGAGCATGACCGCGCGCAGGCGCAGGTGGGGTGGGCTGTCGTTGTCGGGGTCGCGGGTGTACGCGACGATGAGTTCGCGCAAAAGGGGGCTGACGGCGAGGACGGCGGGTTTGTCCAGGCCGAGGGGGTTGTCGGTGGCGGGCAGGCCAACGAGGTGGAGGTCGAGTTCGCCGTGTGCCTGATGCTGGTGGACGGTGCCGGCGGGGATCCAGAGCGCGCGGGTGGCGGGGGCAACCCAGGAACCGGCGTCGGTGGTCACCGCGATGGTGCCCCGGCCGGCGTAGACGATCTGGTGATCGTCATGGCGGTGCGCATCGATCTCGCCGCCGGAAGCCAGGCGCTGGGTCCGGGTCGGCGCAACGGATTCGTGGCGGACTTTCTGCATCACCTGTCAATCTACCGAAAGCGCGACACCGTGTGCTTCTCCCAGCATGGGAGGGTGCGAAGGAATACATCGATCTCCCTGCTGGCCGTGGGACACGCCTGCGTCGACATCTACCAGGGCGCCGTCGCGGCGCTGATCCCGTTCTTCGTGGCCGAACGGGACTACACCTACGCGGTCGCCTCCGGCATCGTGCTGGCCGCGTCCCTGCTGTCGTCGGTGGCCCAGCCGGTGTTCGGGGCGCTCACCGACCGGTGGGCGATGCCGTGGCTGCTGCCGGTCAGCACTCTGCTGGGCGGGGTGGGCATCGCGCTCAGCGGCCTGAGCGGCTCCTACGAGCTCACCCTGTTCTTCGTCGCTGTCTCCGGGATCGGGGTGGCCGCCTACCACCCGGAGTCGGCCCGCGTGGCCCGGCTGGCCAGCGAAGGCAGTCACAGCGCGATGGGCTGGTTCTCCCTGGGCGGCAACATCGGCTTCGCACTTGCCCCGCTCATGGTGTCGGCCGTGATCGGACACGGCTCCCTGCGCTGGACGCCCGTCCTGGTCCTGCCCGCGCTCGCCGGCGCCGCTCTGTGTGTGCCCGTGCTCCGGATGCTCGCCCGGCCCGAGGCCGGCGCGTCCAAGACGGAGGCACCGCGGGGCGCCGATGATGTGGCCTCGTTCGTGAAGCTGTCCCTGGCGGTCGTCTTCCGCTCCATCGTCTTCACCGGCCTAAGCACCTTCATCTCCCTCTACGCCCAGCAGCGCATCCAGGGCAGCACCACCGCGGGCACCATCGCCCTGTTCCTGCTGTTCCTGGGCGGCGCAGTCGGCTCGGTCCTGGGAGGGTCCCTGGCCAACCGCTACGACCGCGTCCATGTCTCCCGCTGGTCCTACCTGCTCTCCGTCGCCGCCGTGACCGGAGTGATCTACGCACCCGGCCCGGCCATGTTCCTCTTCGTGGCCCTCACCTCCGTCGGCCTGTACGTCCCCTTCTCCCTCCAGGTCACCCTGGGCCAGGATTACCTGCCCTCCCGTATCGGTACTGCCAGCGGCGTCACCCTCGGCCTCACCGTCAGCATCGGCGGCCTCATCAGCCCCCTGCTGGGACACCTGGCCGACTCCACCTCCCTGAAGACAGCCCTCACCCCCCTGATCGCCATGCCTGCCCTGAGCTGGCTCCTCTTCCGCGCCCTGCCCGAACCCACCGCCCCCAAGCCTCAAGCCGACGCACCCGCGCCCGCATCCGCGCGGCAGGACGCGTAGAGCTGCACGGATCAATGTGCATGAACAAGGGCCACCGACGGAATTGACTGACCTGCAGGAACGTGGCTTCCGCCAGGCGTCGATCCCGCGCAGCTGTGTCCGCGATCCCGGGTGATGACCGCTAACGGGAGCCAGCTGCGGTGCGAGCGCAGGCAGAACCGTGATGCCCGGCCGACCGTCGACCGCGTTTCGTCACCTGGGCAGGCCCATTCCGTCGGTGGCACCCTTCTCCCACGTGGGCACGAGACGGCTACGACACCTCACCGCGAGCGGGAATCGGATCGCCACGACCGGAGTTGGTGAGGGAAGTTAGCCGTTTCAGGAGGGGTCATGCGAGCGATTCAGGTTTCCGAAGTGGGCGGTCCCGAGGTGCTGCGACTGGTCGACATTGATCAACCGATGCCGGGCCCGGGCCAGGCGGTCGTGGAGGTCGCCGCGTCCGGCGTCAACTTCCTCGACGTATACCACCGCCAAGGCCGGTACACCCTCCCGCTGCCCTTCACCCCGGGCACTGAGGGCGCGGGCACGGTCCTCGAGGTTGGACCCGGCGTCACCCACGTCGCTGTGGGAGACCGGGTCGGCTGGGTGGAGATTCCCGGCACCTATGCCGAGCAGGCCGTCGTGGACTCCTCCCGGCTCGTGCCCCTGCCCGACGGCGTCGACTTCGAGGCCGCCGCCGCCGTGCTGCTGCAGGGCATGACGGCGCACTACCTCGTCAAGGACGCCTACCCGGTCCAGCCAGGCGACACGGTGCTCGTGCACGCTGCTGCCGGCGGCATGGGGCTTGTGCTGACCCAGCTCATCACCCATCTCGGCGGCAGAGTGATCGGCACAACCTCGACACCGGAGAAGGCCCAGCTGGCGCGGCGCGCCGGGGCCGCCGAGGTGATCCTCTACTCTGCAGTGGACGATCTCGCGGCCGAGGTGAAGCGGCTCCATGGCGGCCAGGGCCTGCCTGTCGTCTTCGACGGCGTCGGCAGGGACACCTTCGATGCGAGCCTCGCCAGCCTGCGAACCCGCGGCCACCTGGTGCTCTTCGGCGCCGCGAGTGGTGCAGTGCCGCCCTTCGACCCCATCCGGCTCGCCCAGGGCGGTTCGCTGACCCTGATCCGGCCAAGCCTCGGGCACTTCATCGCCGATCGGTCCGAGCTGCTCCGGCGCGCCGCCGACGTGCTTGAATTGGTGCGCACCAAGGCGCTTGAGACCACCGTGACGGCCCGCTACCCGCTCGCCGAGGTCGCCCAAGCTCACCGCGATCTGGAGGCTCGGCGTACCACCGGCAAGCTACTCGTCATCCCCTAGGGCAACCGACGGAATTGACTGACCTGCAGGAACGTGGCTTCCGCCAGGCGTCGATCCCGCGCAGCTGTGTCCGCGATCCCGGGTGATGACCGCTAACGGGAGCCAGCTGCGGTGCGAGCGCAGGCAGAGCCGTGATGCCCGGCCGACCGTCGACCGCGTTTCGTCACCTGGGCAAGCCCATTCCGTCGGTGGCACAACAAGGCCCGCACAGCGAACGAGGGCGTGCCCGCACTCCGGATCGCTTCCCTCATCGGCTGGTTCGGTGAGCTTGTCCGAGATCAACCCAGACACGACCCGCAGCCTCCCACCGCCCGACCCGCCCGGACAGTCCGCTGTCAAGCACAGTGGACCCGGGCGGCCGGATCAAGCCGGCCCGGCCTGTCGGCAAACGATCGTTTGACGACACGGAGGCGTCGTGTCCAATGAACCCGTGCAATCCAGGGGTTCGAGGCGGTGCGAATCCAATCAGATCCGATGGTGATTGCTGACAGGGTTTGACGACAGATAGGGTCCGATCCTCCGTACGGAAGGGGCCCTTCGGTGGCGAACCTGGTCTGCAAGCGGGTCTCGACCGACCAGCAGTCCACCGCCCGGCAGAACCTCGTCCTGGCCGAGGCCGGGATCGAGGACCCGGTCGTCTTCGAGGAGGACCCGGGCACCTCCAGCCGCCGCCACTCCCTCCAGCGCCCGAAGTTCGGCGAACTGCTCACCTACGCGCGGCCGGGCGACACGTGCACATCTCCGAGATGTTCCGCCTCGTACGCGGCACCGGCCACATCCTCGACGTGCTCGACGTCCTCCACCGCGACCAAGTGGCGCTGCGCATCCACGACGGCGCGTTCTCCGCGATGGACCTCACCGCCCGCCACCCCCGCACCGGCGAGCTGCTGTCCACCGTGAAGTTCATGGTGCAGACCCTCGCCGCCGCCGGCGAACTCCAACGCGACCTCCAGCGCGAGCTGACCTACGACGGACTGCGCGCCGCTCAGGCCAAGGGCAGCAAAGGCGGACGCCGCCCCGCCGTCCCGGCCGGCATGACCGCCGACGTGCGCACCGCGTACCTGGAAGGCCGCTCCATCGCCGCCCTCGCCCGCGACCACCGGGTCAGCCGCGGCGCGATCCGCACGGCCGTCGCCGACCTTCTGCCCGACCACACCGCCACCGAGGAGGACGCCCCCGCCCCGGAGTCGCCGGTCACCCTCGACATGCCGGGCAAGGTCGCCGACTTCCTCCGCACCGCCGAACTGGAGCCCGCCGAGCGGGCCGCGCTCGACCAAGGGGCGACCGTACGGCGCGGCCAGGGCTACACCCTGCGCGTCAGCGCCGTCCCCGCCGTGCACCGACAGCTCCTCGCCCGCTGCCAGCCGCTCGACGGCAGCCAGGGTCTCCCCGCAGTCCCGGCCCAGCGCAAGGCCCGCCGCGAGTACGGGAACCGGGTCAGCACGCTCACGCCCTGACCAAGATCGTTCTCACCGATAACCGCTGTACCGATGTTCCCCGAGCCCACCTCGTGCGCGACGTCCCCGCCGGAGTGCGAGGCTCCGACCACGAGCACGCCGCCGGACCGCAGCTGACCGGGGTTCTTGTAGGCACTGGAGTGCAGTTGTGTGATGCGCGGGTCGAGCGCGTCGGCGAAGGCGGGGACGTACGGGGTCCGGCCGAATGTGCCGGAGGCGACGACGACGTTGTCGCACACATAGGCCGTCGTGTCCGTCTCCACGACGTACCGCCCGTCCTCGCGGCCCACTCGTCGTACGCGCTGCCCGTTACGCACGGGCAGCCCGAAGGTGACGGCGTACGTCTCCAGGAAGTCGGCCATCTCGTCCTTGGTGGGGAACGACATCGGCGGCGCGGGGAAGCGCATCCCGGGCAGCGAGGCGACGCGCGCCGGACTGAACAGGCGCAGGGAGTCCCAGTGGCACCGCCAGTTGTCGCCGATGCGGTCGTTGCCGTCCAGGACGACGAACGGCAGGCCGCGCCCGGCGAGGTGGTATCCGGTCGCGAGACCCGCCTGACCGGCGCCGATCACGACCGTCTCGATGTGTTCAGCCCTGTCGGTGAGGTTCATCGTAGGCCTCCTCCGTCGTTCCTTGTGTTCGACACTAGGAACGTGGGAGGCATGACGGCTTCGGGAGAACGCCCCAACCGTGCGGCTCGACGGCGATGGGTCATTCTGTCCAACGTGCCGGTGCCCGAGGCTCATCTGGTGGGCCTCGGAATCGCCGCGTGGCTGCGGCGCGCGCACCCCTGGGCGCTGCCGGGACCGCGGTCCGCGCACCGTCTCGTGGGCCTGCCGCTGATCGCCGCGGGTGCGTGCCACATCGCCCGTTCGGTGCGGGCCGCATGCCGGGTCGACCTCGCGGATCCGGACCGCCTGGTGGTGACGGGGCCGTACGCGGCCTGCCGGAACCCCATGTACGTGGGCTGGGCGCTGCTGCACGTCGGCGCGGCGGTCGCCGGCGGCTCGGGCTGGGCTCTGGCGTCGTTCCTGCCCGTCGCCGCGTGTATGCACGGCGAGGTGCTGCGCGAGGAACGAGCCCTCACGGACGCGTTCGGCGAGGAGTACCGGCGCTATCGGGCCTCCGTGCCCCGCTATCTGCCGCGTCCTGACCGCTGCGCCGCCCGCTGACCAGGTCGTGCTCGTAGGCGTACGCCGTGGCCGCGGATCGGGAGGAGAGGCCGAGCTTGCCGAAGATGTTGCCCCGGAAGGCCCAGACGCAGGTACGCGTGATGCGCCCGCTCGGTCGCCGCGCCGCTCTCCGCGTCGTGTCCGACCAGATAGGCGGCGGTGGCCAGCCGTACGAGGTCGTCGGGCCCGAGCGGCTCCTCCCGGTCGGCGTGCGACAACCCGGTGTAGGCGTCCCCCCACGCCTGGCGACCGAAGGCGTCCCTGGCCTGTTCGAGTTCCGCAGCGACGTCCATGGCGCCTCCTCCCCCATTGCACCTCGCGATCGCGGGCTCGTCAGGCCGAGGAACCCCGGGAGAACGCCGGAGGGGCATCGGGGGAGAAAGCCGGAGGGGGCCGGCCCGGTGGTCACCGGGCCGGCCCCCTCCTGGGGTCAGCGCGTTCAGGCGCCGCGCAGCACCGCGCCCGTGCGGTCGGCCGCGAGGGCCACGGCCGCGTCGCGCGCGGCGCTCGCCTCGTCGACCGTGAGGGTGCGGTCCGTGGCACGGAACTTCAGCGCGTAGGCCAGGGACTTCTTGCCCTCGCCGAGCTGGTCGCTCGTGTACACGTCGAACAGCCGGATGGACTCCAGGAGTTCACCGGCGCCGTCGCGCAGCGCGGCCTCGACGGTGGCGGTGGGGACCGCCGCGTCGACGACCAGGGCGACGTCCTGCGTGGCCACCGGGAAGGAGGAGATGCTCGGGGCCTTCAGCGGTCCCTCGTTCGCCTTCTCCACCAGGTCCAGGTCCAGCTCCATCGCGCAGGTGCGGTCCGGCAGGCCGAGCGCCTTCACGACGCGCGGGTGCAGCTCGCCGCCGTGGCCGACGAGGACCTGCTCACCGTCCACGACCACGTGGAACGCGGCGCAACGGCCGGGGTGCCACGGAGCGTGCTGGTCGGCGCTGACGATCAGCTCGACACCGGCCTCGGCGGCCACCGTGCGCGCCGCCTGGATGGCGTCGGCCCAGTCGGACGGGCGGCCCTTGCCCCACCAGCCGGCCTGCTCGCGGGCGCCGGCGAGGACGACGGCGACACGACGCGGCTGCGCGGGCAGCGCGGCGTTGACGACTCCGATCTCCTCGTCGGTGGGACGACGGTCGACGGGCAGCCGCACGGCGACACCCGGCTGCTCGCCCGGCCGGAAGACCAGACCGGTCTCGAAGAGCGCCAGGTCGTGGCTGCCGCGTCCGTCGTTGCGGCGCAGCGCGCCGAGCAGGCCCGGCAGCAGCGTCGTACGGAGCGCGGGCTCCTCGTCGGAGAGCGGGTTGACGAGCGTGACCACACGGCGACGGGCGTCGTCCGCGTCCAGGCCGAGCTGGTCGAAGACCTGCGCGCCGATGAACGGGTAGTTCAGCGCCTCCACGTAGCCGGCGCCGGCCAGCGCGCGGCCGACCCGGCGGTGGGTGCGCTGGCGCTCGGTGAGGCCACGACCGGCGGGCGGCTTGGGCAGCGTCGAGGGCAGGTTCTCGTAGCCCTCCAGGCGGATGACCTCTTCGGCCAGGTCGTTCGGCACGAACAGGTCGGGACGCCACGACGGGACGGTGACGACGAGATCGTCCTGCCCGTAGACGTCGCAGCCGATCTCCTGCAGGCGGCGGACGACGGTCTCGCGACCGTAGTCGACGCCCGCGACCTTGTCCGGGTGGTTCGCCGGCATGGTGACCGTGCGGGGCGCGGACGGGGCGACGATCTCGGTGACACCGGCCTCGGCCGTGCCGCCCGCGAGCAGCACGAGCAGGTCGACGCAGCGCTGCGCGGCGGCGGCCGCGGCCTGCGGGTCGACCCCGCGCTCGAAGCGCTTGGACGCCTCGGAGGCCAGCTTGTGGCGGCGGGCCGTGCGGGCGATCGAGATCGCGTCGAAGTGCGCGGCCTCGATGACGACCTCGGTGGTGCCCGTGACGATGCCCGTCTCGGGGTCGGTCACCGGGTCGGCGATCTCCGTGTGGGCGCCGCCCATCACGCCGGCAAGACCGATGGGGCCGCTGTTGTCGGTGATCAGCAGGTCCCCGGAGTCGAGGACGCGCTTGACACCGTCGAGCGTGGTGATCGTCTCTCCGGCGGCGGCGCGGCGGACGCCGATGGGGCCGTCGAGCCGGGTGCGGTCGTAGGCGTGCAGCGGCTGACCGAGCTCCAGCATCACGTAGTTGGTGATGTCGACGGCGAGCGAGACGGTGCGCATGCCGGCCTTCTGGAGCCTGCGCTGCATCCAGATGGGGGTGCGCGCCTCGGGGGTGACCCCGACGACCGTACGGGCGGTGAAGCGGTCGCAGCCGATCGGGTCGGCGACCTGGATCGGGTAGCCGTACGAGTTCGGCGCGGGCACGTCGAGGAGCGCGGGGTCGCGCAGCGGCAGGCCGTACGCGATGGCGGTCTCGCGGGCGATACCGCGCATCGAGAGGCAGTAGCCGCGGTCGGGCGTGACGGCGATGTCGAGGACCTCGTCGTACAGCTCCAGGAGCTTGGTGGCGTCGATGCCGATCTCGAGCTCCGGCGGCAGCACGATGATGCCGTGCGAGCCGTCGTTGCCCATGCCCAGCTCGTCGCCGGAGCAGATCATGCCGCGGGAGACCCGGCCGTACGTCTTGCGCTCGGCGATCCGGAAGTCACCGGGGAGCACGGCGCCGGGCAGCGCCACGACGACCTTGTCGCCCTCGGCGAAGTTCCGGGCGCCGCAGATGATCTCCTGCGGCTCGCCGGTGCCGTTGGCCTGGCCGACGTCGACGGTGCAGAAGCGGATGGGCTTCTTGAACTCCGTCAGCTCCTCGATGGTGAGGACCCTGCCGACGACCAGCGGGCCGGTCAGGCCGGCGCCGAGCTGCTCGACGGTCTCGACCTCGAGTCCTGCCGGAATGAGCTTGGCCTGGACGTCACGTCCGGTCTCCGTCGCCGGCAGGTCGACGTACTCCCGCAGCCAAGAAAGCGGGACCCGCATCAGATCTCCATCCCGAACGGCCGGGTGAACCGAACGTCACCCTCGACCATGTCTCGCATGTCATCGACGTTGTGGCGGAACATCAGCATCCGCTCGATGCCGAACCCGAAGGCGAATCCGCTGTACTTCTCCGGGTCGACGCCGCAGGCGACGAGCACCTTGGGGTTGACCATGCCGCAGCCGCCCAGCTCGATCCAGCCCTCGCTGCCGCAGGTGCGGCAGGGGCGGTCGGGGTTGCCGACGGACTCGCCGCGGCAGACGTAGCAGAGCATGTCCATCTCGGCGGACGGCTCGGTGAACGGGAAGAAGTTCGGGCGGAGCCGGGTCTTCATGTCGGGCCCGAAGAGCGCCTGGACCATGTGGTCCAGGGTGCCCTTGAGGTCGGCCATGGTCAGGCCCTCGTCGACGGCGAGCAGCTCGATCTGGTGGAAGACCGGGGTGTGCGTGGCGTCGAGCTCGTCGGTGCGGTACACGCGGCCGGGGCACACGACGTAGACCGGGGGCTCCCGGTCGATGAGCGTGCGGGCCTGCACCGGGGAGGTGTGCGTACGGAGCACGACACCGGACTCGTCGCCGGTGGTGCCCTCAGGGCCTTGGACGAAGAAGGTGTCCTGCATCTGGCGCGCCGGGTGGTCCGGGACGAAGTTGAGGGCGTCGAAGTTGAACCACTCCGCCTCGACCTCGGGGCCCTCGGCGACCTCGTACCCCATGGAGACGAAGACGTCGGCGACCCGCTCCATGAGCGTGGTCAGCGGGTGGCGGGCGCCGGCCGGGACGCGGTCGTACGGCAGGGTGACGTCCACCGCCTCCTCGACCAGGACGCGGGCGTCGCGCTCGGCCTCGAGCTCGACCTGGCGGGCGGCGAGGGCCTTGGAGACGGCGCCGCGGGCCTGGCCCACGAGCTTGCCGGCGGCGGCCTTGGCCTGCGGCGGCAGCGCGCCGATCTCCCGGTTGGCCAGCGCGAGCGGCGAGGTGCCACCGGTGTGCGCGACCTTCGCGTGCGCGAGCGCGTCGAGGTCACCCGCGGCGGCGAAGGCGGCGAGCGCCTCGTCCCGCATGCGCTCGATCTCTTCCGGTTTCAAGGCCTCGACCTCGACCGGGTCGTACGACTTATTGGGTGCGGACATCTCTTCCCGTGCTTCCGTTCGGCTGGCTGGGCGGCCCCGCTCGACGACAAGGGCGCAAACGTGCCAAAGGTCGAGTCTAACGGGGTGCGAGGACGCGAATGAGCCCGTGGGCGGCCGGGGCGGCTGGTGATCTCGTCAGGCGAGATAGGCCGGGGCGCCGACGGGCAGGATAAATCGGAACTCGGCGCCGCCGCGGGGACCGCGCCCGACGGTGATCGTGCCGCCGTGGGCCTCGACGATGCCCTTGACGATGTAGAGGCCGAGTCCGGTGCCACCGCGCTTGCTCCCCCGCCAGAAACGGGTGAAGACACGGCCCATCGACTCCTCGGGAATGCCGGGGCCTTCATCGCTCACGGTGACCGCCGTTCCCTTCTCTCCGTCGGTGGTGGCGCAGGTGGGTGACACCTCGATGGTGACGGTTCCCTCGCCGTGGCGCACCGCATTTTCCAGCAGGTTGCCGAGGACCTGGTCGACCTTGTCGGGGTCGGCCCACAGATCGGGCAGCTGCGGCTGGACCCGTACGAAGAAGCGGTCCGGGGACTGGCCGCCGGTGGTGTGGGCCTGGATGTGGCGGCCGACGGCGGCGGCGATGTCGACGGGCTGGCGGCGCACCTCGAGCCGTCCGGAGTCGATCCGGGAGATGTCGAGGAGCTCGGCGATGAGCCGGGTGACGCGGTTGGCGTCGGCGTCGACGGTCTCCAGCATCAGCCGTTTCTGGTCGTCGGTGAACCGCTCCCACTTGGCGAGCAGGGTCGCCGTGAAGCCCTTGACGGAGGTCAGGGGGGAGCGCAGTTCGTGGGCGACGGTGGCGATGAGTTCGGCGTGGCTGCGTTCGGTACGGCGCCGGGCCTCGGTGCCGCGCAGCGAGACGACGACGCGGCGGACGGGTCCGGTGGGGTGCTCGCGGACGTAGCGGGCGGAGACCAGGACCTCGCGTCCGCCGGGCAGAAGCAGATTGCGTTCGGGCTGGCCGCGGCGGGTGGCGAGCCCGCCGTACGGGTCGGTGAGGCTCCACCAGCGCCGGCCCTTGAGGTCCTCCAGGGGCAGCGCCTGCTCCAGCGGGAGGCCGAGGGCCTGGCCGCCGGGTACGGAGGTGATGCGGCTGGCGGCGGCGTTGAAGCAGACGACCCGGCCGGTGGCGTCGGCGACGACGAGGCCGTCGGGCAGCTCGTCGGGGTCGATGCCGGGGCTGTCGGGTGCTGTTCCGGAGGACCCGTCGGGGTCCTCCGGGGCAGGCGGCTCGGCACTCCGTGCGTGTGTGGGACTGTCCGTGCCGACCGTCATCCCCGTTCCCCACCCCTCCGTGTAGCGCAGTGGGCCCCCGAGCCCGTCACCCTACTAGGTGGAGGTGGCGGAGTGGACCCCCTCAGGCGGAGGTTCGGGGGCGCTGGGCACGCGCGGAGGCGTACAGGCACACGGCGGCGGCCGTCGCCAGGTTGAGGCTCTCGGCCTTGCCGTGGATCGGCACGCGTACCACCGCGTCGGCCAGCGCGCGGGTCTCCTCCGGGAGCCCCCATGCCTCGTTGCCGAAGACCCAGGCAGTGGGCCCGCCCATGGTGCCGGCGTCCAGCTCGTCGTCGAGGTCGTCCTCCCCGGCCCCGTCGGCGGCGAGGATCCGTACGCCCGCGCTCTTCAGGCCGGCGACGGCCTGCTCGACCGGGACGCCGACGACGACCGGGAGATGGAACAGGGAACCGACGGAGGCGCGGACGGACTTGGGGTTGTACAGGTCGACGGAGGCGTCGGTGAGGACGACGGCGTCGGCGCCGGCCGCGTCGGCGCAGCGCAGCACGGTGCCGGCGTTCCCGGGGTCGCGTACGTGGGCGAGGACGGCGACCAGCTTGGGCTTGGCGGCGAGGATCTCCTCGAAGGGCGAGTCGAGGAAGCGGCAGACGCCGACGAGGCCTTGCGGGGTGACGGTCTGGGAGACCTCGGCGAGGACGGCGGCGTCGGCGTAGTGGACCCGGGCCCCGGCTGCGCGGGCGGCGTCGACGATCGTGGCGTACCGCTCGGCGGCCTCGACGGTGGTGAAGAGCTCGACGAGGGTGGGCTCACCCGTGCCGCTGCGGTGCTCGACGGCCTCGCGGACGGCCTGCGGGCCCTCGGCGATGAAGAGGCGGTCCTTGCCCCGGAAGTTGCGCTTGGCGAGCCGCCTGGCGGCGACGACGCGCGGGGAACGCGGGGAGATCAGCTCGGGGGTACCCATGGGGTCGGTGGCTCTTTTCGGGGGTCCGGGCGGGTGAAGGGGCTTGTGTGCTCCGAACACGACCGGACCCGCAGGCCCGAAGGCCTGCGGGTCCGGTGCAGAAGGTCTGCGGCCTGGAGATCAGGCAGCGGCCTTCGGGGCGTTGACGTCGGCCGGAAGGGCCTTCTGCGCGACCTCGACCAGCGCGGCGAACGCGTTGGAGTCGTTGACGGCCAGCTCGGCGAGGATCTTGCGGTCCACCTCGATGTTGGCGGCCTTCAGACCCTGGATGAGGCGGTTGTACGTCATGCCGTTCTGGCGGGCAGCGGCGTTGATGCGCTGGATCCACAGCTGACGGAAGTCGCCCTTGCGCTTCTTGCGGTCGTTGTAGTTGTAGACCAGGGAGTGGGTGACCTGCTCCTTGGCCTTGCGGTACAGGCGCGAACGCTGACCGCGGTAGCCGGAGGCCGCCTCGAGGATCGCCCGGCGCTTCTTGTGGGCGTTGACTGCCCGCTTGACGCGTGCCACTTGTTAACTCCTTGTAGCGGGGTCGTGGTTGGACTCACACGACCCGAAAACGAATTGGTCCCGGACTGGCCGGAGGGCCCTCGTCACCGAGGGCACGAGACGATCGGTCAGATGCCCAGCATCTTCTTGATGGTCTTGGTGTCACCCGGGGCCATCTCGGCGTTGCCGGTGAGGCGACGCGTCAGCTTGGACGACTTGTGCTCGAGCAGGTGGCGCTTGCCGGCGCGCTCGCGCAGGATCTTGCCGGAGCCGGTGACCTTGAAGCGCTTCTTGGCACCAGAGTGCGTCTTGTTCTTCGGCATAGCGCCGTTATCTCCTCGTCAGTGGCGCTCCCGCCCGGTGCGGGCACCGGACATCCGGGAGCGTCAGATCTTCGTTTGGTGGTTCCGGGCGGGGCCCGGGGCTGCCTGGGTGGCAGCCCCTCGGGTCACGCCTCGGGGTTCTCGGCCTCGGCGGGAGCCTCGGCCGAAGCCTCCTCGGCCAGAGCCTCGGCGGTCTCGTCGGACGAAACGCCCTGACGCTCCGCCTTGCGCGCGGCCTGGGCCTCACGCGCCTCGGCCATGGCCTCGGTCTTCTTCTTGTGCGGGCCGAGAACCATGATCATGTTCCGGCCGTCCTGCTTCGGGTTGGACTCGATGAAGCCAAGCTCCTCGACGTCCGAAGCCAGCCGCTGCAGCAGCCGGAAGCCAAGCTCGGGGCGGGACTGCTCACGACCACGGAACATGATCGTGATCTTGACCTTGTCACCCTGCTTGAGGAACCGGACGACGTGACCCTTCTTGGTGTCGTAGTCGTGCGGGTCGATCTTCGGCCGGAGCTTCATCTCCTTGATGACCGTGTGCGCCTGGTTCTTGCGCGCCTCACGGGCCTTCATGGCCGACTCGTACTTGAACTTTCCGTAGTCCATGAGCTTGCACACGGGCGGACGGGCGTTCGCCGCGACCTCGACCAGGTCAAGGTCGTACTCCTGTGCGAGCTCCAGGGCCTTGGCAAGCGGAACAATCCCGACCTGCTCGCCGCTGGGACCGACAAGTCGCACTTCGGGAACGCGAATCCGGTCGTTGATGCGGGGCTCGGCGCTGATGGATCCTCCTCGGTAGCACCACGCGACCGCCTGGCGGACGGACGCGTATGTCTGTTTCAGTGAGACCAACCGCGCCGGGATATGAAAAATGCCCCGGCCGGGACACAGGCGGGGCTCCACGAAAATACCGGAGCACCGCCGCGGTGAACCCGCGGGGCGCGCATCGGGCGGCTCCATCGTCCGTACGGAACGATGGGCGCCACCTGACCGGTGACCCGCCGCCCGCGAGGGCGGCCAGGTGGGAGATCGGAGCCTCCACTTGTGGGCCGGGCACATAGGTGTCCGGCCGGTCGTTACACAAGGTTAGCACCGACTGTCCGGGTTCGCTAACCGAGGCCGACGGGAGGGAGGAAGGGCCGCCCGGCTTATCGTGTGGGCATGAGCGAGACGCCCCACTCCCCCGAGTCCCCCGACTTCGACGACATGACCCGTGACATCGCGGAGGTCCCCGCGGTCGAGGTCATCGTGACCGTCGCGGTGAACCTGATGAGCGCCGCCGCGGTGAAGCTGGGCCTCACCGAGGACGGCGAGAAGCACAAGGACCTCGACGAGGCGCGGAAGCTGGTCCACGCCCTGGCGGGCCTCCTCGACGCCGGCGCGACGGAGATCAGCTCCTTCCACGCGGCGCCGCTGCGGGACGGCCTGAAGTCCCTGCAGCTGGCCTTCCGCGAGGCCTCCCTCATCCCGGACGAGCCGGGCCAGGGGCCGGGCGAGAAGTACACGGGGCCGGTGTACGGCTAGGGCTAGGCCGTCGAGGGCGTGGCGCCGGGTCGACCGGCCCGCGGGGGTACGGGGGTCGCCCCCCGGACGAATGCAGCCACGGGGCCGTTGTACGGCTAGGAACCTCGTCGGGGGTACGGGGGTCGCCCCCCGGACCCGATCAGTTCTTTACGTAGAAGGGCTCGCCCGGAGGCGTGGCCGTGGCCGGCAGGAGTGCCAGGTCGAGGCCGCGTACCAGGCGGGCCCTCAGTGTTTCGTCGGCGGCCAGGGAGCGGGCCACCCGCTGCGCGGCCTCCGCGGGGGCGGCGTCGTCGGCCAGGACGAGCGCGAGGGTGCCGTCCGCGCTGCCGGGGCCGAGATGGGCGCGCAGGACCGCGGGCTCGGCGGCGACCGCGTTCCGTACCGCCTTCCGTACCGCCGGGTCGTCCAGCGGGTCCGCGCTGGTGCGGCCCTCCGCCAGGGCCAGCAGCACCGGGCCGCTCAGCTGGTACGGAACGGGTCCCGCCAGGTCGAGGACGACGGTGTCGGCCTTCTCGTGCGCGGCGGCCTGCAGCGCCTGGTGCAGGGGGACGGCGACGGGCCGGGCCGCCGGGTCCCACAGCGCGAGCGAGGCGATCGAGGTGAACGCGGGCAGCGCCCGCCGGTCGCCCGCGGTGAGCGTGGGCACGGCCATGTCGCTGGTCTTCTCGCGGCGAAGACCCGTCTCGGGGTCTTCCTCGACCTCACCGAGGACGGCCACGATGGGGACGAGCAGACGCGCGTCCCGCAGGGCCTCCAGGACGGGGCCGTGGGCGGTTCTGTCCTCCGCCCAGGCCGCGAGGGCCGCGGCGAGCCGCGGGTCGGCGGTACCGTCGTCGTCGGAGAAACCGGGGTCAGGGATGTTCTTGAGCGCCACGTACCGAGCCTAACCGCCGCTCCCGGGCCGCTTTCCCAGCGGGTCGACGGCTCGCGCACAGGCCACACCCAGGCGGCGTTCCTAGCGTCCCGCCCATGCCCCGTCCCCGCCTCGCCCTGCCGGCCGTCGTGCTCGCGGCGGCCGCCCTGTGCGCGCCCGCCGTGCGTCCGGCCGATCCCGCCCTGACCGCCTCGCGGCCAACCATGGAGGAGACGGCCACCGTGACCGTGGAAGTGGATCTCGACGCCGTCCTCACGGAGGCGGTCGGCCCGGTCGTCGCCACGAGCGACGCGTCCTTGTCGGTCGCGGTGCTCGATCTCGAGACCGGGCGCTCGGCCTCGTACGGCGGTGCGGGACGGACGTACGACACCGCCAGCGTCGTGAAGCTCGACATCCTCGTGGCCCTGCTGCTTCGCGCGCAGGACGAGGGACGGGAGCCGACGGCGGCTGAGCGGACGGCCGCCGCCGCGATGATCCGGCGCAGTGACAACACGTCGGCGACCACTCTCTGGCAGACCATCGGCGGAGCCGAGGGGCTCGGCGCGGCGAACGCGCGGCTCGGGCTCTCGGAGACGACCGGTGCGGCGGCGTGGGGGCTGACCCAGACCACGGCGGCCGACCAACTGGCCCTGCTGACGGCGGTGTTCGGTACGGATTCGCCGCTGGACCCGGACTCCCGCGCGTATGCCACGGAGCTGATGGAGGGTGTGGTCGCCGGACAGGACTGGGGCGTGTCCGCGGCGGGTGACGGGCCGGCGCTGAAGAACGGGTGGCTGCCACGGGACGCGACCGGCCTGTGGGACATCAACAGCGTGGGGCGGGTGACGGCCGGCGGGCGGGTCTACCTGGTGGCGGTGGTGTCCGACGGGCACGCCACGAAGGAGGCCGGGATCGGGCTCGTGGAGGACGCGGCCCGTGCTGCGGTCAGCGCGGTGGGCGCGGTCCTGTAGCGCGGCTGCCGCGCCACAGGACGACCGCAGCGGCGAGCAGCAGCGCACCGAGGCCGCCGGCGGTGGGGGCGAGCAGTCCGATCGGCTTGCCCTCGTCGGGGGCGGCCTGCGGTCCGGGGCCGAAGTACCGGCCGGCGTAGCCGGAGGTGGCGCTCTTGGGGTCGCCGCCCTTGAGCTTGAGGCCGGCCTCGATCGCGGCGGCCGGGTCGACGGTGCCGTACCCCTTGGCGTCGCTGCGGCCGTCCTTGGGCCGGTTGCGGGCGGTGTCGATGAGGAGCTGCTTGACCTGGGCGGGGGTCAGCTCCGGGTGGGCGGCGCGGACCAGCGCGACGGCGCCGGAGACGAAGGCGGCGGCGGCGCTGGTGCCCCAGCCCTCGTAGTAGCGGCGGTCCGGGTCGGCGATGACGATGTCGACGCCGGGGGCGCTGACGGTAGCGTACCAGCGGCTGGTGGAGAAGGAGGCGCGGGTGCCCCAGCGGTCGACGGCGGTGACGGCGACGACACCGGGGTAGGCGGCGGGGTACGAGATGTGGTCGCCCTTCTCACCGCCGTTGCCGGCCGAGGCGACGACGGAGACACCCTTGGAGAGGGCGTACTGGACGGCCGCGTCCTCGCCGGCATCGGCGTGGGCGGACTTGGAGTCGTCGCCGAGGGAGAGGTTGATGACGTCGGCGCCGTGGTCGGTGGCCCAGCGGATGCCCTCGGCGAGGGCGGTGCCCCGGGTCTTGCGGGCCTTGTCGCGGGCCTTGTCGGTGCCTTCGAGGATGACCCGGACGGGCAGGATCTTGACCTTGGGCGCGATCCCGAGGACGCCGTCCTGGCGGCCGGGGCCGTGGCCGTGCCCGGCGATGATGCCGGCCATGGCGGTGCCGTGCCGGGCCCAGGCGCGCTCGCCGCGTTCGGCGCCGAAGCCGACGAGGTCCTTGCCGTCGAGGACCGAGCCGACGAGGTCGGGGTGCTCGGCGTCGACACCGGTGTCCAGGACGGCGACGGTGATGCCCTCGCCCTTGGTGGTGCGCCATGCCTGGGTGGTGTGCATGGCTTCGAGGCCCCATTGGCGGGCTCGGATGGTGTCGGCGTACGCGGGGGTGGTGGTGGCGGGGAGGACGGCGAAGGCGGTGGCGAGGAGCGCCGCGAGCGTACGGGGGCGGTTCACTGGTCGTCGTCCTTCTTCGCTGCCGCGGTGAGGGCGGCGCGCAGTCCGCGTTCGATGCGGTCGGCGACGCCCTTGGCCTCGTGGCCGAGGCCGGCCTGGGCGGGGGCGCTGGTCTGTCCGGCGGCCATGGCGCGTTCGGCGGGCTCGGGGGCGCCGACGGGGCGGCCGTCGGCGAAGCCGGAGACGGCGGTGACGACGACGGGGAGGTCGGCGAGGGGGCGCGTGAACCAGCTGGCGCGCTGCGCGGCGCCGAAGCGGGCGGCGACGGTGCCGGGGGCGGCGAGCGGCGGGGGGACGTCGGCGGCGATCCGGGCGGCTCCCTGGCCGGCGAGGGAGCGGGTGGCTTCGGGCTCGGCCTGGGTGAAGACGAGGCCGACGGTGACGACGCTGCTGGCGGTGGCGTCGGTGTAGGTGGCTCGCAGGACGCGGTCGCAGCCGACCGCCTGCACGGCCGTGAGCAGGCTCTTCTGCAGGACGGCGGCCGAGCAGGGGGCGTCGGCCGCGACGACGACCCGCGTCCAGGTGCGATCGGCCGCGCCGGGGCCGGCGCCGGGGCCGGCGAGGGAACGGGGGAAGAGGGTGTCGACGGGGACGTCGTGCCACAGGCTCTTGGCCTGCTCGTACCCCGCGGGCTCGGCGGCTGCTCCGGCGTCGGTGGCGGCGAGCACGGCCCCGGCGACGGCCCCGCCGATGAGCCCGACCCCGAGGACGAGACAGACCCCGGCGGCGACGACCCGCCCGGTCCGCCGCTCACGGATGGGCCGCAGCCGGGTGGTGGTCTCGACGGGACTCTCGGGCGGCACGGTGAAGGGACGGTACGCGGCGTGGTGGTGGCGCGGGGGCGCGGAGCGCGGGGGCTCGGGCCGGGGAGGCACGGGGCGCGGGGGCTCGGGCCGGGGAGGCACCGGGCGCGGGGGCTCGGTGGCGCGGATGGGTCGCAGTCGGGTCGTCGTCTCGACTGCGGGCAGATCGGAGGCGGGGGCGGGGCCCACGGGGCGCGGGGAGGGGACGGCGCCGGGCGGTCGATGGCCACCACCGGCGGTGGGCGCGGTTCGGGGAACGGCCATGGGCTGCTGTGGAGGCACACCGGAGGCGGCACCGGCGGGGGTGGGACGACCCACGGGCGGTATGGGCGGGGCAGCCGCCGGCCGCGGCGGGGCGGGGACCGTGTGTCCGGCGCCCGGGGCAACCGGCATGGACGCCGGACGCCGAGGCGCGCCGGAGCCATCCGCCGGCATGGCGTGGCCCACGGGGGCCACGGGCGGGGCAGCCGCCGGCCGCGGCGGGGCGGTACGGGCTGCGTGTCCGGCGCCCGGCGTCGCCGGAGCCGTGGCAGCCGGAGCAGCCGGGGTGGCCGCCACGGGCGCGGTACGCGGATGCCCGGCGGAGGCACCCGTCGGCGGGGCCGGGGTGGACTGCCTGGCGCCGGGCGCCACCGGAGCCGTACCGGCCGGGGCAGCCGGCGGCTGGGCCGGACGCGGCGGGGCGGCGTTCGCGCCTGGCGCGGCGGCGGGCCGGCCCGGGATGCCGGGCGGCGCGGGGGTGCTTCCGGCGTCGGGGCTCGGGCTCGTCGACGTGGGTGGGAGCAGGGCGTCGGTGATGCGGGACGTGGGGTGGTGCGCGTCGGTGCTCATCCCCGTCCCCCTGGTCGTCCCGTTGTGATGCCTGCCCCGGCAATGCCCGCCACTCTACGGGCTGTTCCCCGCAGCGCGGGAACCCAGGGGCTACCCACCCGTAAACCCGTCTGGCAAGCTCAGGCCATGACTCCCCGCGCCGCCGACCGGGCCCGGTACGACCGGGCCACCGCCCATCTCGACGCGCCTGTCGCCATCGTCGATCTGGAGGCGTTCGACGCCAACGCCGACGACCTCGTGCGGCGCGCCGGTGGCAAGCCGATCCGGGTGGCGAGCAAGTCCGTGCGGTGCCGCGCGCTCCTTGAGCGGGTGCTGGCGCGCGAGGGCTTCGCGGGGATCATGTCATTCACGCTCGACGAGTCGCTGTGGCTGGCCCGGGCCGGGTTCGAGGACGTCCTGCTCGCCTATCCGTCCGCCGACCGGACCGCGTTCGGTGAACTGGCGAACGACCCCAAACTGGCCGCCGCCGTGACCCTGATGGTCGACGACCCGGCGCAGCTGGACCTGATCGACGCGGCACGCGCGGGTGGCGGCGAGGAGATCCGGATCTGTCTGGAGCTGGACACGTCGCTCCGGCTGCTCGGCGGCCGGGTGCGGATCGGCGCGCTGCGCTCCCCGCTGCGCGAGCCCGCCCAGCTCGCCGAGCTGGCCCGCTCCGTCGCCCGTCGGCCGGGCTTCCGGCTCGTCGGGATCATGGCGTACGAGGGGCATGTCGCGGGTGTGGGGGACGCGGTGGCCGGACGGCCGCTGCGGTCCCGGGCGATCCGGCTCATGCAGTCGGCCGCCCGCAAGGAGCTGGAGTCCCGGCGCGCGGCCGTGGTCCGTGCGGTGCGGGCGGTGGCGCCGGACCTGGAGTTCGTCAACGGCGGTGGTACGGGCAGCGTGCAGCACACGGCGGCCGAGGACGCGGTGACCGAGATCGCCGCCGGCTCGGGGCTCTATGTGCCGCGGCTCTTCGACAACTACACGTCCTTCACCGGCCGGCCGGCGGCTCTCTTCGCGCAGCCCGTCGTGCGCCGGCCCGGCGTCGGCGTGGTGACGGTGCTCGGCGGCGGCTACCCCGCGTCCGGTGCGGCGGGCGTGGACCGGCTGCCCGTCCCGTACCTCCCGGAGGGGCTGCGTTACGACCCCCAGGAGGGTCCCGGCGAGGTGCAGACGCCGCTGCTCGGGTCCCCTGCCGACGATCTCCTCATCGGGGACAAGGTGTGGTTCCGGCATGCGAAGGCCGGGGAGCTGTGCGAGCGGTTCGACAGCCTGCGGCTGATCGAGGGCGACCGGATCACGGCGACCGTCCCCACGTACCGGGGCGAGGGCCGTACCTTCCTCTGACCGGCGGTCAGGAGCCCGGGGTGATCGAGCTGCCCACTCCCCCGCCCGTCGCGCTGCCGATGGGCAGGATCCCCTTGGTGATCTCGTCCATCGCGGCGAGCGGCGGGCCGTCGGCTC
This sequence comes from Streptomyces sp. NBC_01353, assembly GCF_036237275.1. Lineage (GTDB taxonomy): Bacteria > Actinomycetota > Actinomycetes > Streptomycetales > Streptomycetaceae > Streptomyces. Next base: position 6,958,206 of record NZ_CP108352.1, on the reverse strand, counting down.
CCGCGTCGAAGGCGAAGCGCACGACGACCGGCGACTCGCTGCCCGTGGGGGACGGGAAGACGAGCGACTGGACGTAGCCGCCGGGGCCCTTGCCGGTGGTGACCTGCCACCGGACCAGATAGCCGGTGCGTCCGGCGACGACGGCGGGGCGGGCGGCGACCTGCTTGTGGGACTGGATGTCGCCGTACAGCCAGTTCCCGAAGACGTCGTCCCCGAAGAAGGCGTCGGCGGCCAGGGCGATGTCCTCCTTGGCCATGGCCTCGGGGGTGGCGGCGTCGGTGCCCGACGCCGAATGGGAGGACACGGTGCCGTGCCGGCACTGCTTGTTGGTGGCGCCGGGGCAGGCGTACTCACCGACGGTCGTGATCGTCGGCGCGCCGCCCGAGTGGAACTCCGGCTTCTCCCAGCCCTTGATGATCGGGAGCGTGATCCCGTTGAGCTGGTCGACGACCTTCGTGAGGTCCTCGGCGGGAGGGCTGCTGGAGGAGGTGGAGGTCGGCGCCGAGGTGGTCGTGGTCGCCGCGGTCGGACCCGCCATGCCCGGGTCCTTCTCCTCGTCACCGCCGACGAGGGCGACGACACCGGCGACGACCGCAGCGACGACGGCCACCGCGCCGGCACCGAGCGCGACGGCCCTGCCCCGCCCGCGGCCAGGCGCCGGAAGAGCGGCGACAGCCGTCGTGGGCGCCGTCGCCTGCCGGGTGTGCGCGGTCCAGGTCGTACCGTCCCACCAGCGTTCGACGGTGGGCGTGGCCGGGTCCGGGTACCAGCCGGGAGGGGTCGTCATGCTCATCCCGCAAGCCTAGAGGGCGGGTTCAGGAGCCGAACACGGAGTCCCATTGATCGGGCACGACACTGCCGTCGGCGCGCCGCACGGGCTGTGCCGTGCCGTCGGCGGCGGTGTAGGCGGTGGTGGCGCACGGATAGGGGCTCGTCTTCTGCTTCTTCGGCTCGATGAACATCGGGTTCACGATCCAGCGGCCGTCGCTGTTGTCGTAGGCGCGGCACATCAGCTCGTTCTTGTTGCGGTTGAGGACCAGGCGCAGTCCGGTCGCATCGCGCAGGAAGGAGATGTCGGTGTCGGAATCGCCTGCGGCGAACACCTGGCGCCGGGAGGCCGGTTGGACCCGCTCGGCGGCGGGTCCGCGCACGCCGAAGATCTCCTGGTTGATCCAACAGCGCTTGCCGTCGATGTACGTGATCATCGAGTCCTCGCCGTCGCGGACGCCGCCGCAGCCCTTCAGCCGGGCGCCGAGCCGGCCGCGCTCGGTGATGTTGCGGATGCCTATGGCGTGCGAGGACGCGATGCCGACGCCCTGGGCCCAGACGTCGACGACCGGTTCGGGCGAGGCCGAGACGATCCAGACGTCGAAGCCCGCCGTGCGGAGGGTACGGACGAGGTCGCGCTGCTGCTCGTAGTAGCGGACCCAGGCGCTGACTTCGCCGGTGCCGACCTGCTGGGTGGCGCCGATCGGAGCGGCGAGGCTCTCGGCGCGGGCGGCCGCGGCGAAGGACTCGACCTGGCGGGTGGTCCAGCCGCGCAGGAGCTGGGCGAGCCAGGCGTACTGCGGTTCCGTCCGACGGTGGTCGAAGCCCGTGAACGCCTTACTGCCGGTGGTCGTGGCGCCCTCCGCGTAGACGGAGAGGATCTCGTCGGCGCAGCGGGTGTCGGTGCCCGTGGGCAGGGTGCGGACACCGGTGGGGCAGGCGTCGCGCAGGGCGGCGGCCGCGTCCCGGGTCAGATGGCGGCTGGTCGTGGTCCAGTCGTCGTTCGCGGGCGGACGGATGCGGCTGTTGCGCAGGAGCCAGTACATCGTGGCGTCGCCGACGTCGTTCTTGATGACCGTGTTGTCCCAGTCGAAGACGGCGACGGGCCGGTCGGCGCCCCTGTCCCCGCAGTGCGCGTCGACGAGCTCCTGCAGTCTGGCGCGGTTGTCGCCGTACCAGCCCTCGGAGGCCTTCAGGGTGGGGCACTTCCCGGGTCGCGCGTGGGCGGGTGCGGCGGTGACCAGGCCGGCGAGGGCGAGAACCGTGGCGGCCGCGGCAGTGATCCGGCGGAATCGGGGGTTCATGGGCGCGCTCCTGTCGGGGATGTCCGGATGCACGACAGCCGGGCGCCTTGCGACGCCCGGCTGTCGGGGTGGGGGGGGAGGGTGGGTGAACGGTCTAGAGGGGGGTCACGTACGCGCCCGAGATGCCGCCGTCGACGAGGAAGTCGGTGGCGTTGATGAAGGAGGAGTCGTCGCTGGCGAGGAAGGCGACGGCGGCGGCGATCTCCTCGGCCTCGGCGAAGCGGCCGAGGGGGATGTGCACGAGCCGGCGGGCGGCCCGCTCCGGGTCCTTGGCGAACAGCTCCTGGAGGAGCGGGGTGTTGACCGGCCCGGGGCAGAGGGCGTTGACGCGGATGCCCTCGCGGGCGAACTGGACGCCCAGTTCGCGGGACATGGCGAGCACGCCGCCCTTGGAGGCGGTGTACGAGATCTGGCTGGTGGCCGCGCCCATGATGGCGACGAAGGAGGCGGTGTTGATGATGGAGCCGCGGCCCTGTCGCTGCATGTAGGGCAGTGCGGCCTTGCAGCACAGGTAGACCGAGGTGAGGTTGACGTCCTGGACGCGCTTCCAGGCCTCCAGGCCGGTGGTGAGGATGGAGTCGTCGTCGGGCGGGGAGATGCCCGCGTTGTTGAAGGCGATGTCCACGGATCCGTAGGTGTCGAAGGCGACCTTGAAGAGGTTCTCGACCTCCTCGGGGTCGGTGACGTTCACCTTGACGAACGTGCCGCCGACCTCCTCCGCAGCGGCCTTGCCCGCGGTCTCGTCGATGTCGCCGCAGACGACGTTCGCGCCTTCGGAGGCGAGGCGGCGGGCGGTGGCGAGGCCGATGCCGCTGCCGGCCCCGGTGATGACGGCGGTACGGCCGACCAGACGGCGGCAGACGATCTCTTCGGTGCTCATGCGGTTCAGGCCTCCGTGCTTTCCGTGCTGATGAAGACGTTCTTGGTCTCGGTGAAGGCGGTGAGGGCGTCGGGGCCGAGCTCCCGGCCGAGGCCGGATTGCTGGTAGCCGCCGAACGGGGTCCAGTAGCGGACGCTGGAGTGGGAGTTGACGGAGAGGTTGCCGGCCCGGACGGCGCGTGAGACGCGCAGCGCGCGGCCCACGTCGCGGGTCCAGATCGAGCCGGCCAGGCCGTACTCGGTGGCGTTGGCGAGGCGGACGGCGTCGGCGTCGTCCTCGAAGGGCAGGACGACGGCGACCGGTCCGAAGACCTCCTCGACGGCGCAGGGCGCGTCCTCGGCGAGGCCGGTGAGGACGGTCGGCGGGAACCAGAAGCCGGGGCCCTCGGGGGCCTTGCCCCGGATGCCGGGGAGCGAGTCGGGGACGTACGCCCGTACACGCTCGAGCTGGGCCCGGGAGATGAGCGGGCCCATCTGGGTCTTCTCGTCGGCCGGGTCGCCGACGACGATCTCCTCGACGGCGGGGGTGAGCAGCTCCAGGAAGCGGTCGTGGACGGAGCGCTGGACCAGGATGCGGGTACGGGCGCAGCAGTCCTGGCCGCTGTTGTCGAGGAAGGACATCGGCGCCGCTGCCGCCGCGGCCTCGATGTCCGCGTCGGCGAAGACGATGTTCGGGCTCTTGCCGCCGAGTTCGAGCGTCACCCGCTTCACCTGGGCGGCGCACTTGGCCATGATGCTCTTCCCCACCCGCGTCGAGCCGGTGAAGACGATCTTGGCGATGCCGGGGTGTTCGACGAGCGCGTCGCCCGCGACGGCTCCCTCGCCCGGGAGGACCTGGAAGAGGCCCTCGGGAAGTCCCGCCTCCAGGCCGAGTTCGGCGAGTCGGAGCGCGGTGAGCGGGGTGGTCTCGGCGGGCTTGAGGATCACCGCGTTGCCGGCGGCGAGGGCCGGGGCGGTGGCCCAGGCGGCGATCGGCATGGGGAAGTTCCAGGGCGCGATCACGCCGACGACGCCGAGGGGTTCGAGGATCGTGACGTCGAGACCGCCGGCGACGGGGATCTGGCGGCCGTTCAGCCGCTCCACTCCCCCGGCCGCGTAGTCGAGCAGGTCCCGGACGTTGCCCGCCTCCCAGCGGGCGTTTCCGAGGGTGTGACCGGCCTCGCGCACTTCGAGGAGGGCCAGCTCCTCGGTGTGGGCGTCGACGACGGCGGCGAAGCGGCGCAGCAGCCGGGCCCGGTCGGCGGGGGCGGCGGCGGCCCAGCCGCGCTGCGCTTCGGTCGCCCGTACGACCGCGGCGTCGACGTCGGCCGGTGTGGCGGCGGGGACGGTCGCGACGACCTCTTCGGTCGCCGGATTGAGTACCTGGAGTTCCTGGAGCAACTCTTTCCTCACATGCGTTCGAAGGAGCGGCGCAGCTCCCAGTCGGTCACCGCGGCGTCGTACGCGTCGAGCTCGACGCGGGCCATGTTGCGGTAGTGCGCGACGACCTCGTCCCCGAAGGCGGCCTTGGCGATGAGGCTGGTCTCCCAGAGTTCGGCGGCCTCGCGCAGGGTGGTGGGGACGTGGGCGTACTCGGCGGTGTAGGCGTTTCCGTCACAGGCCGCGGGCAGTTCGAGCCGCTGCTCGATGCCGTACAGACCGGCGGCGACCAGGCCCGCGACGGCGAGGTGGGGATTGACATCCCCGCCGGGGAGCCGGTTCTCGAAACGCATCGAGCGGCCGTGGCCGACGACGCGCAGGGAGCAGGTGCGGTTGTCCACGCCCCAGGCGACGGCGGTGGGGGCGAAGGAGCCGGGCTGGAAGCGCTTGTAGGAGTTGATGTGGGGGGCGTAGAGGAGGGAGAAGTCGCGCAGCGCGGCAAGCTGTCCGGCGAGGAAGTACCGCATGACGTCCGACATGCCGCCGGGTCCGTCGCCGGCCATGACGTTCGTGCCGGCCTCGTCGACGGACTGGAGCGAGAGGTGGATGTGGCAGGAGTTGCCCTCGCGCTCGTTGTACTTCGCCATGAAGGTGAGCGAGACGCCTTCCTGGGCGGCGATCTCCTTGGCGCCCGTCTTGTAGACGGCGTGCTGGTCGCAGGTGACGAGGGCCTCGTCGTACTTGAAGGCGATCTCGTGCTGGCCCGGGTTGCACTCGCCCTTGGCGGACTCGACGGTCAGTCCTGCGCCGGCCATCTCGTTGCGGATCCGCCGCAGGAGGGGCTCGATGCGGCCGGTGCCGAGGACGGAGTAGTCGATGTTGTACTGATTGACGGGGGTCAGGTTCCGGTAGTTCGCGTCCCAGGCCTGCTCGTAGGTGTCCTTGAAGACGATGAACTCCAGCTCCGTGCCGACGTGGGCGGTGTAGCCGTGTTCGGCGAGCCGTTCCAGCTGGCGGCGGAGGATCTGGCGGGGTGCGGCGACGACGGGTGAGCCGTCGTTCCAGGCGAGGTCGGCGATCAGCATCGCCGTACCCTCGTTCCACGGGACGCGGCGCAGGGTGGAGAGGTCGGGGTGCATGGCGAAGTCGCCGTAGCCACGGTCCCACGAGGACATCTCGTATCCGTCGACCGTGTTCATCTCGGTATCGACGGCCAGGAGATAGTTGCAGCCCTCGGTGCCGTGGTCGAGGACGTCGTCGAGGAAGAACGGTGCGGCGAACCGCTTGCCCTGGAGCCGACCCTGCATGTCGGGGAAGGCCAGGACGACTGTGTCGATCTCACCGCTCGCGACGAGAGCACGGAGCTCCTCGACGGAGAGCGGGGCTTTGCGGTCTGCCACGGGATTACTCCTCCTTCGGCCAGCCGGGAGCTTTAAGGTATTGCCGAAGACCATTGCTTGGGAAGGGGAAACCGCAACGTGGCGAAGATCGGTGGGGAGACGGACGCGGCGACGGCCGGCGCGGCGGGCATGCCGGACCGGCTGACGCCCGTGCTGCGGCCGGTGCGGGCGGGCAACGGCTTCGAGGAGGCGCTGGAGCAGATCCTTCAGGTCGTACGGCTCGGCCTGGTGCCGGGCGGGGAGCGGCTGCCCGCCGAGCGGGAGCTGGCCGACCGGATGGGGATCAGCCGGGTCACCCTGCGCGAGGTCCTGAAGGTGCTCCAGGAGCAGGGGCTCGTGGAGAGCCGGCGCGGGCGGTACGGCGGAACGTTCGTGCTGCACCGGCCGCAGACGGCCGACGAGGACGAGCTGCGCCGCCGGATCGCCACGATCGACGTCGAGGACACCCTGCGCTTCCGCGAGGTCCTGGAGGTCGGCGCGGCGGGGCTCTGCGCGGCGCACGGACTGACGAGCGAAGGCACGGAGCGGCTGCGGGCGGCCCTGACGGCCACGCACGACGCCCCGCTGGCGGACTACCGGCGCCAGGACACGCTGCTCCATCTGACGCTGGCCGAACTCTCGGGCTCCCCGACGCTCACCGCCCAGTACGCGGCCGTCCGGGCGACGGTCAACGACCTCCTGGACTGCATCCCCCTGCTCGTACGCAACCTGGAGCACTCCCAGCACCAGCACACGGCGCTGATCGAGGCCGTCCTCGACGGCGACGCGGACGCGGCCCGCGAGGTCATGCGCGAACACTGCGGCGGCACGGCGGCGCTGCTGCGGGGCTTCCTGACGTGACACCGCCGGATTCGCCGTAACGCGAAAGTAACGCACGGGGGTTGCGTTCCAGCCGACCCGACGCAAAGGTATGGTCCCATTCCATTGGGCCCGACGCGGGAGCTGACGCTGCCATGACGCTCGAAGACACCTCCGGGGACAAGACAGCACCTGACGACTACCTCGAACGCCGCGCCCTGCGCCGCGGCAGCGCCGGCTGGCTGCTGCTCACCGGACTCGGCGTCGCCTACGTCGTCTCCGGCGACTTCTCCGGCTGGAACATCGGCCTGTCCAAGGGCGGATTCGGCGGACTCGCCGTCGCCACCGTGCTGATGGGCGCGATGTACGCCTGTCTCGTCTTCGCGCTCGCCGAGCTCTCCGCGATCCTGCCCACCGCGGGCGGCGGCTACGGCTTCGCGCGCCGGGCGCTCGGCACCTGGGGCGGCTTCCTCACCGGCACCGCGATCCTCATCGAGTACATCCTCGCCCCCGCCGCGATCGCCATCTTCATCGGTGACTACGTCGAATCGCTCGGCCTGTTCGGCCTCGAGTCCGGCTGGCCCGTCTATCTCGCCTGCTTCGTGATCTTCATCGGGATCCATCTGTGGGGCGTGGGCGAGGCGCTGCGTTTCAGCCTGATCGTGACGGCGATCGCGGTCGCGGCCCTGGTCATCTTCGCGCTCGGCGCACTCAGCGACTTCCACGTCGACGGGCTGAACGACATCCCCGTCGACACCGATGCGCTCGGCTCCAACTCCTGGCTCCCGTACGGCCTTCTCGGCATCTGGGCCGCGTTCCCCTTCGGCATGTGGTTCTTCCTCGGGGTCGAGGGTGTGCCGCTCGCCGCCGAGGAGGCGAAGGACCCGGTCCGCTCGATGCCGAAGGCGCTGGCGATCTCGATGGGCATCCTGGTGCTGCTCGCCGTGATGACCTTCTTCGCCTCCACCGGGGCGCGCGGCTCGGCCGCCATCCAGGAGGCAGGCAACCCGCTGGTCGTGGCGCTGCAGGGCGACGGGGACCCGACGCTGCTCAGCCGGTTCGTGAACTACGCGGGCCTCGCCGGCCTCGTGGCCTCGTTCTTCTCGCTCATCTACGCCGGTTCGCGCCAGCTCTTCGCCCTGTCCAGGGCCGGGTACCTGCCCCGGTTCCTCTCCCTCACCAGCCGCCGCAAGTCGCCGTACCTGGGGCTGCTCATCCCGGGCGCGATCGGCTTCGCGCTCGCCGCGGGGACCGGGAACGGCGCGCGGATGCTGAACATCGCGGTGTTCGGCGCGACCATCTCGTACGCCCTGATGGCGCTCTCCCACATCGTGCTGCGCCGCCGCGAGCCGGAGCTGCACCGCCCGTACCGGACGCCGGGCGGGGTGGTGACCTCGTCCGTGGCCTTCGTCCTCGCCCTGTCGGCGCTGGTGGCGACCTTCCTGGTCGACAAGGACGCGGCGTTCATCGCGCTCGGGGTCTATGTGATCGCCCTCGCCTACTTCGCGTTCTACAGTCGGAAGCATCTGGTGGCCAAGGCGCCGGAGGAGGAGTTCGCGGCGCTGGCGGCGGCCGAGGCCGAACTCGAACGCGACTGACCACCACCGACCGACGGAGGAGTCTTCCGTGTCCAAGCCGCTCATCGGCGTGACGACCTATCTGGACCAGGCCCGCTGGGGGGTGTGGGACATGCCCGCGGCCCTGCTGCCCGCGCAGTACCCACGGCTGGTCCAGGCGAGCGGTGGCCTCGCGGCGATGCTCCCGCCGGACGACCCGTCGGCCGCGGCGGCGGTGGTGGCCCGGCTCGACGGTCTGGTGGTCGCGGGCGGCGCGGACGTCGAGCCGGTGCGGTACGGGGCGGAGCCCGATCCCCGTACCGGCCCGCCCGCCCGGGCCAGGGACGCGTGGGAGCTGGCCCTGGTCGAGGCGGCGCTGGCCTCGGGCACTCCGGTGCTCGGCATCTGCCGGGGCATGCAGCTGCTCAATGTGGCGCTCGGCGGCACCCTGGTCCAGCACCTGGAGGGGCATGTGGAGGCGGTCGGCGTGATCGGCCGCCACGCGGTGAAGCCGGTCCCCGGCACGCTGTACGCCTCCCTGGTCCCGGAACTGACCTCGGTGCCGACCTACCACCACCAGGCCGTGGACCGCCTGGGCGAGGGCCTGGCGCCCTCGGCGTACGCGGAGGACGGCACACCAGAGGCCATCGAACTGGCCGCCCCGGCCTGGGCCCTGGGCGTCCAATGGCACCCGGAAATGGCCGAGGACCTACGGGTGATGCAGGGCCTGATCAAGGCGGCAAGCTGACGGCCCCTGAGGGGCGCGGGGAACTGCGCAAACGACCACGACGCGCCCGCAGACGCCCGACGGGTCCGGACCGCGCCCTACCCCGTCGGCCTCGCCCTGGTCAGTGACAGCAGGTCGCGCGCCGGCCCCGTCGGCCGGTGGCCGGTCGGCCAGACCGCTCGGAGGTCGCGGCGGAGCAGCACGCCCTCGACCGGGATCTCGACCAGGCGCCGCGAAGTCAGCTCCTCCGCGACGGCGAGCTCGCTCAGAACGGCGGGGCCCGCGGAGCTGACCGCCGCCGCCTTCACCGCTGTGGTGGAGGCGAGTTCGAGCAGCGGCTGGGCCAGTCCGCCATGCGCGGAGAGCGCGGAGTCGAGGACCTGCCGGGTCCCCGAACCCCGCTCGCGCAGGATCAGCGGAGTCGCGGCCAACTCCCCCGGGTCCAGCGGCTTACGGCGGCGGGCCCACGCATGGGACGGCGCGGCGACCACGACGAGCCGGTCGCGGGCGACGACCGCCCCGTCCAGGCCGTCGGGCACGGCGAGCCCCTCCACGAACCCCAGGTCCGCCTCGTCCGCGAGCAGCCGCTCCGCGACCGCCGCCGAGTTCCCCGCCATCAGCGACACGGCCGTGTCCGGCCGCTCCGCGCGCAGCGCGATCAGCCAGCCCGGCAGCAGATACTCGGCGATCGTCATCGACGCGGCCACCCGCAGCCGCGAGTCCCGCCGCCCGCGCAGCGCCTGCGCCCCGGCGTCGAACGCCTCCGCCGCCTCCACGATCCGCCGCGCCCAGTCGGTCACGAGCGCCCCCGCGTCAGTGAGACGCGAGCCGCGCGGCGAGCGGTCCACCAGGGCGACGCCGAGCTGCCTCTCCATCGACCGGATCCGGCTGCTCGCGGCGGGCTGCGTGATGCCCACCTCGCGGGCGGCCCGCCCCAGGCTGCCGTGCCGGGCGACGGCCAGGAGCAGTTCGAGCGCGCCGAGGTCGGGGACCCGGTGGGACAGGGGTGCGGTCTCGATAGGCTCGCTGCTCATAAAGTCAGCTTATGACGTCATAGCGCCAAGATCCCTGGTCGGGCCCGCGCGGCCGCGCGAGGGTGAAGCCATGGCAACCCTCGCAGCTTCCCGTCCGGTCCCCCGCGCCACCACCCCCGGCGCGCGGGCGACCGCGGTCCGTCACCTCGGCCCCAACTGGTACGCCTCGGTGATGGGCACCGCCATCGTCGCCAACGCGGGAGCGACCCTCCCGGTGCACGTGCCCGGGCTGCGCACCGCGTGCACCGCCGTCTGGGCCCTCTCCTTCGCGATGCTCCTCGCCCTGGTCGCCGCTCGCTCCGCGCACTGGATCCACCACCGCGACCAGGCCAGGAAGCACCTCATGGACCCGGCCGTGGCCCCGTTCTACGGCTGTCTGTCGATGGCCCTTCTCGCGGTCGGCGGCGGCACCCTGCTCGTCGGCCAGGACTGGCTGGGGCTCCCGGCCGCCGTCGCGATCGACACCGTCCTGTTCACCACCGGATCGGCCATCGGCCTGGCCGCCGCGGTCGCGATCCCGTATCTGATGGTGGTGCACCACAGGATCGAGAGCGCGTCCCCGGTGTGGTTCCTCCCGGTCGTCGCCCCGATGGTCTCCGCCGCCCTCGGCCCGCTGCTCCTGCCCCATCTGCCGGCCGGGCAGGCCCAGCAGACGCTGCTGATCGCCTGTTACGCGATGTTCGGCATCAGCCTGCTCGCCACCCTCGTGATGCTGCCGCTGGTCTTCGGCCGCCTCGTCACCGGCGGACCGCTGCCCCTCGCGCTCACCCCCACCCTCTTCCTGGTCCTCGGCCCGCTGGGCCAGTCGACCACCGCCGCGAACAAGTTCGCCGACGTCGCGACCGGCGTGCTGCCCGCCCCGTACGCGCACGGATTCGCCGCTTTCGCCGTCCTCTACGGCGTGCCGGTGATGGGCTTCGCCCTGCTGTGGCTGGCGCTGGCCGGGGCGATGGTGGTGCGGGCCCGCCGTCAGGGCATGGGGTTCGCGATGACCTGGTGGGCCTTCACCTTCCCGGTCGGCACCTGCGTGACGGGCGCGGAGGGGCTCGCCCACCACACGGGTCTGGCCGTCTTCCGCTGGCTCGCGATCGCGCTGTACGTGTTCCTCGTCGCGGCCTGGCTGGTGGCCGGATTCCACACCCTGCGCGGGCTGTTCAGCGGAGCGCTGCTCGCAGGGCCCGGGACAGCACCTGCGGGGCCTCGGTCAGTGACGGCCCGTACCAGGTGAGATGACGCCCGCTGACGAGTGCGGCGGCGGTCCCGGGGAACGCCTCGGGGCCGTCGTCGGCCGTGAAGCGGTACGGCTCGTCGGGCAGGACGACCAGGTCGGCGCCGACTGCCCGGAGTTCGTCCAGTGGGATGCGCGGATAGCGCTCGGCGTGATCGGCGTACAGCTGCCGGATGCCGAGGCGGGCCAGCAGGTCGCCGGCGAAGGTGTCGCGACCGAGGACCATCCAGGGCCGACGCCAGATCGGTACGAAGGCGGTCAGGGACTCGCCCGGCGGGTCCACGGCGGCCAGGGGCTCGCCCTGCGTGTCCACGGCGGCCCACGCCTCCTCCGCCTCGTCCAGCCAGCGGGGCCGGTCGGGGACGCCACAGGCCCGCAGCGTCCGCTCCAGCTCGCGGAATGCCTGATCGAGCGTACGTACCTCGGTGACCAGGACGTCGATCCCGGCGGCGCGCAGCGCGGCCAGGTCGGGGGCGCGGTTCTCCTCCTCGTTGGCGATCACCAGGTCGGGCCGGAGGCCGGTGACCGCGGCGACGTCGGGGTTCTTCGTGCCCCCGATCCGTACGACGTCGAGATCGGCCGGGTGGCTGCACCAGTCGGTGGCGCCGACGAGCAGGCCGGGGGCGGTGACGGCGACCGCCTCGGTCAGCGAGGGGACGAGGGAGACGACACGGGTCCGAGCGCTCACGCAGCGTCCCTCATGCGTCGTCGGCCTCGATGTGCTCGGCGACGGCCACGACGAGCAGGCGGGTGCCGGGCTCCGTGGCGCGCCAGCGGTGCCGTACGCCTCCGGAGAGATACAGCGTGTCCCCGCGTTCGAGCCGGTACGCCCGCCCCTCGGCCTCGACCTCGGCGGCGCCGTCGGCGACGAACAGCAACTCGTCGTTGCGGTGCTGGAATTCGCGCCCCGCGTCCCGCTCGCCGGTGAACTCGAGTGCGTGCAGCTGGTGCCGGCCGCGGACCAGGGACCGTACCCCCTCGGGCAGGTCGTGGCGGGCCTGCTCGGCCGCGCGTACGACATCGACCGTACGGGCGGACTCCGCCGCGGCCAGCAGCTCGGCTGCCGTGGTCTCCAGGGCTCCGGCGACCAGCTGGAGTGATCGCGTGCTGGGGCGTGCCCGCTCGTTCTCGATCTGGCTGAGGAAGGGCACGGACAGGCCGCTGCGCGAGGCGACGACGGCCAGCGTGAGCTTGAGAGCCCTGCGGCGCCTCTTGACGGCCGCGCCCACGCGCAGTGATTCCTTCTCGTCCATGACGGCTCCCTCCCTCTTCCCTCGCGCCTGCGTACTGGTCGGTTACCTGAACCTTACGCAGCTTTGGGGCAGGGTTTCGCGTCGTGGCGAAAAGGGGTGGCCGCCGAATACGCTCGGCGACCACCCCTATTCGGACAGGAGTCGGGAATCCGTCCTCGGCCCTACTGCGGAGCCAGCTTCTCGGCGAGGCCGGGGTTCTTCTCCAGCCAGCCGCGGACCGCCTGCTGCTCCTTGCCCTTGCCGGTCTCCTGGATGGCGGCTTCGAGATCCGTGAGCTGCTTCTCGGTCAGCTCGAAGTTCTTCAGCCAGGACCCGACCTCGGGGTTGTCGGCGGTGAAGCCCTTGCGGGCGAGGGTGTGGACGCCGTCGCCCTTGCCCCAGGTGCCCTTGGGGTCCTTGAGCTTCTTCAGGTCGTAGCTGGAGTAGGCCCAGTGCGGCGACCAGAGCGTGACGACGACCGGTTCCTTCTTGTCGTAGGCGCGCTTCAGCTCGGCGAGCATGCCGGGCGTGGAGCCGTCGACGACCTTGTACTCGCCCTTGAGGCCGTAGTCGTTCAGGACCTTGTCCTTGAGGATGCCCATCATTCCGGCGCTCGGCTCGATGCCGATGATCCGGCCCTTGAACTGGCCGCCCTTGCCCTTGAGGTCCTCGAGCGAGTCGATGCCCTTCATGTAGGAGGGCACGGACAGCTCGAGGGAGGTCGGGCCGTACCAGGAGCCGAGGTCCTCCAGCTTGTTCTGGTACTTCTCCCAGTACTGGGCGTGGGTGACCGGCAGCCAGGAGTCGGTCTGGAAGTCGATCTGGCCACCGGCGAGACCGGTGTAGAGCGCGCCGGCCTCCAGCTGCTTGGTGTCGACCTCGTAGCCGCGCCGCTCGAGCAGTTCCTTCCAGAGGAAGGTGGAGGCGATGCCCTCGTCCCAGGGGATGTAGCCGAGGCTGATCTTCTTGCCGTGGCCGATGTCCTTGCCGCCGGCGGTCGTCGAGGCGGTGCCGCCGCCGAGGAAGCCCATGCCTCCCGCGACGAGGGCGAGGATGACCACGCCGACGAGGGCGGTGACGGGCTGCGGGCGGTGGTTCCAGAGCTTCGCCCCGGCGCGCGCCGCGCTCGCGGCCCGCGCCTTGGCGAGGGCCCGACGGCCGAGCGGCGAGACCTGACGGCCGAGCGCGCCGGTCATCCGGTCCAGGTACATCGCGAGGATGACGATGGAGATGCCGGCCTCGAAGCCGAGGCCGATGTCGACGTTGCCGATGGCGCGGTAGACGGCGCCGCCGAGCCCGCCGCCGCCGACCATGCCGGCGATGACGACCATGGACAGGCCCAGCATGATGACCTGGTTGATGCCGGCCATGATCGTGGGCAGGGCGAGCGGCAGCTGGACGCGCAGCAGGGTGTTGCGCGGGGTGGTGCCGAACGCCTCGGCCGCCTCGACCAGCTCGCCGTCGACCTGGCGGATGCCGAGCTCGGTCATCCGCACGCCGGGCGGCAGGGCGAAGACGATGGTGGCGATGATGCCGGGCACCACGCCGACGCCGAAGAAGATGATGCCGGGGATCAGGTAGACCATGGCGGGCATGGTCTGCATGAAGTCCAGGACCGGGCGCAGCACGGCGCTGACGGTCTTGGAACGGGCCGCCCAGATGCCGAGCGGGACCGCGATCACCAGGGTGACGAGGGTCGCCACGAGCACCAGCGAGAGGGTCGACATGGCGTCGTCCCACAGCTCGATGGAGTCGACGAGCGCGAAGCCCGCGAAGGCGAGCACACCGGCGGTCAGCCCGCGCAGCCACCAGGCGACGACGGCGAGGATGCCCGCGAAGAGCAGGGGCTCGGGTGCGGAGAGGACCGCGTCGATGCCGTCGTAGAGACCGGTGACGGCCGCGGTGATGGCGTCGAAGAGCCAGGAGAGCTGTGCCTGGAGCCAGTCGACGGAGCTGTCGACCCACTGGCCGAGAGGGAGCCTAGGCATGGGTGGCCACCTCCTTCTCGCCGGTGGTGCAGGCAACGGGCGGGCGCTGCTCGTCTCCGATGAAGCCGATCAGACGGGACTGCGGTACGACTCCGAGGACGGTGCCGTCGGTGTCCTTGACGGCCACCGCGTGCGGGACGCGGGCGCTGACGGCGCACAGGTCGGCGACCAGGGTGTCGGGTCCGACGGTCTCGCAGTCGCAGCTGTCCGGCGTGGGGTGCTCGGGCTCGGCCATCACGGCGGCGGCCGTGAGGACGCGGGAGCGGTCGACGTCCTGGATGAAGGAGGCGACATAGTCGTTGGCGGGGCGGAGCAGGATGTCCTCGGCGTCGCCGAGCTGGACGATCCGGCCGTCGCGCATCACCGCGATGCGGTCACCGAGACGCATGGCCTCGTTGAGGTCGTGGGTGATGAAGACGATGGTCTTCTTCAGTCGCTTCTGCAGTTCGAGAAGCTGGTCCTGCATGTCGCGCCGGATCAGCGGGTCGAGCGCGCTGAACGACTCGTCCATGAGCAGCAGGTCGGCGTCGGTGGCCAGCGCGCGGGCCAGGCCCACACGCTGCTGCATGCCGCCGGAGAGCTCGTCGGGCCAGGACTTCTCCCAGCCGGCGAGGCCGCACAGCTCCAGAGCCTCGGTGGCGCGCTTCTCGCGCTCGGCGCGCGGGACGCCCTGGACCTCCAGGCCGTACGCGGCGTTCTCGAGGACGCTGCGATGCGGGAAGAGGGCGAAGTGCTGGAAGACCATGCTGATCTTCGTGGACCGCACGGTGCGCAGGTCGCGGGGGCTGAGCGCGGTGAGGTCCTTGCCGTCGTAGAGCACACGGCCGGCGGTGGGCTCCAGCAGGCCGTTGAGCATGCGCAGCAGGGTGGACTTGCCGGATCCGGACAGACCCATCACCACGAAGATCTGCCCGGGCTCGACAGTGAAGGACGCGTCGATCACCGCGGCGGTCGTGCCGTCCGCGCGCAGTTCGTCGCGGTCCTCGCCGTTCGCGAGCTTCTTCACAGCTTCGTCGGGTCGTCTGCCGAACACCTTGTACAGGTGATCGGCCTGGAGCCTGGACACATATACCTCACGCGTTGAAACGAAAACGGCCCTCCCCCTAGGACTTCGTCCTGGGGGACCCCCATCCCCCGCAGCCGGGCCGTGGAGCGGGGCGGTTTCGGCCCGCGACTCCCGTGATGTACGACGATCCGTTGTTGAATCCCGTACCGGGTCCGCTCCGGGCCCGCGCCTGCCCGGGGTTCCACAGGGCAAACCCGAAGGTGACGGGGGTCACTGGAACCGGGGTGTTCGGCGCTCGGGGCCGGTGTCGGTGGGGGGCAGGTGGCGGTCGCTCGGGGCCGCTGTCGGTGGGTTGCGGCATGATCGGGGTGTGACGCGACGCCTGATGCTCCTCGACACCGCCTCTCTCTACTTCCGCGCGTACTTCGGTGTGCCGGACTCGGTCCGGGCCCCGGACGGCACGCCGGTCAACGCCGTGCGCGGCCTGCTCGACTTCATCACCCGGCTCGTCCAGGACCACCACCCCGACGACCTCGTCGCCTGCATGGACGCCGACTGGCGGCCCCAGTGGCGGGTGGACCTGATCCCCTCGTACAAGGCCCACCGCGTCGCCGTGGAGACCGAGACGGGGCCGGACGAGGAGGAGGTGCCCGACACGCTCGCCCCGCAGGTGCCGGTGATCGAGGCCGCCCTGGACGCCCTCGGCATCGCCCGGGTCGGAGTGGCGGGCTACGAGGCGGACGACGTCATCGGGACACTGGCCGGGCAGGCCAAGGGGCCGGTGGACATCGTCACGGGCGACCGGGACCTTTTCCAACTGGTGGACGACGAGCGCGGCGTGCGGGTGCTGTACCCGCGCAAGGGCGTCGGCGACTGCGATCTGGTCGACGGCGAACTCATCCGTACGAAGTACGGGGTGCGGGCCGACCAGTACGCCGACTTCGCGGCGCTGCGCGGTGATGCCAGCGACGGGCTGCCCGGGGTGAAGGGCATCGGCGAGAAGACGGCCGCGCAGCTGATCACGGAGTACGGCGATCTGGCGGGCGTGCGCGCGGCGGCCGTGGACCGCACGTCGAAGCTGACCCCGGCCAAGCGGCGCGGGATCGTGGAGGCGGCCTCCTATCTGGACGTGGCCCCGAAGGTCGTCGAGGTGGCCGGCGACGTACCGCTGCCGGACTTCGACCCGGCCCTGCCGAGCGAGCCGAGGGACCCGGAGGCACTGGCGGCGCTGGTGACGCGGTGGGGTCTGGGCGGGGCGGTCGGCAGGCTGTTGCCAGTGCTGGCGCGCTGAGGCCTTATGGGCCCTGGATCGCCGGGATGCTAGCTTAGGCATACCTAAGTTCGCAGAATCAGGGGAGACCGTCGTGGCAGAGCAGCCGGCGCGCAAGGCACCGAAGGCCCACGAGGCAGAGGTGTTGCACACGGAGCGGATCACGCCGCACATGGTGCGGGTGGTGCTCGGCGGGAACGGCCTCGATGCGTTCGAGCTGGGCGAGCACACCGATCACTACGTGAAGCTGCTGTTCGCGCCGGAGGGCGTGAGCTATCCGGAGCCGTTCGACATGGAACGGATCCGCGCGGAGTTCCCGCGCGAGCAGTGGCCCACCACCCGGACGTACACGGTACGGAGCTGGGACCCGGACCACCGCGAGCTGACCGTCGATTTCGTGGTCCACGGCGACGAGGGCCTGGCGGGGCCGTGGGCGGCGCGGGCGCAGGCGGGCGAGACGATGCGCTTCCTGGGTCCCGGCGGCGGTTACGCGCCGGACCCGGCGGCGGACTGGCACCTTCTGGTGGGCGACGAGAGCGCGCTGCCGGCGATCGCGGTGGCCCTGGAGCGGCTGCCGGAGGGCTCGACGGTGCACGCGTTCCTGGAGGTCGCGGACGCGACGGAGGAGCAGAAGTTCGCGACGGTCGCGGGCGTCGAGGTGACCTGGCTCCACCGGGGCGACCGCCCGACGGGCGAGGCCCTGCTGCAGGCGGTGAAGGACCTGGACTTCCCGGCGGGCGACGTCCAGGCCTTCGTCCACGGCGAGGCGGGCTTCGTGAAGGACCTCCGCCGCCACCTGCGCCTGGAGCGCGACGTGCCGCGCGAACGCCTGTCGATCTCTGGCTACTGGCGCCTGGGCAAGACGGACGAGGCCTGGCGCGCGATCAAGCGCGACTGGAACGACCAGGTGGAACGCGAACAGGAGAACTGACAGCGGGGGCGGACGGCTCGGCGCCGACGTGGACGCCCTTCCCTCCCCCTTGTGAGCAGTTTCGGAGGGCGGTGGGGCCCGGACGAAGTCTGGGGGAGGGTGGGGCACAACCCACGGGGCAGGCGCGTCCGTCAAGCTCCGTTGACGCCGGGGGCCTGCCCCCACCCAGGCGCCGCACCCGCAAGGCCGGCCCCGGGGCCGAGGCCCTGAGATGCCGCAGGGTCACTCCCCGTCGCCGAAGACCCGCACCGACGCGTCCACGTGCGCCAGCCGACGCATCGCCCCGAACACCGCGTCCCCCAGCACCGTTCCCACCACCACGCTCTCCACCAGGTCCTCGCGCTCCACGTTCCGCGCCACGTACTCCAGGTCCGCCCGCGCCACCTGCTCCGCCGCCTCCGCGTACGCGTCGAGCACCTCCGCGAAATCCCCGTGCCCCACCGCGTCCAGCGCTGCCAGGGCCACCGCCAGCGCGTCCGCCGCCGGATTGCCCGCGTGCACGCGCCAGCCGCGCCGCGCGATCAGCTCCGCCACCGTCTTCCGGGCGTCGCCGACGCCCTCCCCCGGCTCCTCGGTATAGCGCGGCACCACCCGGTCCGCGGCCGCGCCGAGCAGCTTGTGCACCGAGCGGTCCGGGTCCTCGACCGCCGCGATCACGTCGCGGATCGCCGCGACCGAGAGCCCCCCGACGTCCAGCAGCGCCCGGACCAGACGAAGGCGCCGCTCGTGCGTCTCGTCGTACGAGGCCTGGTTCGGGCTCGTCAACTGCCCGGCCGGCAACAGCCCTTCCCGTACGTAGTACTTGATCGTCGGCACGGACACCCCGGTCCTACGGCTCAACTCTCCGATGCGCACTCTGCGTTCACCTTCCCGATCTTGCCCCGGCCTTGTCAGCCGATCCCTCCATCATAGATAGTGGCGCTATCAGATAGCAGCAAGTGCCACTATCTATAACTCACGGGGGTACCCATGTCCTCATCGTTGCCGCAGGTCCGCGACCTGCATCGCCCACTCGTCTGGTTCTCCGCCTCCATGGTGTTACTCGCCCTGGTCTCGGTCGGCGGTCTGGTCCTCGACGACCGGATCCTGGTCGGCGCACCCATCTGGACCAAGCCGTTCAAGTTCGCGGTCTCGTTCGTCGCGTACTGCATGACGCTCGCCTGGATGCTCACCCTGCTCCCGCGCGGCCGACGCGTCGGCTGGTGGGCCGGCACCGTCCTGGCCGCGGCGAGCGCAGGCGAGATGGTGCTGATCACCACGCAGGTGATCCGCGGCAAGCAGAGCCACTTCAACAACGAGACCGCCTTCGACGCCGCCGTCTTCCAGGCGATGGGCCTCACGGTCGTCGTCCTGTGGCTGGCCGCCCTGGTCATCGCGATCCTGCTGCTGCGCGCCCGGATCCTGGACCGCGCCACCGCCTGGGCCGTACGCCTCGGCTCCCTGATCGCCCTCGCGGGAGCCGCGGTCGGCTTCCTGATGGTGCAGCCGACCCCCGAACAACTCGCGGCCGGGGACGACGCGGCGATCGTCGGCGCGCACAGCGTCGGCGTCCCGGACGGCGGGCCCTCCATGCCCGTGACCGGCTGGTCCACGACCGGCGGCGATCTGCGCATCGCCCACTTCTTCGGGATGCACGCCCTGCAGGTGATCCCGCTCCTGCTGCTCGCCCTGGTCGCGCTCGCCCCGCGCTTCGCCCGGCTGCGCGACGAGCGGGTGCGGTTGCGCCTGACGCTGGTGGTGTCGGGGACGTACGCGGCGGTGTTCGCCCTCGTCACCTGGCAGGCGTTGCGCGGTCAGGCGCTGTTGGATCCCGACGGCACGACGCTCGCCGCGGCCGGCGCGCTCGCACTCGTCGGCGCCGTGGCGACATGGGTGGCCCTGCGAACCCCGGCCCGCGCCGAAACCACGCTCACCGCCAAGGAGTTCACGTCATGACCGGCTTCCTCTTCGAGCTCTCCTTCTTCCTCGCGTCGCCCGTCTGGCTGCTGATGATCTTCGCGCCGGGGTGGCGTGGCACGGAACGGCTCGCGGCCTCGCCGCTGACCGTCGTGCCGATCCTGGCGGTCTACCTCGCGCTGGCGCTCCCGGTCCTCCCGGAACTGTGGGCGGCCGTCAGCAGCCCCGACCTCGACACCTTCCGGGACCTCACGGCGCTGGCGAACGGTGCCGGAGCGATCTGGGCGCAGGTCATCGCCTGGGACCTCCTGCTCGGCCAGTGGATGTACCGCGAGGCGCGCAGGCTGGGCCTCTCGCCCCTGCTGATGGGCCCGTTGATGATCCTGACGATCCTGCTGTCCCCCTTCGGGCTGCTGCTCTTCCTGGCACTCCGGGCTGGGAAGAAGCCACTTCCCGTGCGAGATGCCGCCTAGGCTGCCGGGATGCGAACGACTGACCGTGCCGTCGGCGCCGTACTCGGCTCCGCGGTGGGGGACGCGCTGGGCGCCCCCTTCGAGTTCAGGCTGCCGGGGATCTTCCGGGAACGCTTCCCCGACGGCGTCGGGGAGATGTGCGGGGGCGGCGGCTGGGACCCGGGCGAGGCCACCGACGACACGCAGATGGCCGTCCTGGTCGGGGAGTCGCTCCTCGACCAAGGCGGGCTCGACCTGCCGGACGTCTTCGACCGGTTCCGCCGCTGGGCGGCCGCCGAACCGAAGGACATCGGCCTCCAGACCGAGTCCGTCCTCAGCAGCGGCGACCCGTGGGACACCGCAGCCGCACTCCACTTCCAGGTCAACGGCCGCGCGGCGGGCAACGGTTCCTTGATGCGGGCGTCGACGTCGGCGGTCTACTTCGCGACGGCGGGTCACGAGGCCACGATGGACGCCGCCCGCCGCATCACGGCCCTCACCCACGGCGACGGCGCCGCCTGGGAGGGTACGGCGATCCTCCACGACCTCGTCCGCGCCGCCCTCGACGGCGAGGATCCGCTCGCGGCCCTGCCCGCCACGCTCGCCTCCGTCGCCGCGCCCCACCGGGACCGCTGGTCGACGGTCCTCGCCCCCGACTGGCACCCGGACGACGCCACCGAGTTCAACGGCGCGGTCTGGACCTGTCTGGGCTCCGCGGTCTGGGCCCTGCGAACGACGGACTCGTTCGAGGCGGCCGTCGCCGCGGCGATCGACCTGGGCGGCGACACGGACACCGTGGCAGCCGTCACGGGCACCCTCGCCGGCGCGGTGTACGGCCCCTCGGCCATCCCCACCCGCTGGACATCCCCCCTCCACGTCCCCCTCCCTGGCTTCGGCAACGTCCTACGCGCCGAGGACCTGCGGACCCTGGCAACCCAACTGAGCGCCCCGCGCCGCCCCACGCCCCGGAGCTGACCGGCGCCCCCCACCTCACGGCCCGGGCAGCAGCCGGGTCTCCGCATGCGGCAGCTTGCTCCACCAGTGGCCGTAGCGGCGGTACACCTCCGGCTCGCGGTCGGAGAGGAAGGCCACCAGCGAGCGGGCCTCCTCCGCCAGTTCCTCCCAGACCTGGTCCGGCAGGTCCTGGAACGCGGTCGCCTCGATCCCGCCCTCCATCGGGCGCCACACCCCGGCCACGTATCCGTCGACCAGCAAGGTCGGCAGCACGTCCCCGTTTCTGCGGATCACCTCCGTGCGGTACTCGGACGGGATGACCCGCCCACGGTCGGCGTAGGCCAGCAGGGTGCTGTCCCACATGGCCATCAGCCGCGCCGGCGCGGGCGTGTCCTCGTCCGGGTGCAATGCGCCCGGCACGTCGAACAGTTCCTCGCCGTCCGGCCCTTGGCACCGCTCGAGCTCGTCGGCCAGTACGCCCAGCGCCTTCCTGACCCTGGCCCGCTGGACCAGCCCGAACTGCGCCACGTCCGCCACCGACGCGGGCCCGAACCCTTCGAGATAGCGCAGGACCAGCGTCCGCAGGGCCGCGTCCGACACCTCCGGCTCCGGCGGCGCCGGCGGGTCGGGGGGAGCGACATACGCGGGGCGCTCCCCGAACGACCACGGCGCCGTCGTGGGCGCGTGCAGCAGCGGCGTGTAGTGCCGCAGCCCCCACCAGGCCCCCGACTTCGGTGCGGCCCCCACCCGTTGCTCGATCCATGCCTCGTACTCCGCGTTGGACCGGGGCCGGTCGGCGAAGGCCAGCAGTTCCGGAACGAGCGCGTCGGCGTCCGCCGGGGTCAGACCCGACGCCGTGAAGCGGTCGCCGAGCCTCCCGGACCTCAGCAGCGGATGCACCGCCTCCCGAAAGGGCCGGTAGTCGTCGGCGTGCACAGCGTGGAGGGTGATCCGCATGAGAGTCGACTTGACGACCGTCCCGTCGGCGAAGGCGCCGTCGAGGTCGGACGGGTCGAACGCGGCGGTCCTGTTCCACAGCGCGAGATACGGCGACGCGGGCTGCTGGGCCTGGAGCGCGACCACCCGTCGTACCGCTTCGGCAGCGCCGAGCTTCTCGCGCCGCAGCAGCAACTGACGTGCCAACGTGGAGCGGTTGAGTCCCCGAGCCGTGATCTTCATACCGGAATCATTCCTCAGCCTCGGGCGCGGACCGTGGCGAGGACCTCCCGGTCCGGCTGGAGCGTCAGGCTCGGTACGGGGCGTATCTCCCCGGGGTCGAGGTCGAGACGGAACCGCCGGGCGAGAACGGCGAGGACGAGCACGGCCTCGACCATCGCGAACCGTGTTCCGAGGCAGACGCGCGGCCCTCCGCCGAACGGGAACCAGGCGTACTCGGGTATCTCCTCGGCGGGCGCGCCCTCCTCCGCTCCCCAGCGTTCGGGGCGGAACTCCTCGGGGTCGCCGAACCAGCGGGCGTCCCGGTGCGTGGCCCATTGGCTGCTCCATACCCGTGTCCCGGGAGGTATCGCCATTCCTCCGAGGGTCGCGCCCTCCTTGGCGATGCCGGTGAGGAGCCAGATGGTCGGGTAGAGCCGCAGGGTCTCCTTCACGACGGCCTGGGTGTAGGTCAGCCGGGCGTAGTCGTCGAAGCCGGGTTCGTGATCGCCGAGGACCCGGTCGAGCTCCTCGGCGAGCGCCTCGCACACTCGGGGGTTGTGGGAGAGCAGGTGCCATGCCCAGACGAGGGTCGAGCTCGTGGTCTCGTGTCCGCCGATGTAGAGCGTGACGGTCTCGTCGCGGATCTCCTGGTCGGAGAGGTGGGCGCCGGTCTCGTCCTGGGCGGCGAGAAGCCGGCTGAGCAGATCGGGCCGTTCGGTGTCGCCCTCGCGGTGGCGGGCGACGACGCGGGAGACCTCGGCGTCGATGACGGCGGTGGCGCGTTTGATGCGTGCGCGTCCCGGGGTGGGCACCCAGTCGGGCAGCAGGGCGCCGATGCCGCTGAACTCGGCGCCTATCTCCTTCTGTGCGACGTCCATGGCGCGGCCGATGGCTTCGGCGTCGGCGGCGGTGTCGACGCCGAAGATGGTGCGGACGGCGATGAGTTGGGTGAGGGCGGCCATCTCCTTCTTGATGTCGATGCGCTGTCCGTCGCTCCACCGGTCGGCGAGGGCGATCGCGCACTCGGCCATGGTGGCGGCGTAGGACCGCACCTGCTTGGGCCGGACGGAGGGCTGGACGAGGGAGCGCTTACGGCGCCAGTCGGGACCCTTGGCGACGACCACTCCGTTGCCGAGCAGGGTGCGGAAGGCGATGCCGAGGTCGGGCTGGTCGAAGGTGCGCTCGACTTCGGTGAGGAGTTCGCCGATCGTGTCGGGGTGGGCGATGAAGAGGGCGGGGCCTGGCCCGAAGCGCCAGCTGACGAAGTCTCCGCGCTCGCGCAGCCGCTCGAAGAAGGCGAGCGGGTCCTTGCCGAACTCCGGCAGGTTTCCGAGCAGCGGTACGCCCCGTGGCCCCGGCACGATCTTCTGTCCGCCGGCCGTCTCCTCGACGGCGGCCGAACCGGCTTGCGTGGTCACGTGGGTCCCCTCCCAGCGGTGTTGCCCGGTGTGTGAGTCCATGGAATCGGAGAGGCCTGACACTCCGCCACCCCTGTGGACAACGGCCCTGTGGACAACCCGGCCCCGGCCGGACGAATACCGCGACACCGAGGACGAAGCCCGCGAACGCCAAGGGCCCGTGGCATCAACCACGGGCCCCCGCCAGCGACTTCAGATAAGTGTCAGCCCACCGAGCTGTAGGCGACGACGCCCCTCAGCAGCGACTCCACCGCCTTGCGCGCGTTCTTGGCGACGGTGCTGTTCTCCTTGGGCGCCGCCGCGGCGATCTGTCCGAGGACGTCGATGACCTGCTTGCACCAGCGGACGAAGTCGCCAGCGGGCATTTCGGCCTCGCGCAGGACCTCGTCGAGCCCCTTGTCGGAGGCCCACTGGTAGGCGGCCCAGGCGAAGCCGAGATCGGGTTCGCGCTGGCCGACCCCTTCCGCCTGGTTGATCTTGAACTGTTCCTCGAGGGCGTCGAGCCGCCCCCAGATCCGCACCATCTCGCCGAGCGCGGCCTTCGCGTTCCCCGTGGGGAGCTTCGGCGGTACGGCGTCGTCGGACTGCCGTGCCTCGTAGACCAACGCGGAGACGCAGGCGGCCAGTTCGGGCGGGGTCAGGCCCTCCCAGACGCCGTCGCGCAGGCATTCGCTGGCCAGCAGGTCGAGTTCGCCGTAGAGCCGGGCGAGCCGCTTGCCGTTGTCGGTGACATCGTCGCCACGGAGGTAGTCGAGCTCGGTGAGGAGCGCGACGATCCGGTCGAAGGTGCGGGCGATGGTGTTGGTGCGGCCCTCGATGCGCCGTTCCAGCTGCCGGGTGTCGCGCTGGAGCCGGTGGTAGCGCTCGGCCCAGCGGGCGTGGTCCTCGCGCTCGTCGCAGCCGTGGCAGGGGTGGGCGCGCAGCTCGGTGCGCAGCCGGTTGATCTCGCGGTCGTCGGCGGCCGCCGCGCGCTCCCTGCGGTGCCGCTCCGGGTTGAGGTGCCCGGCCTTGGTGCGCAGTGCGGAGGCGAGGTCCCGCCGGGACTGCGGGGAGCGCGGGTTGAAGGACTTGGGGATCCTCATGCGCTCCATGGCCTCGACCGGGATCGGGAAGTCGATCGAGGCGAGCCGCTTGACCTGCCGTTCGGCGGTGAGGACGAGCGGGCGGGGCCCGTCGTGATGCTCGAAGCCGCGGTGGCCGTTGGTCCGCCCGGCGGGAATGCCGGGGTCGAGGACGAGGGCGAGACCGGCGAACTTGCCCGTGGGGACGTGGATGATGTCGCCGGGCTTGAGCTTCTCCAGGGAGGCGGCGGCCTGCGCACGGCGCTGTGCGGCGCCCTGCTTGGCCAGGTCCGTCTCGCGGTCCTTGAGGTCGCGGCGCAGCCGCGCGTACTCCTCGAAGTCTCCGAGGTGGCAGGTCATGCCCTCCCGGTAGCCGTCGAGGCCCTCTTCGTTCTTCTGGACCTGCCGGGAGATTCCGACGACGGACCGGTCGGCCTGGAACTGCGCGAAGGAGGTCTCGAGCAGCTCGCGGGAGCGGTGGCGCCCGAACTGGTCGACCAGGTTGACAGCCATGTTGTACGACGGCTTGAAGCTGGAGCGCAGCGGGTACGTGCGCGTGCCGGCGAGTCCGGCGAGGTGGCCGGGGTCGAGACCGCGCTGCCACAGGACGACGGCGTGGCCCTCGACGTCGATGCCACGGCGCCCGGCGCGTCCGGTGAGCTGCGTGTACTCGCCGGGGGTGATGTCCGCGTGCTGCTCGCCGTTCCACTTGACGAGCTTCTCCAGGACCACCGAACGGGCGGGCATGTTGATGCCCAGCGCGAGGGTCTCGGTGGCGAAGACGGCCTTGACCAGGCCGCGCACGAAGAGTTCCTCGACGACTTCCTTGAAGGTGGGGAGCATTCCGGCGTGGTGGGCGGCGATGCCGCGCTCCAGGCCTTCGAGCCACTCGTAGTACCCGAGGACGTGGAGGTCTTCGGACGGGATGGAGGCGGTGCGCGCCTCGACGATCTCGCGGACCCGCTGGCGGGCCTCGTCGTCGTTGAGCCGGAGGCCGGCGTACAGGCACTGCTGGACTGCGGCCTCGCAGCCCGCCCGGCTGAAGATGAAGGTGATGGCGGGCAGGAGCCCCTCGGCGTCGAGCCGTTCGATGACCTCAGGGCGTCCGGGCGTCCAGATGCGGGAGCGCTGACGGCGCTCGCGCTCACGGTCGGCCTCGCGGACCATCTTGCCGCGGCGGCGCTCGCGCGGGTTGTACGTACGGGAGTTCTCGGTCCGGGCCAGGCGCAGCAGGTCGGGGTTGACCTCGCGGCGGGACGCGCCGCGGCCGCCGTGGTCGGTCTCCTCCTCGAAGAGGTCGTACATCCGGCGGCCGGCGAGCACGTGCTGCCAGAGCGGCACGGGGCGGCTTTCGGAGACGATGACCTCGGTGTCGCCGCGGACCGTGTCGAGCCAGTCGCCGAACTCCTCCGCGTTGGAGACGGTCGCGGAGAGTGAGACCAGGGTCACCGACTCGGGGAGGTGGATGATCACTTCCTCCCAGACGGCGCCGCGGAAGCGGTCCGAGAGGTAGTGCACCTCGTCCATGACCACGTAGCCGAGGCCGCTGAGGGCCTGGGACCCCGCGTACAGCATGTTGCGGAGGACCTCGGTCGTCATCACGATGATCGGGGCGTCGCCGTTGACACTGTTGTCGCCGGTGAGCAGGCCGACCTTGCCGGGTCCGTACCGCTTCACGAGGTCGGCGTACTTCTGGTTCGACAGCGCCTTGATGGGTGTCGTGTAGAAGCACTTGCGCCCTTGGAGCAGGGCGAGGTGGACGGCGAACTCGCCGACGATGGTCTTGCCCGAGCCCGTGGGCGCGGCGACGAGCACGCCTTTGCCCGCCTCGAGGGCCTGGCAGGCCTCGATCTGGAAGGGGTCCAGACCGAACTCGTACATCTCGCGGAAGGGGGCCAGCGCCGTGGCCTGCTCGGCATTGCGGGCCCGGGCAGCTGCGTACGCTTCGGCTGGTGTGAGGTCCTCTGTCATCTTGCTGTCGAGCCTACCCGTCACGTCTGACACTGACGCGATCTTTAATGACGGACCGATTCACCGCCCCGGCGCATCGCCTGGCACCGGCCGATCGGATCCGCCGGACACCCCCTGGGGCGCCAGGACGCGCAGCGCTCCGGGGACGCATTCGGCGGTCAGCGGCAGTGGTCCGAGCGGCTCGCCGTCCGCGTAGCCGGTGATGCCGGGGGCGTCCAGGGTGACGGCGCGGACGCGGTGGACGGTGACCTTGGGGTGGTCGAGGTGGGTGCCTCGGTAGACCCTCGGGAAGACCTTGATCAGGGTGGTACGGGAGCAGTCGCCGACGACCGTGACGTCGAAAAGGCCGTCGTCCATGCGCGCGTCGGCGCAGATCCGCATACCCCCGCCGTACGAGGGGCCGTTCCCGACGGCGACGAGGGTGGCGTCGACCTGCCGCTCGGTGCCGTCGTCGAAGGTGAGGCGGTACGGGACGGGCCGGAACGAGGCGAGCTCGGCGAGGATGGCGAGGTCGTACTTGAAGCGGCCGGCCGGCAGCTTCATGCGGTTGCCGCGATCGTTGACGCGGGAGTCGAAGCCGGAGGCGAGGACGGTGCCGAACCAGCGGTCGCCGACCCTGCCGAGGTCGATGTCGCGTCCGCCGCCCGCCTCGAGCAGTTCGGCGGCGAGCCGACCGGCGGCCTCGGGGTCGCGTACGGGCAGGCCGAGGCTGCGGGCGAAGTCGTTTCCGGTGCCGACCGCGACCACGCCGAGCGGGGTCCGCGTGCCGGCGAGGGCCTGGAGGGCGAGCGAGATCATGCCGTCGCCGCCGACGGCGACGAGTGCGCCGGTTCCGCCGGCGACGGCGACGCGGGCGCGCCGCAGGGCGTCGTCGGCGTCGGCGCCGAGGACGGTACGGACGGCGAATCCGGCGTCCCTGAGCGCGCCGGCGGCCGGCTGCGCGGCGTGCGCGCCCCGGCCGTGTCCCGCGGTGGGATTGACGAGAAGGGTGATCTCGCTGGTCATGGGTGTCCCCCGGACGGAGTCTGGGGGGAGGACCCTACAAGATCAGGTGATGTCGTCGTAACTACCCGGCCGGGACGACCTGCCGCCGTCGGCCTCGCCACTGGACTGCTCGGGCAGGGCGCGGGCGGCACCGACGGGCTCGACGGCTTCGACGCCCTCGGGGGTGAGGTCGAGGCTGGATGCCTCGTCGTCGTCGAGTTCGGCGTCGGGGTTGTTGCGGGCCCGGCGTCGGTCGTTGATGAGCGAGAAGCCGACAGCCCCGAAGTACAGGACGGTGATCGGTCCGGCCAGCGCGACCATTCCGACGGGGTCGGTGGTGGGGGTGATGACGGCGCCGAAGACGAAGACGCCCATGATCACGCCACGCCACCAGCCGGCCATGCGGCGACCGGTGAGGACTCCGGTGAGGTTCAGCATCACCAGGACGAGCGGGAGCTCGAAGGCGAGGCCGAAGACGAGCACCATGCGCAGGGTGAAGTCGAGGACGTCACCGAGGGAGAGGATGTTCGCCGAACCGCCGGGCGTGAGGCTGATGAGGACCTTCACGCTGATGGGGAGGATGAGGTACGCAAGGTAGGCGCCGGCGGTGAACAGCGGGACCGCGGCGCCGACGAAGGCGTAGGTGTACTTCTTCTCGCTCTTGTGCAGGCCGGGCGCGATGAAGGCCCAGAGCTGGTAAAGCCAGATCGGGCTGGCGACGACGAGGCCGGTCACGAGGCTGACCTGGATCGTCGTGCTGAACGGCGCGATCAGCGTGTTGAAGGAGACGATCGCGCAGTTTCCACCGTCGCTCGTGACGTCGGGTCCGCACTTGGGCACGGACTTCGTCAGGAACTGCATGAGCTGCTCGCTGTACGCGAGGGCCACGACGGTGACCGCGGCGATGGCCAGAAGGCCCTTCGCCATGCGGTTGCGAAGTTCACGCAGGTGCTCCACGAGGGGCATCCGGCCCTCGGGGTCCTTCTCCTGCTTGCGGGCAGACTTGAGCAACCCACGTCCTCATCTCGTGCGGCAGGCCGCCGCTCGGTGCGGCGGCCGCGGCGGACCGGGTCAGCGCTTGGTGGTGTCCGAGGGCTCGGTGACGGGACGCGAGCTGGTCACGTCGCCGGGCGCGGCCTGGATGGTACGCGGGGCGGCCTGGTCCGGGGTGCCGGGGGTCGGCGGGTCGGCAGGGGCGCTCTGCTGGTCGTCCGACTTCATCGCCTTGGCCTCGCTCTTGAGGATGCGGGCGGACTTGCCCAGCGAACGGGCCATGTCGGGGAGCTTCTTGGCGCCGAACAGCAGGATGATGACGACGAGGATCAGAATGATCTCGGTGGGGCCGAGCCTACCCATAGCTGTTTACCTTCTTCACCGAGGCGACATGGTGTGCGTGCCCGGCGGGTCGGACATGCGTCCGGCCACCGCGCTGTCTGCGATCGTAACCCGCAGGAGTAAACGCAGGGCAATGCCTGTGCATACTCGCGATTGCGGCCCACGCATCCCCTTCCGGGCCGTCCTGAGCAGCGTACGGCACGGGCTCAGCGCAGCGACTCGCCGGTTCGGGCCAGCTGCCCCGCGGCGTTTTCGAGGTCTTCGGCGGCGCGGTTGATGCGTTCGGTGGTCCGGGCCACTTGACGGCCGAGCCGCTGGGCCTCGATGAAGACCGTGATACCGAGGACGCCGAGGACGGCGATGCCGAGGAATCCGAGTGCGATGGCGAGCATGGGCCAGAACATGTGCCGAGCCTAGACGTTACGGGGCGGTCGGATCGCCGGACGGGGCGTCAGACGGTGGAGTGCAGGCGCAGGGTGCGGACCCCACCGCCGGTGAGGAGTTCGACGATCCGTTCGCCGGCGGGCTTGCGGACGGAGCTGCCGCACTCCGGGCAGGTGAAGGAGTAGAAGGTGGTGCGGCGGCTGGCGCCGATCGCGAGGCGCAGCGCGCTCGCGGAGAGTTCGAAACGGGCGCGGCAGTCGGGGCAGGCCGCCTTGAAGAGGACCGGTGCGATTGACGCCGTCATCCCGTGCATCACGGACATTTCCCTCATCCCTTTCGATTCCCGCGCTCTCGCGAATCCATCGGCTCCACAGGCAACAGCGTCGACTCGGCGGGGAATGTCACATACCCCTCGAGTCGCGCCCGACCCGCCGAGTCACTCCTGGCCGTCGTAGGCGGCGAGGGCGGCCGTGGCGGCCTCCCGGGCGCTGTCGGCGAGGTCCTGGGGCGAGACGATCCGTCCGTCGCTGCCGAGCCGCAGCGCGAGGCGCCGCAGCGAGGCGGGGGCGGGCGTCCGCAGGGTGATGCGCAGTCCCCCGTCGGGCAGCTCGTCGGCCCGGTCGTGCGGGTAGTACTCGGCGACCCAGCGGCCGCCGGGGCCCACCTCGACCACGACCTCCGGGTCCTCGGCGGACGGCTGGACCAGCCCCTCCGACAGATCCCGCAGCTCGATCTCGGGCGGCGCCGACTGCTCGTCGAGGATCCGGATCTCGGCGACACGGTCGAGCCGGAAGGTGCGGCGCGCCTCGGAGAGCCGGCACCACGCCTCCATGTAGGTGTGGCCGACGGCGAACAGCCGGATCGGATCCACCTCGCGCTCGGTCAGCTCGTCGCGGGCGGGCGAGTAGTACCGCACCCAGAGCCGACGGCGCTCCGAGATCGCCCGGTCCACCTCGGCGAAGACACCACCCTCGGACTCGAAGGTGACCGAAAGCCGGGAACTGGCCCCCGCCGCCTCACCGGCCGCCGTCTCCAGCTTGGCGGTGGCACGCAGCAGCGCCTCGCGGTCGCTCTCGCGCAGACCGGGCAGCGTGGCCACGGCACGCGCCGCGACCAGCAGTGCCGTCGCCTCGTCGGCGGCCAGCCGCAACGGCTCGGCGACATCGTCCGGGTTGTGCCACCAGATACGGTCGCCGTCCGTGTCGATGTCCAGGAGATCGCCGCCGCGGAAGCTCGTGCCGCACATGGGCAGCACATCGAGGTCGGAGATCAGCTCGTCCTCGGTGATCCCGAAGGCGCGGGCGACATCGGCGACATGCGCACCGGGCCGTTCCCGGAGGTAGGTCACGAGGGAGAGCATCCGCCTCGTCTGGTCGATCGCGTTCGCAGCCATGCTGTACGTCTCCCCCTTCAGCCCTTGGCCACGGCGCGCAGCCGGTCCACCACATCGGCCCGCAGGTCCGCGGGCTCGAGCACGACGACATCGGGACCGAACTCCACCAGCCACGCGTCCAGACCGTGTCCGTACGGAATCTCCAGCTCGTCCCAGCCGTCCGTACCTTCCTGTACGGACTGCGCCCGGGCCCGCAGCGGATAGCCGCAGCCGGTGCGCAGCCGGATCCGGGCGGAGCGGGTCGCGATCTCGCCCGCCCACCTCTCGACGGTCTCGCGGACGGTGACGACGTCCGGCACCGGCGCGGTGAAGGCGCCGGCCCGCGAGCGGACCCTGCCGGTGATACGGGAGAGGCGGAAGACGCGCTCGGCACCGCGGTCGCGGTCCCAGCCGGCCAGGTACCAGTGGCCGCGCCAGCACTCCAGGGTCCACGGCTCGACCTGGCGGGTCTCGGGGCGCGCGGCCGTCGCCTTGCGGTAGTCGAAGACGACCGGGCGCCGGTCGCGGCAGGCCAGCATCAGAGGCTCGAAGGCCGTCTCGTGGACGGGGATGCGGGGCTCGAGCGCGCTGTGCTGGGCGTCGTACGAGTCCTCGGCCTCGGGCATCCCGGCGGCGCGCAGCTTCTGCAGGGCCCCGCTGGCCGCTCCGGCGAGGCGGGCCTGCTGCCACACCTTGGCGGCGAGACCGAGGGCCGCGGCCTCCTCGGCGTCGAGCGTGATCGGGGGGAGCCGGTTGGAGTCGCGGCGGGCCAGATAACCGATCTCGCCCTCGAGGTTCTCGACGGTCTCGATGACCAGACCGAGCTCGCGCAGATCGTCCTTGTCGCGCTCGAACATCCGGTTGAAGGCGTCGTCGCCACCGGCAGCGCCGTTGCCCGGCCTGACGGCCTCGACGTATGCCTCGATTGAGTCCCGCAGCTCACGCTTGGAGAGCGGCCGGCGTGTCCCGAGCAGACAGAGGGCCAGATTCATCAGCCGCTCGGCCTTGGCAATCGCCATCGACGCCCTGCACCTCTTCTGCCGGATTGACTTCTCGGACATCCGACCGTACCGCCCCGGGGTGTCGTGGCAAAAGCCGAGGGTCCCCGCCGTACGACGGGGACCCTCGAGTGACCGTTTCAGGTCGTGACGTGACCGATCAGACGGCGACCAGGTCGCAGACGAAGATCAGGGCCTCGCCCGGGGCGATCTTGCCCCCGGCGCCACGGTCGCCGTAGGCGAGGTGAGCGGGGATGATCAGCTGTCGGCGGCCGCCGACCTTCATGCCCTGCACGCCCTTGTCCCAGCCGGCGATGACCTGGCCGACACCGAGCTGGAACTGCAGCGGAGTGCCACGGTTCCACGAGGAATCGAACTCCTCGCCGGTGGAGAAGGCGACGCCCACGTAGTGGACGGAGACCGTGGCGCCTGCCTTGGCCTCGGGGCCGTCGCCCTCCCAGATGTCCTTGATCTCCAGGTCGGCCGGCGGCTCGCCGCCCGGGAAGTCGACCTCGGGCTTCTCGATGCTCACTGCAGTGTGCTCCTCAAACTGATGAACCGCGCAAACGATGAACTACGCGACCGGGACAGTCTTACATCTTGGCCAGGATGTCGAGTGCGAACACCAGCGTGGAACCCTTCGGGATTCCCTGCTGTTCCTGGTCGCCGAAGGCCTCGGCCGGCGGGGCGACGATCAGGATGCGGCTGCCGACCTTCTTGCCGACGATGCCGTTCTTCAGACCCTTGAGCGTCAGCTGCTCGAGCGGGAAGTTCGCGGTCTTGCCCGTCGCGTACGTCGAGTCGAAGACCTTGCCGTCCTTCCACAGCGCCGCGACGTAGTTCACGACGACCGTGTCGGTGGCCTTGACGACCTCGCCCTTGGACTCCAGCACGTAGTTGGAGACGAGCTTGGTCGGCGGGTCGACCTTCGGGACGGTCAGCGAAGGCGCCTTGCCGTCGGTGTTCGTACCGACCTTCGGCAGGTCCTTGTTCTCCTGGGCGACCTCGGTGCCCTCGGCGGACTTGGGGACCGTGGTGGCCTTCAGGATGTCCACCACGAAGACGAGGGTCGCGTTGGGCTTGATGTCGCCCTGCCCCTGCGCGCCGTAACCGAGGTTCGGCGGGATGCCGATCTCGACACGGCTGCCGACCTTCTGACCCTCCAGGCCCTGGTCCCAGCCCTTGATGACCTGACCGGCGCCCAGGGTCAGCTCGAACGGCTGACCGCGGTCGAAGCTGTTGTCGAAGGGCGTGGTGGAGTCCCAGGCCTGACCCAGGTAGTTCACCTGGAGCGCGTCGCCCTTCTTCGTGACCGCGCCGTCGCCCTCGCTGATCACATTGACCTTGAGCTCCTTCGGCGGCTCGCCCTCCCCCTTCGCGAGCGTGGGCTTCTCCCCGAACTTCTCACCCGCGGTGATGGCGGGCAGTCCGTTCTTCATCGAGGCGTTATCGGAGCCCTTGTCGTCGCTGCCGCAGGCCGCTGTCGAGAGCAGCAGCAGCGGGACGACCAGTAGGCCGGCAAGTCGGCGCACGTGTTCCTCAGATCTCAGACGGCACAGTAGTTGTCCGACACTCTAGGGGACCCTCCGGGCAGGCCAAGGGCCCCGCACGCGAAACGCACGGGGCCCTGGCACTTCGTACAGCGCTGTCCTACATTCCGGCGATCAGCTTTTCCACCCGGTCGTCGACCGACCGGAAGGGGTCCTTGCACAACACGGTGCGCTGCGCCTGGTCGTTGAGCTTGAGGTGGACCCAGTCGACGGTGAAGTCCCGCCGCTGCTCCTGCGCGCGGCGGATGAAATCGCCGCGCAGCCGCGCCCTCGTGGTCTGCGGGGGCACCGACTTGCCCTCGAAGATCTTCAGGTCGTTGCAGATCCGGGCCGCCTGGCCCTTCCTCTCCAGGAGGTAGTAGAGCCCGCGGCGGCGGTGGATGTCGTGGTACGCGAGGTCTATCTGGGCGACCCGGGGGTGCGACATGGTCATGTTGTTCTTCGCCCGGTACCGCTCGATGAGCTTGTACTTCATGACCCAGTCGATCTCGGTGCCGATGCGGTCGAGGTCCTCGGCCTCGATGGCGTCCAGCGTGCGGCCCCACAGCTCCAGGACCTGGGCGACCGTGCCCGTACGGATGCCCCGACGGTCGACGAAGTCGGCGGCCTTCTCGTAGTACTCCCGCTGGACCTCCAGGGCGGAGGCCTCGCGGCCGCTGGCGAGGCGGACCTTGCGCTGGCCGGTGATGTCGTGGCTGACCTCGCGGATGGCCCGGATCGGGTTCTCCAAGGTCAGGTCGCGCATCACGGTGCCCGCCTCGATCATGCGGAGCACGAGGTCGGTGGCGCCGACCTTGAGCAACATGGTCGTCTCGGACATGTTCGAGTCGCCGACGATGACGTGCAGCCGGCGGTAGCGCTCGGCGTCCGCGTGCGGCTCGTCACGGGTGTTGATGATGGGTCGGGAACGGGTCGTCGCGGAACTGACGCCCTCCCAGATGTGCTCGGCCCGCTGGGAGACGCAGTAGACCGCGCCACGCGGGGTCTGAAGCACCTTTCCGGCGCCGCAGATGAGCTGTCGGGTGACGAGGAAGGGAATGAGGATGTCCGCGAGCCGGGAGAACTCTCCGTGGCGGGCGACGAGATAGTTCTCGTGGCAGCCGTAGGAGTTTCCCGCCGAGTCGGTGTTGTTCTTGAAGAGATAGACGTCGCCGGCGATTCCCTCCTCGTGCAGGCGGCGTTCGGCGTCGACGAGCAGGCCTTCGAGAATGCGTTCGCCCGCCTTGTCGTGCGTGACCAGTTCGGTCACGTTGTCGCATTCAGGTGTTGCGTATTCCGGATGCGAACCCACGTCGAGGTACAGGCGGGCGCCGTTCCGCAGGAAGACATTGCTGCTGCGGCCCCATGACACAACACGGCGGAAGAGGTAGCGCGCCACTTCGTCAGGAGACAGTCGGCGCTGTCCCCTGAACGTGCACGTGACGCCGTACTCGTTCTCCAGCCCGAAAATGCGGCGGTCCATGTCTGAACATTACGCCTGATGGCCTGAGCTGAAACCGGGTTCGACAGCCCCGTTTCGATCATTTTCCGATGAGTGCGCGTTCTTTTCGGCGTGTCCGCTGCTCCCGGTGCCCCCGCTGACGGCGTGTCGCACACTGCGGCCGGGGGCGGCGAGGACCCGCCCGGTGGCCAGGAGGACGAGGAGGGCCACGAAGCCGCCGGTTCCGGCGACGCCGAAGCCCGCGGTGGTTCCGGCGAGTTCGACGGCCGGCCCTGCGACTGCCGAGCCGAGGGCCGCCCCCACACCGAAGGTGGTGACGAGCCAGGAGAAGGCCTCGGTGACGGTGCCGCCGGGCGCGTGCCGGTCGACGACGATGAAGCCACACGCCAGGGCGGGGGCGAGGAAGACGCCGGAGAGCGCGGCGAGGGCTGTCATCGGCACGACACCGGGCGTCAGCATGAGCGGCAGGTAGCCGAGGGCGAGCAGTCCGATGATGACCCGCAGCCGCCGCTCGGGCGCGCCTGCCCAGCGCCGGGCGCCGTAGAGGACGCCGCCGATCAGCGCACCGAGGCCGAGAGCGGCCATGAGCCACCCGTACGCCGATTCGTTGCCCTGGTCGTCGGCGTAGGCGAGGCCCGCGACGGTGATGGAGCCGAGGGCGAGCCCTACGAAGAAGAACGAACCGAGGAGGGCCAGCAGGCCGGGCGAGCGCAGGGCCCCCAGCCAGTGGGCCTCGCGGGGCTCCGAGCGCCACGCCCGCGAGGGCTCGGACAGCACGACGGAGAGCGCGCCGAGGATGCCGAGGACGTTGACGACGAGGAGCGCGGCGGCCGGCGACCAGAGGGCGACCAGCAGGGTCACCAGCAACGGTCCGACGGTGAACATGACTTCCTGGGCCACGGCGTCCATCGCATAGGCCCGGTGGACCCGGTCCTCCCGCCCGAGCACGCTCGGCCACAGGGCGCGCAGTCCGCCTTCGAGGGGCGGCGTGAAGAGCCCGGCGACGGCCACGGCCGCGTAGGCGAGGACGAGGGGGCTGATTCCGGCCACGGCCAGGACGATCATGCCGAGGGCGGAGACGATCGCGGCGGGCAGCTGGACGCGCGGCTGGCCCTTCAGGTCGACGGCCCGGCCGAGCAGGGGCTGGCCCACGGCCGTGGCGACGCCGTACGCGGCGGTGAGCCCGCCGGCCAGGCTGTAGCTGCCGCCCTCCGCTCGGGTGAAGAGCACGATGGCGATGGGCCCCGTGCCGTTCGGGAGCCGGCCGACCAGGGTGCCGGTGAGCAGCCTCAGGGCGTGCGGTGCCCTGAGGATGTCGAGATAGCCGCTGCTCTCCTTGGCCTCGCCGGCCATGTCCGTCTCCTCTCCCCCAGTGCCCCGCCCTGAGGTTTTACGTATAACTTCCAGGGTCATACGTACCATGGCCGCATCCCGCGGGTCCACCCCGCGGGCGGCAACCATCCCTCGCGGAGGCAACGAGTGCAGACCCCGGAACCCCCCAGCGCAGCGCGGCCCACCAGCCGGGACGTCGCCAGGGCCGCCGGAGTGTCCCAGGCCACCGTCTCGCTCGTGCTCGGCGACAAATGGCGCGGTCGCGTCTCCGAACGCACCGCACAGGCCGTACGGGAGGCCGCCCGAGGTCTCGGCTACCGGCCGAATCTCGCCGCCCGCAACCTCCGCCTCGGACACACCAGGACCGCGCTCCTCGTCGTCCCCGCACTCACCAACGAGTTCTTCGCCCGCGTCTACACCGGCGCGGCCACCGTCGCCGCCCGGCACGGCTTCGGGGTCGTCCTCTACCCCTCCCCCGACGGCGTCGGCCCGGCGAAGGACCCCTTCGCCTCCGCCCGCGCCGCGCTCGACGGGGTGATCGCCTCCTCCATGGCCGCGGATGCCCTCAAGGCCTTCCACGGCACCGACCTGCCGCTGGTCATGCTCGACAGCGACCCCTCCGACACCGGCGCCGCCGCCCACGTCAACCTCGACATCGCGGACGGGATGCGCCAGGTCACCGGACACCTCCTGGCCCTCGGCCACCGCCGCTTCGTCCATCTCGCCTCGGCCGTACCGTCCTGGACCTTCGACGTACGAGCAGCCGCCCTCGCGGAGGCGCTGCGCGACGCCTCGGTACGCACCGTGCGCGCACCCCTCGAGGTGGACGGCGCCCGCGTCGCCGCCGAACGCGCCCTCACGGGCCCCGGCCCGCGGCCCACCGCCCTGATCTGCGACGACGACATCCTCGCCGCCGGCGCCTGCAAGGCCGTCCGCAGGCTCGGCCTGCGCGTCCCCGAGGACGTCTCCGTCACCGGCTTCGACGACCTGGCTCTCGCCACCGCCGTCGAACCGGAACTCACCACCGTCCGCCTGCCCGCCGAACGCGTCGGCGAACGCGGCATGGCCGCCCTCCTCGCCGTCCTGGCGGGCGAGACCCCCGAACCCGGCGAACTCCCGGTCACCCTGATGCCCCGCGGCTCCTCCGGGCCCCCTCCGTCCTGAGCACGACGAAGCCCCGGCCCGCCGAAGCGGACCGGGGCCATCGAGCGTGCGAGGAGGGACCTACTCCTCCGAGTCGTTCAAGTCCAAGTCGTCCAGAATGTCGTCCGACGGGTCGTCCGTCTTCGCGATCGCCGCGTTGTCCGCCTCCAGGAGACGGACCAGCTGACGTCCGAGGATCCGCTTGAACTTGCGCTGCTGCGGGCGCGTACGGTCCAGGACCGCCACCTCGAGCCGCTCCGCGGGGATCTCCCGCTCACTGCCGTTGGTGTCCCGCGACAGCGCCTGAACGGCCAGCTTCAGCGCCTCGGCGAGCGACATCCCGTCGCGGTGCCGCTGGTCGAGGAAGCTGCTGATCTGCTCCGCGTTGCCGCCCACGGCGACGGAACCGTGCTCGTCCACGATCGAGCCGTCGTGCGGCAGCCGGTAGATCTGGTCGCCCTCGGGCTCCGCACCGACCTCGGCGACGACCAGCTCCACCTCGTACGGCTTCTCCCCGGCGCTCGAGAAGATCGTGCCCAGCGTCTGGGCGTACACGTTCGCCAGGCCCCGGGCCGTCACATCGTCCCGGTCGTAGGTGTAGCCCCGCAGGTCGGCGTAGCGGACGCCGCCGATCCGCAGGTTCTCGTACTCGTTGTACTTGCCGGCCGCGGCGAACCCGATCCGGTCGTAGATCTCGCTGAACTTGTGCAGCGCGCGGGACGGGTTCTCGCCGACGAACACGATGCCGTCGGTGTACTGAAGGACGACCAGACTGCGGCCGCGGGCGATGCCCTTGCGGGCGTACTCCGCCCGGTCGGCCATGGCCTGTTGGGGTGAGACGTAGAACGGAGTCGACACCGGCTACCCGTCCCTTTCTTCTGGGTTCAACTGACGACGAGTGATCAGAGCAGGGCCGCGCGGGGACCGTCGGGCTGCTCCAGGCGCCGATCGGTGACCGAGCGGGCGAGCGCCTGGGACTCCTCGTCGGTGAGCCTGCGGAAGCCCTCGTCGGTGATGACGGTGACGATGGGGTAGATGTGGCGGTACAGGTCCGGGCCGCCGGTCGCCGAGTCGTCGTCGGCGGCGTCGTACAGGGCCTGCACGACCAGCGTGGTGGCCTGCTCCTCCGTCAGGTCGGGGCGGAAGAGCTTCTTCATGGAGCCGCGGGCGAAGATCGAGCCGGAACCGGTGGCGGCGAAGCCGTGCTCCTCGGAACGGCCGCCGGTCACGTCGTAGGAGAAGATCCGGCCCTTCTCCTTGCCCTCGTCCCAGCCGGCGAAGAGCGGCACGACGGCGAGGCCCTGCATGGCCATCCCCAGATTGCCGCGGATCATGGTGGACAGGCGGTTCGCCTTGCCCTCCAGGGAGAGGGTCGCCCCCTCCACCTTCTCGAAGTGCTCCAGCTCCAGCTGGAACAGCTTGACCATCTCCACGGCGAGACCGGCGGTGCCGGCGATGCCCACGGCCGAGAACTCGTCGGCCGGGAACACCTTTTCGATGTCGCGCTGCGCGATCATGTTGCCCATGGTCGCCCGCCGGTCACCGGCGAGCACCACGCCATTGGGGAACGTCGCGGCCACGATGGTGGTGCCGTGCGGCGCCTCGACGACCCCCTCGGGCAGCTTCCGGTTGCCCGGCAGCAGCTGCGGCGAGTGGTCGGACAGGAAGTCCAGGAACGAGGACGAGCCCGGCGTCAGGAAGGCAGCTGGTAGACGCCCGGTGCTACGAGTGTTGGCTTCCACGCGTGTCCCTCCAAGTATGAGATGGCCCGCCGCAAGGTGTCGGGATCGTCTCCCAACTTGCCGATGGCCGAATTGCAGTTGAAGCACAGTACGCCACGGACCCTACCCGTCTCGTGACAATGATCAACGTGGACTGCCGGGGCTGACAGGCAGATCGTGCAGATACCCATCTGGGAGGAGATCATCTCGTCGCGCTCGGCCTCGGTGATGCCGTAGGAACGCTTCAGATGGCGGGCCCGACCTTCGATTGCACGGCACGTCTTGCACCGTGTGGACAATCCGTCGGAAGCGGTCTTGTTGCGATCCCAATCCGAGTGCGGCTTAGCCTCACCGCAACGGCGGCAGTACTTGTGCCCGTCGGGCGCCTCGACTCTGGGCCGCACGTTCTTGCCTTTGGCCTTCTGACGCTGCTGATGGTAGTTCGCGGCGCACGGCCTGCAGTAGCACTGCAGGCCGTCTCGCATGGCCCTATTGCTCGCGAAAGCCTCCTGCGGCTTCGTCTCCCCGCATCGACTACACCGCTTGAAACCTTCAGACATTGACCCCCCTAGGGCGATCTCACCCTTAAATCAAAGGCGAGATCACTCCCCACCCTTCTGAACGAAGGATCGCACGAAATCCTCGGCGTTCTCCTCGAGCACATCATCGATCTCGTCCAGCACGGAGTCCACGTCGTCGCTCAGCTTCTCCTGGCGTTCCTGGAGGTCGGAGCTCGCCTCCGCGGTCGTCTCCTCGACCTCCTCCGTGGAACGCGTCGCCTTCTGCTGTCCGCCGCCGGTGTCCTTGGTCGCCATATCCCTCACCCCGCTCGAATCGGCCCGCTCGGTTGGGTCTCTCAAGATCAGACCCTACAAGCCAGGTCTGACTTCGGCCCCGCAGTTTGGTACAACGTCCGGGCACTAGTCCCATGATTCCCAGCGGCCGGCCATTTCAGCCGCGCCGGGCGCCACGCTCTCAGCCGCCCGACAGGACGCGGACCAGTTCCTCCGCGGTCCTGCACCGGTCCAGAAGCTCCTTCACATGGTTCCTGGTGCCCCGCAGGGGCTCCAGGGTCGGCACCCTCTGGAGCGAGTCACGGCCCGGGAGGTCGAAGATCACCGAATCCCAGGAGGCGGCCGCGACGTCGTCCGCGTACTGCTCCAGGCAGCGGCCCCGGAAATAGGCCCTGGTGTCCTCCGGAGGCTTCGTCTCGGCCCTTTCGACCTCGGTCTCGTCCAGGAGCCGCTTCATGCGCCCACGGGCCACCAGGCGGTTGTACAGGCCCTTCTCGGGGCGTACGTCGGCGTACTGCAGGTCCACGAGGTGCAGCCGGGCCGCGTCCCACTCCAGGTTGTCGCGGCGGCGGTAGCCCTCCATGAGCTCCCGCTTGGCGATCCAGTCCAGCTCGCCGGCCAGGCTCATCGGATCGTGTTCGAGCCGGTTGAGCGTGTCCTCCCAGCGGATCAGGACGTCCTTGGTCTGTTCGTCGGCGTCGGCGCCGAAGCGCTCCTCCACGTACTTCCTGGCCAGCTCGAAGTACTCCATCTGAAGCTGGACCGCGGTGAGCGTCCGGCCGCTGCGCAGCGTGATCAGGTGCTGGAGCGTCGGGTCGTGGGAGACCTGGTGGAGGGTGCGTACGGGCTGGTCGACGGCGAGGTCCACGTTGATGAAGGAGTCCTCGATCATCGACAGGACCAGTGCCGTGGTGCCCAGCTTGAGGTAGGTGGAGATCTCCGAGAGGTTCGCGTCGCCGATGATCACGTGGAGTCGGCGGTACTTCTCGGCGTCCGCGTGCGGCTCGTCGCGCGTGTTGATGATGGGGCGCTTGAGGGTGGTCTCCAGGCCCACCTCGACCTCGAAGTAGTCGGCGCGCTGACTGATCTGGAAGCCGTGCTCGCGGCCGTCCTGCCCGATGCCGACGCGGCCGGCGCCGGTGACGACCTGGCGGGAGACGAAGAAGGGTGTCAGGTGGCGCACGATGTCCGAGAAGGGGGTCTCCCGCTTCATCAGGTAGTTCTCGTGCGTGCCGTAGGAGGCGCCCTTGTTGTCGGTGTTGTTCTTGTAGAGGTGGATGGGCTGGGCACCGGGGAGCTGGGCGGCCCGTTCGGCGGCCTCTGCCATGATCCGCTCGCCGGCCTTGTCCCAGAGGACGGCGTCGCGGGGGTTGGTGACCTCGGGGGCGCTGTATTCCGGGTGGGCGTGGTCCACGTAGAGCCGGGCTCCGTTGGTGAGGATCACGTTGGCCAGGCCGATGTCCTCGTCGGTGAGCTGGCTGGAGTCGGCGGCCTCGCGGGCGAGGTCGAAGCCGCGGGCGTCCCGCAGCGGATTCTCCTCCTCGAAATCCCAGCGGGCGCGGCGCGCCCGGTGCATCGCCGCCGCATAGGCGTTGACGATCTGGGACGAGGTGAGCATGGCATTGGCGTTCGGGTGGCCCGGAACGGAGATCCCGTACTCCGTTTCGATGCCCATTACTCGCCGTACGGTCATGCGGCCCTCCTTGCCCGGCGGCGCTCCCCTTCGGGTGCGGCGCAACAAGTACCGACGAGCCTAGAGCGACTCCGCGCCGGTGGGGAGATCGATTCACTGTTTTGCTGAGGTGGAATACGACGGCTGCGGATGTCCGAGGTTCCGGACATCCGCAGCCGGTGTGCGATCTACAGGTACTGACCGGTGTTCGCCACCGTGTCGATGGAGCGCCCGGTGTCCGCGCCCTGCTTTCCGGTGACAAGGGTGCGGATGAAGACGATCCGCTCGCCCTTCTTTCCGGAGATTCGGGCCCAGTCGTCGGGGTTGGTGGTGTTGGGCAGGTCCTCGTTCTCCTTGAACTCGTCCACGCAGGCCTGGAGGAGGTGGGAGACGCGGATGCCCTTCTGGTTGTGGTCGAGGAAGGCCTTGATGGCCATCTTCTTGGCCCGGTCCACGATGTTCTGGATCATCGCTCCGGAGTTGAAGTCCTTGAAGTAGAGGACTTCCTTGTCGCCATTGGCGTACGTGACCTCGAGGAAGCGGTTCTCCTCGGATTCCGCGTACATCTGCTCGACCACGGACTGGATCATTCCGTGGGCGGCGGCCTCCTTCGAGCCCTGGTGCTCGGAGAGGTCGTCGGCGTGCAGCGGCAGCGAAGACGTGAGGTACTTCGCGAAGATGTCCTTCGCGGCCTCCGCGTCCGGACGCTCGATCTTGATCTTGACGTCGAGCCGGCCGGGCCGCAGGATCGCGGGGTCGATCATGTCCTCGCGGTTCGAGGCGCCGATGACGATGACGTTCTCCAGGCCCTCCACACCGTCGATCTCGGCGAGCAGCTGCGGAACGATCGTGTTCTCGACGTCCGAGCTGACTCCGGATCCGCGGGTGCGGAAGAGGGACTCCATCTCGTCGAAGAAGACGATGACGGGGGTGCCCTCGCTCGCCTTCTCACGGGCACGCTGGAAGACGAGGCGGATGTGCCGCTCGGTCTCGCCGACGTACTTGTTGAGGAGTTCCGGGCCCTTGATGTTGAGGAAGTAGGACTTTCCGGCGGGCTGGCCGGTGACCTCGGCGACCTTCTTGGCAAGGGAGTTGGCGACGGCCTTCGCGATCAGCGTCTTGCCGCAGCCGGGCGGACCGTAGAGCAGGATGCCCTTCGGGGGCCGCAGTTCGTGCTCCTTGAAGAGGTCCGGGTAGAGGTACGGAAGCTCGACCGCGTCCCGGATCATCTCGATCTGGCCGCCGAGGCCGCCGATCTTGGTGTAGTCGACGTCGGGGACCTCTTCGAGGACGAGCTCTTCGACCTCGCTCTTGGGGACCACTTCGTAGACGTAGCCGGACCTGGGTTCGAGCAGGAGGGCGTCGCCGGGGCGGATGGTGATGTCCAGCAGCGGCTCGGCGAGCCTGACCACCCGTTCCTCGTCCGTGTGCCCGATCACCAGGGCGCGCTCGCCGTCCTCGAGGATCTCCTTGAGGGTGACGATGTCCCCGGCGCGCTCGAATTCCATGGCCTCGACCACGTTGAGCGCCTCGTTGAGCATGACTTCCTGGCCGCGCCTGAGCTCGTCGAGCTCGACGCTGGGGCTGACGTTCACCCGGAGCTTCCGGCCTCCGGTGAAGATGTCGCAGGTGCCGTCCTCGTTGGCGTGCAGGAAGACACCGAAGCCTGCCGGTGGCTGTGCGAGCCGGTCGACCTCCTCCTTGAGGGCCACGATCTGGTCGCGGGCCTCACGGAGTGTGTTGGCGAGCCGCTCGTTCTGCGCGGACACGCCGGCCAG
This sequence comes from Streptomyces sp. NBC_01353, assembly GCF_036237275.1. Taxonomy (GTDB): domain Bacteria; phylum Actinomycetota; class Actinomycetes; order Streptomycetales; family Streptomycetaceae; genus Streptomyces. The sequence goes on along the minus strand of NZ_CP108352.1, from coordinate 6,915,312 downwards.
GTTTGTCTGCAGCTCGACGATCCGCTCTTCGAGAATCCTCGTATGACGCGGAGAGTCGGCGAGCTTGCGGCGCAGGACGGCGATTTCCTGCTCGAGATAGGCAACCTGGCCGGCGGGGTCTTCAGACCCCCGCCCCGGCCGGATGCCGCGGTTGATGTCGTCGTCGTGGGCTGCCACGGTCCTCACCTCCTCCAAGGGGAGCTGGACGCTTCCTGACCCTACCTGCGTGGGTGGTGATTGAAACCCCTAGATCACAAAGACTGTCGAGGCGTGTCCGATCTTCACCCTTGCGCTTCCCCTCACGCCAGTGGAATACCCACCCATCAACATCGGAAAGCGGGCGGTTGTATCGTCGTGAGTGGTCAACACCCGTCAGGCTTGGCCGGACTTAGAAGAACGATCTCTTTCGACGCTCAGGAACGGCAGGAGACATGACCGTGCAGCACGAGGCCCCGACGACGGGCGCCGGCGAGGCGCTGGAGGTCTGGATCGACCAGGATCTCTGTACCGGGGACGGGATCTGCGCGCAGTACGCTCCCGAGGTCTTCGAGCTGGACATCGACGGGCTCGCCTATGTGAAGAGCCCGGACGACGAGCTGCTGCAGGACGCCGGGGCATCGACGCCGGTGCCGCTGCCGCTGCTCCAGGACGTCGTGGACTCGGCGAAGGAGTGCCCGGGCGACTGCATCCATGTGCGCCGGGTTTCGGACAGGGTCGAGGTCTACGGCCCTGACGCGGAGTGACCCGTCACACACTCCTCGCGTCGGCCTGAGCGGCGCGGACGAAGCTTCCGCCCCGCCAGCGCCAGCTGACGCGTTCCTGCTCGTCGGGGCAGCAACTGGGTACGTCCGGGGACGAGTAGCCGAGCAGCGTGGCGGTGACCGCCCGGTCGTGTACGGCGAGTCCCGAGACGCTCTTCTGCTCCGAGGACTCGACGAGGGTCGCGACCACGCGCGCGTCCGGCCCGGTCTTGGCGTGGGTCAGGACGTAGACGGCGTGGGGAGGCGTTCCCGATCCGGCTTCGCAGTGTACGACTGCGACGGTTTCCGGGTTTCCGTCTCCGTCGAGGTCCCCTGTCGCCCGCTGGGCGATCTTGACGGGGGCTCCCCCGCACTGCAGGGGGTAGTCGGCCGTCGCGGCGTCGGGGGCGGGCCGTGGGGCGGTCGTCCCGCTGCCCGCGGTCGTCGTGGTGGCGGTGGCGGCGCCGGGCTGCAGCAGGCCGGCGGCGGCCACGACGGCGGCCATGGCGGTCGCGGTGGCCAGCCAGTGCACCGGCCGGGCGTGGGTGTGCGCGAGGTCCGGGACGGCGGGGGGCTGCACGCGGGATGTCTCCTGTGACGGTGGTGCGGAAGGAGTTGCGGGCATCGTGCCACACGTCACAGGCAGGTGGAACAGGTGGGGTGCGGGCTGTCCGCAAAGATGCCGAACGTGAAGGTGCCGCCGTCGAGTTCCCCGCTCGGGGGCGAGAACTCGACGGCGGCACACCTTCGTTGTCGGGGCGTCAGCCCTTGTTGGGGCCTTCGTAGTCCTCGCCGTACGCGCCCTTGGCGGGACGGCGACGGCGCATGGGCGGCTCGACGCCGTCCGCGAGGCGGCGGGCGGTGACCAGGAAGCCGGTGTGGCCGATCATGCGGTGGTCCGGGCGGACGGCCAGGCCCTCCACGTGCCAGTTCCGGATCATGGATTCCCAGGGCTGCGGCTCGGCGTAGCAGCCGAACTCACGGATGGACTCCACGGTGCGGGCGAGCTGGGTGGTGGTCGCCACGTAGCAGCAGAGGATGCCGCCGGGGACGAGGGCCTTGGAGACGGCCTCCAGGCACTCCCAGGGAGCGAGCATGTCCAGGATGACGCGGTCCACGTCGGTGTCGGACAGGTTGTCCTGGAGGTCGCCGACGGTGAGCTGCCAGGCGGGGTGCGGGCCGCCGAAGTAGCGCTCGACATTCCCCTTGGCGATCTCGGCGAAGTCCTCGCGGCGCTCGTAGGAGTGCAGCATTCCGCTGTCGCCGATGGCGCGCAGGAGGAAGCTGCTGAGCGAGCCCGAGCCCACCCCGGCTTCCACGACGCGGGCGCCGGGGAAGATGTCGGCGAAGGCCAGGATCTGCCCCGCGTCCTTGGGGTAGACCACGGCGGCGCCGCGGGGCATGGACAGGACGTAGTCGGGGAGCAGGGGGCGCAGCGCGAGGTAGGCGACGTTTCCCGTGGTACGGACAACACTGCCCTCGGGAGCACCGATCAGCTCGTCGTGGGGGAAGGAACCCTTGTGGGTGTGGAAATTCTTCCCGGCCTCGAGCGTGAACGTGTAGTGGCGTCCCTTGGGGTCGGTGAGCTGGACCTGGTCCCCGACCTTGAAGGGCCCGCGACGGCGGGCGGCACCGGTCGGTTCGGACATGTGACCAGACTACCGGGGTTACGCGGAGGGTCTTGCCATGGCCTTGACGAAGGCGCGTTCCACGTCGTTGGTGGAGAGCACTCCGTAGATCTCTCCGGTCTCCTCGACGACCAGGTACTCGGTGGCCGGGCTGGTGCGGAGGTGGTCGAGGAGTGGCTGGCCGGTGAGGTCGGCGGGGACCCTCATGCCGTCGGTGAGGTCCTGGGCGAGGGTGCTGACGGCGACCCAGGGGCGGCGGTGCTGCGGGACGCCGGCGATGGCGCTCTCGCGGACCAGGCCGGTGGGGCTGCCCTGACCGTCGACGACGACCAGGGCGCGGGCTCCGGCCTCGTTGGCGCGGCGCAGGGCCTCGGAGAGCGGGGTGGTGGGCTCGACGGGGATGGCGCGCCGGGTGAGCGTGCGGGCTCGGAGTTCGGGGAGGTGCTCACGGAGCCGGGCCATGCGCAGGCTGTTGCCGGCTCCGGTCCAGATGATCGCGGCGAGGATCGCGGCGAGCAGGGCGTCCGTGACGGTGTCCATGCCGCTGATGTCCTCGGTGGAGTTGCCGAGGGCGCCGGTGCGGGTGAGGAGGGGGAGGCCGATGAGGACGGCGACGGCGAGGGCGCGGCCGACCCAGGCGGCGGCGACGGTGCCGGCCATGGGCTTGCCGGTGATCTTCCAGATGACGGCGCGGAGCATCCGGCCCCCGTCGAGGGGGAGACCGGGCAGCAGGTTGAAGATCGCCACGATCAGGTTGGAGATCATGAGCCCGGCGAGCAGGACGCCGGGGACGGTGCCGGGCTCGACGGCGTACAGGGTGAGGTAGAAGACGCCGGCGAGGACCAGGGAGAGCAGGGGGCCGACGAAGGCGAGGACGAACTCGCGGCCGGGGGTCTCGCTCTCCTTCTCGATCTCGGACACACCGCCGAAGAACTGGAGCTGGATACGGCGCACCGGGAGCTTGA